>CAMWQU010000005.1 GCA_947176535.1 uncultured Prevotellaceae bacterium
GCGCTTCAGGATGGGCTTGAACCAACGACCCCCTGATTAACAGTCAGGTGCTCTAACCAACTGAGCTACTGAAGCAGTTATTTCGTGAATGCAGGTGCAAAGGTAAGCATAAAAATGATAACGACAAAATAAAAAGTAAAAAAATATCATTATCTTTGCAAAAAAATATCTTACTATGGACAAAATCATAGGAATTGGCAATGCTTTGGTGGATGTTTTGGTGCGTTTGGACAGTGACGAGGCACTGGAAAGATTGAATCTGCCCAAAGGCGGAATGACGCTTATCGACGACGAACGGCAGCAACGGATTTCCGAAGAGTTGAAAACCCTACATCCTGCCCGGGCCACGGGAGGCAGTGCGGGAAATGCCATGTTGGCCTTGGCGAACTTGGGCGCGGAAGTCGGTTTTGTCGGACGCGTCGGAGAAGATGACATGGGATGCTTTTTCCGGGACAACTGCTGGGAGGCGGGTATCGAAGCACGACTTATCGTCGGCGAGGGGCACAGCGGTGTGGCCAACACGTTTATCACTCCCGATGCTGAACGCACGTTTGCTACTTATCTCGGTGTGGCGGGACAACTTGCGGCTGACGACATCACGCCCGAACTTCTCCGGGGCTACCGCTGGGTGCACATAGAAGGGTATCTAGTGCAGAACCATGCGCTCATCGACCGGATATGCCGCGTGGCCAAACAGTTGGGGATGAAGACGAGCATCGACCTCGCAAGCTATAATATAATAAAGGATAATCTCGACTTCTTTCGTCGTTTGGTGGCGGAGTACATCGACGTCGTGTTTGCCAACGAGGAAGAGAGTGCCGCTTTCACCGGCGGGAAGTCGCCGGAGGATGCTCTGGAGGAAATTGCCGGCATGGCGGAGATAGCCGTGGTGAAGTTGGGCAAGCGGGGCGCAACGGCCTTGTGCAAGGGGTGCCGGAGGGCGGTTCCGGGCGAGAGCCGGGGCGTGGTGGACACGACGGCGGCCGGAGACTTCTTTGCCGGTGGATTCCTGTACGGCCTCACCCGAGGTGCTTCTCTGGAGCAATGCCTGCAACTGGGTTCGCTGCTCAGCCGGAACGTGATTCGGGTGGTGGGCACCCGGCTGTCGGAAGCGTGCTGGACAGAAATAAAATTAAATGTCAGACAAATTCTGCAATAATGTGGAGAAGATTTCGTAACTTCGCAGTATGAAAAAAGTATTATATCCCATTCTTTCCGTTATCGCTCTGCTTGTTGGCCTGCCGGCTGCGGCACAACGAAACGAGAGCCACAATGCCGAGATTGCCCGGCATTTGGAACTTTTCGACGACATCTATCGCCAGTTGGACATCTACTACGTGGACACGCTTTCGGCCGATACGGTCATTCGCTGGGCCATAAAGGCGATGCTCGATCACGTAGACCCTTTCACGCAGTATTATCCTGCGGACGACGATGAACTGCGGCAGATGGCTACCGGCAAATATGCAGGTATAGGCAGTCTGATTCGCTACAACCGGAAAGAGGAGCGCGCCATGGTGGTGGAGCCTTATGAGGGCACACCCAGTCAGTTGGCGGGTGTCAGGGCCGGAGACGTGATTCTGACCATCGACGGGAAAGACGTGAAGAAGAAAATGACGGATGAGGTGAGCAGTATGCTGCGCGGCGAAGCAGGAACCAGTTTTGAACTGCGCGTCAAGCGCAGCGGTGAGGCCGAGCCGCTGACTTTCCGTCTGACCCGGCAGACCATCCAGTTGCCCTCTATTTCCTATTACGGAATGAAAGACGATGGCGTGGGCTACATCTGTCTGTCGAACTTCACGACGGGGTCTGCCCTGGAGATGCGTCATGCTTACCAGAACCTGCAAAGCCGCGGGATGCAGAGCCTTGTTTTGGACTTGCGCGACAATCCCGGCGGTTCCATCGACGAGGCGATTCATATCGTGAACCTCTTTGTGGGCAAGGGGCAGAAGGTGGTATATACCAAAGGAAAGATGGCTTCCTCCAACCGCGACTACTACACCACGTCCGAACCGCTCGACACGGTGACGCCCATTGTGGTGCTCGTGAACGGCAGTTCCGCCTCGGCGGCCGAAATTCTGAGCGGAAGTCTGCAAGATATGGATCGGGCGGTGGTCATGGGTTCCCGCACCTACGGTAAGGGACTTGTGCAGGCCATACATGATGTGAGCGACCGCGGCGACCTGAAAATCACCATCTCGCGGTATTACATTCCCAGCGGACGCTGTATTCAGGCTTACGACTACCGTCACCTGACCGGCGACGGGCGGGTGGGCACGGTGCCCGACTCGCTGACCCGCGTATTCCATACCCGGGGAGGGCGCGAGGTGCGCGACGGCGGCGGTATAAAACCCGACGTTGAGGCCCGTTTGGACAGCCTCAGTTCCATTGTCTATGACGTGGTGCAGAGTGATGAACTGCTGAACTTCGTTACGCAATACGCACTGGAGCATGACAGCATTGCCTCTCCCGCGGACTATGCGATGACGGATGAGGAATACGCAGCTTTCGTGGCCTACATGGCGGAGAGCGGTTTCGAGAGCCACCGGCGGACAGACGATGTGCTGAAGCTCTTGCGCGAGGCCGCCCGTCTGGAGGGATGTTACGACCGGGCGGAGAGCACGCTCGCACAGCTTGAGGAGGTGCTGAAAAGCGACCTTTCCGAGGAACTGATGCGTCTGCGTGAGGTGATTCGTCCGTACATAGAGGACGAAATCGTCTGCCGCTACTACTACCAGCGTGGTCGGGCGGAGCATCTGTTGCTCAACGATACCGTGTTCGACCAGGCCGTGGAACTGCTGAAAGACAGAGAACAATACAATAAAATACTACATCCATGAGACGACGCAGAAATATCCGGACGGCCAACCGGGGCTTCCTGTACGGGATTGCCGCCCTGGCCATTATGGTGATGCTTATGGTGGGCCTGTTCCTGTATTGGGGAATGCCCCAGGGCACACAATAGCGCGGCCTTCTCCGAGGCCTGCAACTCGTCCCCCCGAGGACGGGCTCTCGTCCATACGACGACTCGGCCTCGTCCCGCTATGGACGAGGGCCCGTCCTCGGGACGTCGTTTTTCGGGCGTCTGTCGCGTTCGCAATAGCGTCTTAAAGCTGCCTAATCGGTGCGGAGAAAATTTTTCTCACATTCTTCCGCCTAAAATTTGGAACTTAGCATACTTATTCGTATCTTTGCAGTGTTGATAGTGAGGAGCCCGAAAGGTGTTCCTCACTTCTGTTAATAAAACAAATACAAATGATAGACAAAAAGTTTGTAGAGAACATCGTCAATGAGTGGTTGGCCGACAAGGATTACTTCCTGGTGGAAGTGTCGGTCAGTGCCGATGATTGCATTGTGGTGACTATCGATCACGCCGAGGGTGTGTGGATTGAAGATTGTGCCGAACTGAGTCGCTTTATCGAAAAGCACTTCGACCGCGAGCAGGAAGATTTCGAACTGGAGGTCGGCAGTGCCGGTCTCGGTCAGCCGTTCCGTGTGCTCAAGCAGTACGAAATCCACATTGGCAAGATGGTGGAAACCCAGACCCGGGACGGACACCGCTATCAGGGTCAGCTTGTGGCCGTGGATGAAGCCGGCTTCGACATGGAAGTCGAGCAGAAAGTGAAACCCGAAGGAGCCAAGCGGGCCAAACGGGTGCTTGTGGGTATGCACTTCACCTTCGACGAGGTGGCTTATACGAAATACCTTATCAAGGCGAAGTGAGTGCAGGGAAAAACAACGATTAAAACTAAAGAAAAGAATATATATGGCAACAAAAAAAGCATCGGAAGGAGTGAATCTGATAGACTCTTTCGCGGAATTTAAGGAAATGAAGAATATCGACCGGGCTACACTGGTCAGCGTCCTTGAGGAGTGCTTCCGTAGTGTCATCGCCAAAACGTATGGTTCCGACGACAACTATGATGTAATCGTGAATCCCGACAAAGGCGATTTCGAGATTTATCATAACCGCACGGTCGTGGAAGACGGTGACGTGAAAGACCCTCAGCGCGAGATTAGTCTGAGTGATGCCCGTAAGATTGAGGACGACTATGAGGTGGGCGAGGAAGTGAGCCAGCAGGTGGACTTCCTGTCGTTCGGCAGACGCTCCATTCTTACGCTGCGTCAGACGCTGGCTAGCCGCATTCTGGAGCTGGAACATGATACGCTGTACAACCAATATAAGGATCGCGTGGGCGAAATTGTCAGTGGCGAGGTCTATCAGGTGTGGAAGCGTGAATTGCTGCTCCTCGACGACGAAGGAAACGAACTTCTGCTTGGCCGGCAGGATCAGATTCCCGGCGATTTCTTCCGTAAGGGTGAGACCGTGCGCGCCGTCATCAGCCGTGTAGATAATGCCAACGGCAATCCCAAAATCTATGTCAGCCGCACCAGTCCCGACTTCCTCAAGCGTCTGCTGGAGGCCGAGGTGCCTGAGATAAACGACGGTCTGATTACCGTGCATCGTGTGGCCCGCATCCCCGGCGAACGCGCCAAGGTGGCCGTGGAGAGCTACGACGAACGCATCGACCCGGTAGGTGCCTGTGTGGGTGTCAAGGGTAGCCGTGTGCACGGCATTGTGCGTGAACTGCGCGGTGAGAACATCGACGTGCTCAACTATACGGCCAATCCGCAACTCTTCATCACGCGCGCTTTGAGTCCTGCCAACGTCAATCGGGTGGAACTGAATGAAGAGACCCGGAAAGCCGAAGTGTTCCTGAATCCCGATCAGGTCAGTCTGGCCATCGGTAAGGGAGGTGCCAACATCAAACTGGCTTCCATGCTGACCGGTTTTACTATTGACGTCTTCCGCGAACTGGATGAAGAGGAGGACGATGTTCAGCTCGACGAGTTTACCGATGAAATAGAGCCCTGGGTGATTGAGGAACTGAAAAAGATAGGTCTGACAACGGCCCGTCAGGTGCTTAATGCTCCGCGCGAGTTGATTATCAAGGAAGCCGACCTTGAAGAAGAAACTGTCGATGAAACTTTGCGCATCCTTGCCGCCGAGTTCGAAGAGAACGAATAAGTAATGAAATAGAGAATAGAGGATTAGAAATTAGAGTTTGATACCCAAAGCCACTAATCCCGATACCGACAATACCTAATTTTTAATCCTTAATCCTAAGAAAAATGAGTATAAGGCTAAATAAAGCAACTAAAGAATGTAACGTGGGCCTGCAGACTGTGGTTGAGTATCTGCAGAAAAAAGGCTTTGCTGACGTGGAAGCCAATCCCAATAGTCGTATTACGGACGAACAGTATGAGATGTTGCTCAAAGAGTTTGCTCCGGATAAAACGCTTCGTAAGAATGCTACGGAGATGCAGCAGCAACGTCAGAGCACCAAAGAAAAGGAGAAAGAACGCCGTCGCGAGGAAGTGCTCGCAGAGACAACGACCGTAAATGTGACCACGCCTAAGGTCGTGGGCAAAATTGATTTGAACAAGCCCAAAAGCAAGCCGCAGCCCAAACCACAACCTGCGCCTGCACCTCAGGAGAAACCGCAGCCTGTCCCCGCACCGGAGGTGAAGCCTGCGGAGAAAGTGCCTGTTAAGGAGCATAAAGAGAACGTCCAGGCGGCTCCCGCGCCGGCGGCAAAGCCGAAGGCGGAGCCTCAGAAAGAGGTGGCACCTCAGCCGAAACCGACGCCTTCGCCGAAGAAAGAGAAACCTGCCATCGGTGATGTTTCGGAGGATGGAGTGTTCCGTCTGAAGAAGGAAGCTACGGCAACACCTACGCTTACCGTGCTCGGACGTGTGGATCTCTCGTCCATGAACCAGAGTACACGTCCCAAGAAGAAAACCAAAGAGGAGAAGCGTAAAGAACGCGAAGAGAAGCAGGGTAAGCAGAAGCGCGCCCGCATCGGTCAGCAGCGTGTGGACGTAAATGCTGTGGCCAATCAGCAGAGCGGCGGAAACAATCAGAACCGCCCCAAGCAGCAGAATAACAACAACCAGCAGGGGCAGAACAAGAAGAAAAAGAAGAATCAGCCCAAGCAGACCGTCCTGCCGCAGGAGGTGAGCGACGAGGAAGTTGCCAAGCAGGTAAGAGAGACGCTGGCCCGGCTGACGTCGAAGGATAACAAACTGGGTAAGGGTGCCAAGTACCGTCGCGAGAAGCGCGATGCCATCCGTCAGGGCATGGAGGAGGAAATCGAACAGATGGCAGCCGAAAGCAAGGTGCTGAAGCTGACAGAGTTCGTTACGGCCAACGAATTGGCAACGATGATGAATGTGCCCGTGACGAAGATTATCGGCACGTGTATGTCGATTGGTATCATGGTCAGCATCAACCAGCGCATGGATGCCGAAACGATAAACCTCATTGCCGAGGAATACGGCTTCACCACCGAGTACGTCAGTGCAGAGGTAAGCGAGGCCGTTGTGGAAGTGGAGGACAGCGAAGAAGAGTTGCAGCCCCGCGCTCCCATCGTTACGGTGATGGGCCATGTAGACCATGGTAAGACCTCTTTGCTCGACTATATCCGTCAGACCAACGTTATCGCCGGAGAGGCCGGTGGCATTACGCAGCATATCGGTGCCTATAACGTGAAACTTGAAGACGGCCGGCATGTCACATTCCTCGATACTCCGGGACACGAGGCTTTCACCGCCATGCGTGCCCGTGGTGCTCAGGTTACCGACATTGCCATCATCATTGTGGCAGCCGATGACGACATCATGCCGCAGACCAAGGAAGCTATCAATCATGCCATGGCAGCCAATGTACCCATTGTGTTTGCCATCAATAAGATAGATAAGCCTGCCGCCAATCCCGAAAAGATTAAGGAGCATCTGGCTAACATGAACTTCCTTGTCGAAGACTGGGGTGGTAAATATCAGAGCCAGGACATCAGTGCGAAGAAGGGTATCGGTGTGAATGAACTGTTGGAGAAAGTGCTCCTTGAGGCCGAAATGCTTGATTTGAAAGCCAATCCCAACCGCAAGGGTATGGGAACGATCATTGAGTCTTCGTTGGACAAGGGTCGCGGCTACGTGGCAACCGTGCTTTGCAGCAACGGTACGCTGCGTGTGGGCGACATCATGCTGGCCGGCACCAACTTCGGCCGCGTGAAAGCCATGTTCAACGAACGTGGCCAACGTGTCAAGGAGATTGGACCCGCACAGGCGGCTACGATACTGGGTCTGAACGGTGCACCGACGGCCGGTGATGCTTTCCATGTGATGGACAGCGACCAGGAGGCCCGCGAGATTGCCAACAAACGCGAACAACTGGCTCGCGAACAAGGCTTGCGCACGATGAAGCGTGTCGATTTGAACGAAATCGGCCGTCGTATCGCTTTGGGTAACTTCAAGGAACTGAATGTTATCGTCAAGGGTGACGTGGACGGTTCTATCGAGGCCTTGAGTGATTCGCTGCTGAAGCTCTCCACCGAGAAGATACAGGTTAATGTCATACAGAAGAGCGTAGGACAGATTAGCGAGAACGATGTCAATCTGGCTGCCGCTTCGGATGCCATCATCGTGGCTTTCCAGGTTCGTCCTTCGGCCGCTGCCCGCAAACTGGCGGAACAGGAGGGTGTGGACATCCGCACATACAGCGTCATCTACGATGCTATTGAAGAGATTCGCGACGCCATGGAGGGCATGCTTTCGCCCGAAATCAAGGAGGAAGTCACCGCTCAGGTGGAAGTCCGTCAGGTTTACCACATCTCGAAAGTGGGTACCGTGGCCGGTGCTTACGTCATCGAGGGAAAGGTCAGCCGTACAAACAAGGCCCGTGTCATACGCGACGGTATTGTTGTCTACACCGGCGAAATCAATGCCCTGAAACGATTTAAGGACGATGTGAAGGAGGTTACGACCAACTTCGAGTGCGGTATTTCCATAGTCAATTACAACGACCTGAAAGAGGGCGATATTATTGAAACGTTCCAGGAAATCGAAATTAAAGCAAAACTTTGATACACCCGCAATACGGATTACGCAGATCAGCGATAGGCTCACGAACGGGCCGGGATTCTTGGCTGCGTAATCCGTTTCTCTTTTGAGAAAGATGAAAGAGCTATTATGTCTTATAGTTCTGTTCCTCGGAGCACTCCGTGGTTGGCAGAACGGTTTGGTGAAGGAAATCATTTCCTTTGTCGGCATCTTTCTGGGATTCTGTCTAGCCTACTACGCTTATCGGCAGATGGATGTCGGGACATTGGGCTTTCTGATAATCTGGGTACTTGTCCCTCTGCTCCTCGGTGCTTTGGCTTGCCTCATTACGAAACTGCTTGACGGCATCCTCATTGTGGGCACGCTCAATAAACTGCTCGGGGCAGCGGCCGGATTCCTCAAATGCACTTTCCTGCTGGGATGTATCATGTTGGCTATTGATTACGTGCGCGACGCGGAGGCACAGTTGGAACGAAGCTCTCTGTTGGAGATGCTGGAGACGGTGCCCGACTGTCTGTTTCCCTACATAAACAAGGAATAGAATGGAGAAGAACAACGAACAGGCTTTCCTACAAGAGATAGCCAACAAGAAATACGAATACGGATTCACGACGGATGTGCAGACCGACATCATAGAGAAAGGACTTTCCGAGGATGTGGTGCGGCTGATTTCCGAGAAGAAGGGCGAGCCTGAGTGGCTGCTCGATTTCCGCCTCAAGGCTTTTCGCTACTGGCAGACGTTGGAGGAACCCACGTGGGGACACCTCGACATGCCCCGAATCGACTATCAGGACATTTCCTACTATGCCGACCCGACGGCGCAGAAATCGCCCGATTCACCGAAGGAAATCGACCCTGAGCTGATGAAAACGTTCGACAAACTGGGCATTCCTTTGGAAGAACGTCTGGCATTGAGTGGCATAGCGGTGGATGCCGTCATGGACAGCGTCTCCGTGAGGACCACCTTCCGCGAGCGGTTACAAGAGAAAGGCATCATTTTCTGTTCTATTAGTGAGGCCGTGCGTGAGCATCCCGACCTCGTCCGTCAATATCTCGGCTCCGTAGTTCCTTATCGTGACAATTTCTTTGCGGCACTCAACTCCGCAGTTTTCTCCGACGGCTCTTTCGTTTACATTCCCAAGGGCGTGCGTTGTCCCATGGAACTTAGCACTTATTTCCGTATCAATGCCCGTGGCACGGGACAGTTCGAGCGTACACTCATCGTTTGCGATGATAACGCCTACGTCTCTTACCTCGAGGGTTGTACGGCTCCCATGCGCGACGAAAACCAACTCCATGCCGCCATTGTGGAGATTGTGGTCATGGAAAACGCTGAAGTGAAGTACTCGACCGTGCAGAACTGGTATCCCGGCGACAAGGACGGAAAGGGAGGTGTGTTGAATCTTGTGACCAAGCGCGGTCATCTGCGCGGTGCAGGTAGCCGTCTGTCGTGGACGCAAGTGGAGACGGGCAGTGCCATCACCTGGAAGTATCCCAGTTGCGTGCTTTCCGGTGAGGGAAGTCAGGCCGAGTTTTACAGTGTGGCCCTGACCAATAACTTCCAGCAGGCCGACACGGGTACGAAGATGATACATCTGGGCAAAAACACCCGAAGCACTATCATTAGTAAGGGCATCAGTGCCGGTCACAGTCAGAACTCCTACCGAGGACTGGTGAAAGTCGGTAAGCAGGCCGACGATGCCCGCAACTATTCTTCTTGCGACTCTTTGTTGCTCGGCGACAAGTGTGGCGCACATACATTCCCTTACATGGATGTGCAGAACCCTACTGCCGTGGTCGAGCACGAAGCCACTACCGGAAAGATTTCGGAGGAGCAGCTTTTCTACTGCAATCAACGTGGTATTCCGACTGAGGAGGCCGTAGGACTCATCGTTAATGGCTATGCCAAGGATGTGCTCAACAAACTCCCCATGGAATTTGCCGCTGAGGCTCAGAAGCTGCTCGGTGTGAGCCTTGAAGGTGCCGTTGGCTGAGGCTTTCCCGTGACGACCGAATAGATACAAATCCTACTAATACATACAACTTTTTCATAGACTATTATGCACATCGCTATTGCCGGAAATATTGGTTGCGGAAAAACCACACTGACCAAGATGCTTGCCAAACGCTACGGATGGACACCGCAGTTCGAGTCCGTGGAGAATAATCCCTACCTTGCGGACTACTATGCCGATATGGCGCGGTGGTCGTTTAACCTCCAAATCTATTTCCTCAACAAGCGATTCCGTGACGTTGTGGAAATATCCAAATCCCAGAATTACATCATTCAGGACCGGACGATATTCGAGGATGCCTGCATCTTTGCTCCCAACCTGCACAACAAAGGGCTGATGAGCGACCGTGACTTTGAGAATTATTGTGAACTCTTCGATCTCATGATGTCGCTCGTGCGCCTACCCGACCTTATGATATACATTCGCTCGTCCATCTCCAATCTTGTTTCCCAGATTCAGAAACGGGGAAGAAGCTACGAGCAGTCGATACAGATTGACTATTTGCAGGGTTTGAATGACCTTTATGAGGACTGGATAGCTTCGTACAAGGGGCCGTTGCTTGTGGTCGATGGCGACACCTGCAAGTTCGGGGACGATGCCAAGGCTTTCCAGACGATTACCGACCGCATAGACTCAAACTTGTATGGACTGTTTCCGCTGGGGAATTAGGTTCATGCCAATACAAAACTATTGGTGTCCTGTATTCTTAAATCTCTCAACAAATGCCATAATCCTTTGGAATACTTTATGCTTTTTTGTCAAGTACATCGGATTCAATGGACTCATCTTTGGTAGGATGCTATTGAAATCTGTTCCGTTTTCGCTAACAAATCCGCGTTTTAAGGAGACTGCAATATATCGCTTTGCATTTTCTTCATTTAGGTTCTCTGATGCAATTAAATCGGCAATTTCTTGTTCCTTTCTGCATTGTGCGTATTTATGGAACGATTCTATAATACTTTCCTTATCTGTAATAGTATCTATATTTGTCTCGTTAATAAAGTCTACAATAAGACTCTCTTTTGCTCTATTCCCCATACTGGATCGAATTACTCCACGTATCTCTTCTATAAGTGATGATTTGTCCTCCATCTTTTTGTTATGCTCAAAAATCAACTCAAGGATGTAGTCCAAATTTATTTCTTGGGACTTGAGCAGATCAATCTCAAAGACTACATCATCCCAATCAATATTGGATTTCTCCGTAGCAGCACTTTCTTTTGCACGTCTTAGCCAATCTCTAATATCATTGTAAGTAGACTTGTAGTCCTGAACTTCTCGCTCACTCAGCATCTCTATCTGCTGCATATCCTTAATATCCTCGTCTGTCACAAAATAAGTGCTTTTGAATACTTCAACAGCATTGAGGTCATTTAAGTCTACTGTTTGCAATGCTTTAAGATATGTATATTCATCATAGTTCTGCAAGATATTTTCTATCCGTAAGTACTCACCAAATAATTTAGAAAAATCCTTTTTGTCCTGCTCCGTCTCTATTTCATTCACATTGGGAAATTTCTCGCTCAACTCTTTTACAACTTCAATATATCCTCTGCGAGTTTCCCCTGAAATGACATCCTTAAATCCTTCCAAATACTCCTTATAGCTCTTTTCAAGCACTACATTCCAGGTATTGTCATCTCCAAATAAAGTTATGGCATCAATAGTATGTTGCTCTAAATCTCTGAAGGTAACAATATTACCAAATGTCTTTGTCGCATCGTAAATTCGGTTTGTTCGAGAGAATGCCTGAATGAGTCCATGGAAACGAAGATTTTTATCAACAAACAGTGTATTTAAGGCAGGCGCATCAAAACCAGTAAGGAACATTCCAACGACAATAACAAGATCAACCTCTCTATTTTTAACCCTTTTGGCTAAATCCCGGTAGTAATTCTGAAACTCTCTGCTATCAATTCCATAACTTGTTTGGAACATCGCATTATAGTCCTTGATCGCATTCGTCAAGAATTCTTTGGCACTAAGATTCATTGCTGTTGGTTCGAAATTCTCATCTATGATCTCACCAATGGCAGACTGTTCCTCATTAGCTGCAAATGAAAAAATAGTTGCTATCTTTAACTGCTTTTCAGAGTCTTTCTGTAGCTTGTTTAATTCCTCATAGTAACACTTGGCCGCATCTACACTGCTAACGGCAAACATTGCGTTAAAGCCTTTATTTTCCCCAATGCCTCTATGTGTCTTTATCCTAAAATTATCCAATATGTATTGAGATATCTCTTTGATACGTGCAGGATGAAGCAGTGCAGATTTATTTTCCGCAGCACTTAGTTTCTTCTCATCCTGTTCTGCCTCGATATCCTTAAAACGAGGCCGGACATTGTTATAATCAACTTTGAATTTTAGAACTTTCTCATCCCGAATAGCATCTGTAATGACATACGAGTGCAATTCTGTTCCGAATACACTTGCGGTAGTTTTCGCTCCCAGTGCATTTTTCTTGAGGATAGGAGTGCCGGTAAATCCAAACTGATAGTATTTCTTGAATTTCTTCTTTAATTGTTTCTGGGCCTCACCAAATTGTGAACGATGTGCCTCGTCAAAAATAAAGACGACTTGTTTCTGATAGATAGGTAAATCATTCTTACTCTTCATCAGATTATTTAGTTTCTGAATCGTTGTAATAATGATCTTGTTATCGTTTTTATCTATATTTCGCTCCAATCCCGCAGTATTTTCAGAACCATTAACGCTGTCAGGAGAGAATCGTTGATATTCTTTCATTGTTTGATAGTCGAGGTCTTTTCTATCAACAACAAAAAATACCTTATCTATGAAATCGAGTTGAGTGGCTAACCTTGCAGCCTTAAAGCTGGTGAGAGTCTTGCCGGAACCAGTTGTATGCCAGATATAACCACCGCCTTCTGTCGTAGACCACTTTTTGGCCTGATATGCACCTTTAATTTTCCACAATATTCTTTCTGCTGCGGCAATCTGATAAGGTCTCATAACCAACAGGGTATTGTTAGAATCAAATACAGCGTATGTGAATATCACGTTTAAGAGCGTATTCTTCTGAAAGAATGTTGCGGTAAAATCTTTCAGGTCTTTAATCAATATATTCTTTTTTGCCGTAGCCCAATTCATTGTAAAATCAAAACTGTTCTTGTTTCGCTCTACTGTGTTGGCAAAATATCGGCTGTCCGTCCCGTTGGAAATGACAAAGACCTGAATGTATTTGTACAACGAGTTGTTAGAGTTAAAACTTTCTTTAGAATAACGATGTACCTGATTGAAGGCTTCTTTGATGGCTACACCTCGCTTTTTCAGTTCTACCTGAACCAAAGGCAAGCCATTAACTAAGATAGTTACATCATACCGATTTATATGCAAACCCTCTTGGGTAAACTGCGATATAACTTGCACTTTGTTTCTGGTCAGATTTTGTTTATCTACCAAATAGATGTTTTTTATATGGCCGTCATCGAAAACAAAGTCATATATATAATCATCTTGTAGTTTTCTTGTTTTCTCAACAAGAGTATCACTTGATCTATCCAAATACTCCTCAACATATCTTTTCCACTCCTTATTTGTAAAGACGACATCGTTAAGTAGCTGAAGTTGCATTCTTGCATTAGCAAGTAACGCACCGGGTGTATTGAGATCGGGCAGATACTCATAGCCTTGATTTATCAAATCTTGAATAAATTCATGTTCTAAGGAAGCCTCTGTTTGATAACCGGCAGAAGGCTCATTGAGTACAGAGTACTTCTCAAAGTCATCCAATACGATGAAGTTATTTGATTCAGCAATGGTATTATACTGTGCCATTTTGTTCTTCTTTATAATAATTGTTATCTACGAGATGTCTCAATAATAGCTTTAATGTTTGCTTCTCAGGTTCAGTCGGATCCGGAATCGCCTCGTTTGATAATGTGGAATGACTGGTGAACTGAATGATTCTATTATAATATGTTTTTTTATCATCAGGCAACAAATCAGACCACTGTGGATATCCTAAAAAGTTCGCAGTTTTCTCATAAAGATTGCGCAGAAGCATAAAATGGAACTTTTGAATACTATTACTATCAGTAGCCTCTTGAAGTACTTGTATCAAATAATGATGATATGAAAAACTTCTGTTGGAGTCCCCTTTCTTCTCCTGCAGATCGTAAGTACCATCCTCATTCTTATGGAGCATATAACAAATTTTGTTTCCGATTTCATTAAAAAGGACGTTAAAGAACAACGGGTTATGTGTAGAAACTATAAAATTCAACCCATTCGACTTCTTTATAAGGCTTCCTAAGTTTACGGCCAACTCTATTAGATGATTCTCGTCTAAAGAACTTACAGGGTCATCAATAAATACATATTCGAGATTGTCAAATTGATTATTGTCGCGCATGGCAGGTTCTGACTCGCTAAGCACCTCAACAACTTGTTCGAGTAAGCTATAAAACACGCACCAGACCAAGCAGCTTTCTTCTCCCTTTGAGATTTTAATATTATCAACATCTTCCTCATTTCCACCCTCTATTGAGAATGAAATTTCACTATATTCCTCATTAAAGCGAGGTGTTAGTTTATCATTAGTATAATGTTGGAAATGCGTTATAATGCGCTGCTCTTGTCCCTGGTCCTTGAAAATCCAGTCCGTAAAGTTATTGGGGCGTATGATTAACTTTCTGTTTCTATCTCCGTCCAAATCATTGTCCCAATAGAACAAATCTTCCGTAAAAGCATTATAATAAAGAACTTTTATAAGCTGATCTTCCTCTTCTCCTTCGTTTTTGGGTGCCACCAATTCCCGAAATTCACGAGAAAGGCGTGTCTTTCCAACACCATTAAAGGCATATATCAATTGAACCTTTTTATTGGCATCTTTAAGCTTTTGGGCTATTTCTCTTAATGTCTTTCCCATTATGCACTTAATTTATATTTAGGGAATGATAATAACTTGTTTCTGTAATACTCGTATTGCTGCCGTCGAGCGGCAATCTCTGCTGGCAGTCCCTCCGAAATATCGTTTACCAATGTCTCTAACTTATCCAATATAGCGACGATGCGCTGTTGCTCTTCCATTGAAGGTATGGGGATAGTAACCTCTCCAAAACGCTTTTTGGAAACATTGAATCGTGTTACACCGCTTGCTGTCTTTACAATTTGTTTTCGCACATCTTCACTGCGGAATAAAAATTTCAAAAAATCCGGCAACAACAATGTTCTATCATTCAATCGAAAACCGAAGCAAAAACTATTAAGATATAACTCGTCTTTTGTTTGTGTAGTCATCACAGAGGACATTCCGCACTCATCAGGGGTCTCCGACGAACCGGTAAATACGACGTCGCCGTATTCTATTTTGTTCTGTTTCTCTCCTGCAACTATTCTTACCATATCATTTATATCCGTATCTATGGCAATGTTGGAATAGACATTCATGTAAGTCACAAACTTGGCATTACCATTTGTAAAATCATTTTTGTTTTTACCGGTAAGTCCTCCGTAAAACACACCTAAATCACTTAATTTACACCATTTTATATCTTCACAACACCCCTCGAAATTATTAAAAGTCAGCAATTTATCGCGATAGCATTCATATTGTTTCTGCCTCGCTTGCAGCTCCGCTTGCAGCTCCGCTGCATATTCCGCGAAGCGGTCGAGAATTTTTATTATTTCTTCTTGTATTTCTGGATGAGGAAGAGGTATTTGTATATTTTTTAAATTTTCTTGGTTAATTTTCGGAGGAGTACCCCTTACAATTTTGGAAACATCTTGAACTTGCAGAGCATAATAAACATATCGCAAACTATTTGAATCTTTTGCTCTCAAAATATGTGCATGATTATTTACCCAGATTTTCCCTACAGCCCAATTTAATACAGGAGAGTTATCCTTATTTATTACACTCCCATCCTCACCTACAAGCAAAAACGTTCCATCAAATATATAGTTCGCTATATAGTCTTGTATTCCATTAGCCCCATAATAGGGGTAATTACCTTTTATTCGCTTTGATTTTGATATAGGTTTCCTTTGAGCATCTAGAATATCACATACTTCGCTTATTGGCTTATACTCCACACCATTGGGACAAAGTTCTTGTATCAGTTCCTGTAATTTACTCATACCTCGTCCTCCTTCGATTCTGTTTTAACACTTGATTTCTTGATGCGCTTGACAGTATGTTTTATTTTCCCGATAAAGAAGTTCAGTTCTAATGTGGATTCTGTTTCTGAAGTTTCCAAATCCGGCATTACTATATCAGACAGCACTTTGCCAAAATGCTGCATTTTTGTTGCTTGTTTCTTTGAATCCGTTTCTTTATGCAAATCGACCAGCTCACGCTTTAAATTCCTGACTTGCGTGAAAGTCTCAATGATGGCAAATGTGACATTTAGGGCGTTTTTGCTTCTCAAGATAGTGGCAAGCATATATAGGCCCTTTTCTGTAAAGACCTTTGGGAGTGTTCTGCTCTTGGAAGAAAGTTTTGTGGTCGAACATTTCGACCGCAAAACAGCCATCTCCTCAGAAGACAGGACAAACATATAATCTTCCGGAAATTTATCAGGATTATTACGTACCGCCTCATTGACTCGCTTTGTCTCAACACCATAAAGGTTGGCCACATCTGCATCGGCTATTACCGGTATATCCCTAATTACTACGATGCGATCCCGAACATCTGTCAGAAGTTCGGGGTTTAATTCTGTTCTATGTTTCGTAATACTCAACTCTTTCTGCTGTCTGCTCATAGTTCGTCTTCCTCCAATTCTGCGACAATCTTGTCTATCTCTGTACGCAACTCGTTCTCTCTGGCCACAATGCGGCGGATTCGCTCATTCAGCTCTTTTATGTCAGTCTTCGGGCGGGTGTCCTCAACTTCAATGTAACTGCTCACTGATAGATTATAATCATTTTCGGCAATCACTTTATTGTCGATGGATTTAGCAACATAGTCGATGTTCTCCTTGGCATCGAAGATTCCGATAATCCTGTCTATATGCTTATCCTCAAGTATATTGTTATTCGTCTCTTTGGTAAAGAAGCCCTCACCGCTTGCATTTATGAACTGGACAGTGGTGTCATTGCCCTTGCTTTTTGAAAGTACCAGAATGTTTACAGCTATAGATGTACCATAGAATAAGTTGGAAGGTAACGAAATAATGGTTTTCACATAGTTGTTATCCACCAGATATTTCCTGATTTTCTGCTCGGCTCCTCCGCGATAGAAGATGCCGGGGAAACATACTATTGCAGCTTTTCCTCTACCTGAAAGATAGCTCAGTGCGTGTAACACAAAAGCAAAATCTGCTTTTGATTTAGGAGCTAAGACACCCGCTGGAGCGAACCGGTCATCGTTTATTAAAGTTGGGTCATCAGAACCGTCCCAACTTACAGAATAAGGAGGGTTGGAAACAATTGCATCAAATGGCTTGTCGTCACCAAACTGAGGATCCCGAAGAGTGTTTCCCAATGCAATATGAAATTTGTCGTAGTTGATGTTGTGCAGGAACATATTCATACGAGCCAAGTTGTACGTTGTATGATTTATCTCCTGACCGAAGAATCCCTCTTCAATTATATGTTCGTCAAACTGCTTTTTAGCTTGTAGCAGTAAGGAACCGGAACCCGCAGCCGGGTCGTAAATCTTATTGATTGCAGTTTGATTATGTAAGGCCAACCGGGCAATCAGTTTTGATACACACTGAGGAGTAAAGAACTCACCGCCTGACTTTCCTGCATTTGCAGCATAGTTGTGTATCAGGAATTCATAGGCATCGCCAAACAAGTCTATCTGGTTGTCCTCGAAACTGCCAAAGTTCAATCTTTCAACGCCTTTTATGACGGCAGCCAAACGGCTGTTCTTGTCCTCAACGGTATTGCCCAGTCGGGTGCTTGTCGTATCGAAATCGGCAAACAGCCCTTTGATGTTGTTTTCCGAATCGTAGCCGACAGCAGACGCCTCAATGGAGGTGAAGATGTTTTTCAGGTCTGTATTCAGATTCGGATTGTTCCCCGCTGCCTTTGCTACATTCTCAAAAAGTTGGCTTGGATAGATGAAATATCCCTTGGTCTTGATGGCATCGTCCTTTATCTCGGGAGTTATGACGCTGTCCGGCAGGCTTGCATAATCAATGCTTTCGTCCCCTCCCTCAATGTAGTCGGCAAAATTTTCGCTGATAAAGCGATAAAACAATGTGCCTAAGACAAACTGCTTAAAGTCCCATCCATCAACAGCCCCACGTACGTCATTTGCTATTTTCCATATTTGAGCTTGTAATTGAGCTCTTTGTGTATTGCTTGTCATTATTGTTTTTAGAATTTTATATAACCGATTCAATGTCGGTCATATGCGTTGTTTGTTTTTTTCTATTTGTATTCTTATGGTATTACGATACAAAGGTATAAAATATTTTGCAATAGGAGGCTAGAAGAGAACATAAAATATGTTGTCCTGTATGGTGTAACGTGCAGTTATTCAATTAAAATAAAAAATGTAAAATTTCTGCCTCTTTTAGATGGATTTTGAACCTATTGGTAACTGAGCGTCTGGGGAAATAACAGCAAAAAGAATCGGCTGCCCGGAATGAGGTTCCGGTTTCTTTACCGATTCTTTACGTCGTCGGACTCTCGACAATACTATGGACGGAGCTCCGTCCCGCTATGGACGAGGCGCAGTCCCGGGCGGGACTAAGGCTCGTCCATAGCGGGGCTGTTTTAAGGGCTCAGTTTTCGTATGTCGTCGGGTCGTCGATGCCGGCCTCTGCCAATGCCTCGCGGCGTTCCACACAAGTGCCGCAACATCCGCAGTGCGTGTCGCCGCCCTTGTAGCAGCTCCATGTCTCGGCGTAATTCACTCCAAGGCGTTTGCCTCGGGCGGCAATTTCGGCTTTTGTCAGGTGGGTGTAGGGAGCATCAATGGCGATGCGGTCGTAGGTGCCCTCCTGCGTGGCCCGGCTCATGGCCTCCACGAAAGGTGCCCGGCAGTCGGGATAGATGGCATGGTCGCCGGCGTGGTTCGCTATCATCAGCCGCTTCAGACCGCGACTTTCGGCCAGTCCGCAGGCGATGGACAGCATGATGCCGTTGCGGAAGGGGACTACCGTGGAGCGCATATTTTCGTCATCGTACCGGCCCTCCGGAATGTCCTCCCCGCCCGTCAGAAGCGATGAACGGAAGTAGCGTTGCATGAAGTCCATTTCGATGGTGATGTGTTCGATACCCAGCCGTTCGCAGTGCATCCGTGCCAGAGGAATCTCCTTGGCCCCGTGTTTGGCTCCGTAGTCGAAGGTCACGGCCAGTGCGATTTCGCTTTGAAACTCATAGAGCATGGTCGTCGAGTCCATGCCGCCGGAAATTACAATAAGTGCGTTTTTCATTAACTTTTGCTGTTTTTTATGTCTTATAATTGATATATATCAAGAAAAAGCCGCTTTTTTATATAAAAAAGTAACTATCTATTGTTGGAAATGTAAAAAGCAGTACTTTTGTATCAGTGTTTTTCATGGTATTAGATTTAAGGTTAATGAAAGTGGGTTGTCGTGAGACAACCTTCTTTGTTTTTCTATACTTTCTCCTTTTTTCATTCCCGGATAATCGGATGATTTAGTTACAATAGTTTTAGGGGCGGGCGATTCATTCAAATGGCAGTTCGAGCTGTTCGGCGTCCGGCAGAAGTCGGAACGTCATGCGGTGGTAAGGCGTTGTGCCGTACTGGCGGATGGCCTCGCGATGAACGGTGGCAGGGTACCCCTTGTTCCGGTTCCAGTGGTAGTGCGGATATTCCTCGTGGATTTTCATCATAAAGTCGTCGCGGTAAGTCTTGGCCAAGATGCTGGCGGCGGCGATACTCATGTAGGTGGCGTCGCCTTTGACGACCGTGGTGTGAGGAATGTCCTCGTAGGGGGAAAAACGATTGCCGTCGATGAGCAGGTGTTGGGGACGCACCGCAAGTTGGGCGACGGCTCTGTGCATGGCGAGGATGGAGGCGCGGAGAATGTTGATTTTGTCGATTTCCTCGGCAGAAACCACGCCCACGGCCCATGCCTTGGCTTCGCGCTGTATGACCTCGCGCAAGGCGTAGCGGCGGCGTTCGGAAAGTTGTTTGGAGTCGTTGAGTTCGGCAAGAGCCTCGAAACTGTTCCCGGCCTCGTCGGGGGAGGGGAGAATGACTGCGGCGGCATAGACCGGCCCGGCCAAACAGCCGCGTCCGGCTTCGTCACAACCGGCCTCGATGAGATGGGGATGCAGGTGGGGCTTGAGCATCTTAGAACATCTGTCGGATGCGGAGAATGGCGGCGATGAGGCTGTCGATTTCCTCGCGGGTGTTGTAGAGAGCGAACGATGCGCGGCAGGTGCCTTCGATGCCCATCCGGCGCATCAGTGGCTCGGCACAGTGGTGCCCGGTGCGCACGGCAATGCCCAACCGGTCGAGCAGGGTGCCCATGTCTAAATGATGTATATTACCGATCCGGAAGCTGATTACAGCGTCGTGCGTCTCCGTGCTTTCGGGGCCGTAAATCTCCACTTCGGGGATTTCCTTCATGCGTTGCATGGCGTAGGTGGTAAGCTCACGCTCATGGACCTCGATGACGTCGAGACCGATGGCATTGACGTAGTCGATGGCGCGGGCGAGGCCCGTTGCGGCCACGTAGTCTGGAGTGCCGGCCTCAAACTTATAGGGGAGGTCGTTGAATACGGTATGCTCGAATGAGACGCTTTTTATCATCTCGCCGCCACCCATGTAGGGAGGCATCTTTTCCAACCATTCTTCTTTACCATAGAGAATGCCGATACCCGTCGGGCCGTATATCTTGTGACCGCTGAAAGCGAAGAAGTCGCAGTCGAGTTCCTGTACATCCACCCGAAAGTGGGGAGTGCTCTGTGCGCCGTCGATAAGCACGGGTACTCCGTGTTCGTGGGCGATACGTATGATTTCCTTGACGGGATTGATTGTGCCCAGTACATTGCTGACGTGCGTAAGACTGACGATGCGGGTCTTTTCGTTGAAGAAATCGTCGATTCCATCGAGAATAAGTTCTCCGCTGTCGTTAATGGGCAGCACCCGAATCTTGATGCCCTGGCGGGCCTGCAATAGTTGCCATGAGACGATGTTTGAGTGGTGTTCCATTTCGGTGATTATCACCTCGTCACCTTCCTGCATGAAAGCCTGTCCGAAGCATGATGCCACGAGGTTGATGCTCTCCGTGGTGCCTCGTGTGAAGACAATCTCTCGGGTACTGTGGGCATTGAGAAAACGGCGGACGGTTTCGCGTGCCGCTTCGTGCATGTCGGTAGCTTGTTGGGAAAGGAAATGCACGCCGCGGTGGACATTGGCGTTCACGTTATAATATTCGTCGGTCATGGCCTCCACCACGGAACGGGGCTTCTGTGTGGTGGCTGCGTTGTCGAGGTAGACGAGAGGATACTTGTCGTAGATGCGACGGTCGAGGATAGGGAAGTCCTGTCTTATTTCTTCAAGGTTCGGCATTCGAAGTCTTAATCCAATTATTTACATAGCTTGCAGCCCTCGCATTTCGAGAGCTCGCCGCGGAAACGCTTTTCAACGAGGTAGTGTAACCGGTCGCGCAGCGGTTCCATCCTGATGCTGTCGAGCACTTCGCCGACGAAAGCAAATTTGAGGAGCATACGGGCCTCCTCTTCCGGGATGCCGCGCTGGCGCATATAGAAAAGAGCATGTTCGTTGAGCTGGCCGATGGTGCTGCCGTGCGAACACTTCACGTCGTCGGCATAGATTTCGAGCATCGGCTGGGTGTACATGCGGGCGGTGTTTGTGGCCACAAGGTTGGCGTTGGTCTCCTGAGAGGTGGTATTCTGTGCACCCTCGCGCACCCAAACACGACCGGCAAAGGCTCCCACGGCCTCTCCGTCCAGCACGTATTTGTAAAGTTCCGTACTCTGGCAGTTGGGTACGCGGTGGTCGATGAGCGTGTTGTTGTCCGCATGTTGCTGTTTGTCTGCAATCACGCAACCGAATACCTGCGTCTCTGCATATTCACCGTTCAGGGTGATGTCGGTGCGGTTGCGGGTTACTCCGTTGTGCAGGGTTATGCTGTCAATGGTGGACGTGCTCGAACGCTGCTGCTCGACGTATGTGTTGGCGAACCGATGGCTCTTGACGTGCGTCTCCTCTAGTTCGTAGAGTTCCAGATGGGCGTTCTCTCCGATATAGACCTCGTTCACCTGCGTGGCCAGGAAGTTGCGATCGTCGATGGCATGGTCGCAGAAGAGCAGTTTTGCTTCCGCTCCTTTCTCCACCACGATGAGCATGCGGCGGTTGGCCATCAGGTCTACGTCGGCGCGCAGGATGTTGATAATCTGTATGGGACGTTCTACGACGGTGTTCTCCGGGACGTAGATGAACAAGCCGTCCTGACAGAACATTGTGTTCAGGGCATTCAGTCCGTCTTTGTCGGTTTGTGCCAGACGACCGTAATATTTCTCGATGAGTCTGGGATTTTCGGCTGCCGCTTCGGCCAGTGACATCACCCGAACGCCCTCGGGTAGCGCGGCTTTGGGGAGGTGTTTGTTATAGAAACGGTCATTGACTACAAAATAGAGCGAGGTGCTTAGGTTGGGGACATCGCAACGGAAAACCTCGTATGGATTCACGGGAATCTCGATGTGTTGCAGGTTCAGTCCGTAATCGGGTGCGAACGCTGCTGCCACGTCGGTATATTTATATCGTTCCACCCGTTGTGTGGGGAACCCCATACGCTTGAAGTCTTCGTAAGCCTTCTCACGCAGCGCATTCAGGGGAGCGACCGAGTGTCCGTTTATCATTTCGCGGCACTGCTCGTACAAGTCGATGTATTGCTTTTCCGGAT
Organism: uncultured Prevotellaceae bacterium; assembly: GCA_947176535.1. Lineage (GTDB taxonomy): Bacteria > Bacteroidota > Bacteroidia > Bacteroidales > Bacteroidaceae > Physcousia. The sequence continues at coordinate 22,739 of CAMWQU010000005.1, forward strand.
TCAAAGCTCAAAGTTCAAAGTTATACATTCCTGATAAACGGGTCAAATCCCTCTTCTTCAATCATTGTGGCCACTTCGGGGCCGCCCGTATGTACGATTTTTCCTCCGATGAGTACGTGGATGATGTCGGGATGCAGGTAGTCGAGCAGGCGTTGATAGTGCGTGATGACCAAAGCGGAAGTCTTCTCGTTTCGCAGTTTGTTGAATCCTTCGGCCACGGTGCGCAGGGCATCCACGTCCAGCCCCGAATCTGTTTCGTCAAGGATGGCAAAGTCAGGCTCCAGCATGGCCATTTGGAAAATCTCGTTCCGCTTCTTCTCACCGCCCGAGAAGCCTTCGTTCACACTGCGGTTAGCCAGTCGGTTGTCCAGTTCCACGATTTTTCGACGCTCGCGCATCAGTTTCAGGAACTCCGTGGCCGGCATCGGTTCCAGGCCCTGTGCCTTGCGTTTGGCGTTCAGAGCCGCCCGCATGAAGTTGTTCATTGACACACCGGGAATCTCCACCGGTTGCTGAAACGATAGGAAAATGCCCGCATGGGCCCGCTCCTCGGGAGACATTGTCAGGAGGTTCTGTCCGTTGAAGGTGATTGAACCTTGCGTCACCTCGTAGGCGGGATGGCCCACGATGATATTTGACAGCGTGGATTTTCCGGCTCCGTTCTGCCCCATCAGGGCATGTACTTCGCCGTCGCGTATAGTCAGGTCAATGCCCTTTAGTATTTCCTTGCCGTTGATGCTGGCATGTAAGTCTTGTATTTCAAGCATAGTCTATTTCGAATTGCAGGTGCAAAGATACGATTAAGCGAGCGAAAATTCAAATTTATTTACTTTTTTCCTGCGCGGCCCGACATTCGGGGCAAAGACCTTTTATCATGTAATTGACGGTAGATGCAACGAAGCCTTCGGGTAAATCAATCTTCGGGACTTTGGTATTGTCCAGACAGAATGTGCGTTGGCATTGCTTGCAGAAGAAGTGGGTGTGCTGGTCTTCCGGTGTGCACGCGCTGTGGCCGTGGCAGACTTCGTAGCGCAGCGAGCCGCTGCCGTCCTCGATGTCGTGAATAAGATGGTGCTTGAGCAGGAGGGTGAGTGTGCGGAATATGGTGCTCCGTTCGGCCGTCTGCATCCGTTCCTCCAGTTCGCGCAGCGAGAGAGGTCGCCGGGCCTGTTCCAGTTCTCCGTAGACGAGCAGGCGCATGGCCGTTGGCTTTACGCCGCGCTGCTCCAGTCGTTGCTCTATATCTTGCTTTTCTATTCTGTGGTCGGACATTTAGCGTGTCAGGGATGCTGTTTAGTATTTGAAAGAGCTGCCTCCGGCGAACTCGCGCAACAACGAGGTGGGCGGCACCTGATTGGCCGGTACGGGCAGGAAGTAGCGCAGGAACTTGCGCAGGCGGGAGGCCTCGCTGTATTCCGGTTCCCGTTCGTTCACCTGTTCCAAGATGGGCATCACCTGCGTACGGATGACGTTCAGTTCGTAGAGCAGTGCCGAGTTGAACGTGGCGTCGGCTGTTTCCTGAAAGGGGAATATCCATCTCTCCTCGCCCCGGCTTACCGACGGGAAACGTTTGATGGTATCCAGTGCCGAATATCCGCGGTAGCGGTAGTCGCGCAACAGGCGGCGCAGCAGCCGTATATCGTCGGTGGGCACGAAATTGTGGTCATCGAGCGCAATGGTTGTCAGTGCCGACACGTAGATGCGGTATTTCTTATCCTCAGGAATCTGTTGCGAAAGGATGGGATTCAGGGCATGATTGCCTTCGAGGATAATGACGTCGTCTTTTCCGATTTGCAGTTTCTTGCCCTCGAACTTGCGTTCGCCGCTGACGAAGTCGTAGCGCGGGAGTTCCACCTCCTTGCCATTGAGCAAGTCTGTCATCTGCTGTCCGAAGAAAGCAGTGTCCATGGCCTCGATGCACTCGAAATCGTATTCTCCGTTCTCGTCCAACGGTGTATCCACGCGATTGACGAAATAGTTATCTGTGGAGAGCGTATGCGGATGGAGACCGCATACCATCAACTGGATGGCAATACGCTTGCTAGTCGTCGTCTTTCCGCTACTGCTGGGGCCGGCGATGAGAACCAGTTTCGCCCCGCGCTCCACGATTTCGTCGGTAATCTTGTTCAGTTTACGTTCCTGTAAAGCCTCGGCTACGTTGATGAGTTCCGACACACGGCCATCACGGATGGCGGCATTCACCTCGCCGGCGTTCCGGACACCCATGATGTGCTGCCAACGATGGTATTCGCGGAACACATCCAACATCTTCTTCTGGGGGTGGAGAGGCTCCAACAGGGAAGGCTCCTTGCGTGACGGTACACGCAGTAGCATACCCTTGTCGAGTGCGATAAGGTCGAAAAGGTGTATCTGCCCGGTGCGTGTCAGCAGACAACTGTAAAAGAAGTCGATGGTCTCTTCCAGTTGGTAATAGTGAACGTAGAGGTTCCCCTGACTTTCCAACAGTTGCGCCTTGCTCTGCATACCCCGTTGGCGGAAAATCTGAATGGCCTCCTCGATGGGGCACTGTATGCGGTGAATGGGCAGGTCGGCCTTGATGATTTCCTGCATCCGCTGCCGTATGCGTTCAACATCCTGCTCGTCCGCTTTCCGCCCGATGTTCAGTTCACAATAGAATCCTTTGCAAACGGGGGTGCCGATAACGAGCTGCCCGTCGGGAAACGTATCTTCCACCGCTTTTGCCAAAATAAAGAAGAGTGTGTGCGTATATGTACGCATACCGCTGGCGGTGGTCAGATCCAGCAGTTCCACATCTTTGCTGTTGTAAAACCGGTAGTTCAGTCCCTGCACCTTGTTGTTGATGCGTGCGCAGACGGGGCCATGGGCCATTGTGAGTCCGGAGTGTTCGTAAACATCTTTCAGCGAACATCCCAAGGGCATGGGAAAGGTCTTTCCCGTGTTCTTACAACGAATATTTATCTCGTTAGCCATTTATAGAGCTATAAGTTGTGAACTTTCTTTCTGTTTACTTTACCACGACTTTGCGTCCGTTCCGGATGTAGATACCCCGGGCGGGCTTGTTGGTGCGTCGGCCGGTCAGGTCATAGAAACTGCCGTTGTCCTGTACCGGGAGGTCTCTGACAGCCTCGACCGGTGTAACAACCTCGTCGATGGTGTAGTCTCCGTAGAAGTAGAGCCGGAAGTTGCTGAATATGCTCCAATAGCCTGTGTCCTGACTTCCGGAACGGATGCCCAGTTTCATGGAACCGGCGGTCGTGGTGGTGAGCATGACACTGTTGTCGTAATGCCCTGCCTCGAACCATTTACCGGCTGCTTGCATATTGTTGGGGATATACTTTCCGTTCTTGCTCTTTGTTGAACCGCCGAGGCTTTTGCTTTGTGCATCCTCCCAGATGTTCTTCACCTGTGCCGTTTTAGTCTTGATGTAGGCGTATGTGGTCACGTTCTTTGCACCGTTCTCCGTATAGTCGGTATATGAATCATCTGCACTGCCTACACGCTGGAATGCCTGAACGCGTAATTCGTAAGTAGCGGCGGGCATCTTTAGCGAAATAGTCTGGTTGAAATCGAACGTCTTCTGGAAGAACTCGCAGCAGGCGTATTCGTTCGTGGTCGTGGTGCTCCATCCGTCGCAGTCCGTGGTTAAGGTCGGATTCACGAGCAGGAACGAGACATCCATGGGATGTGTCACACTGTTTACCTTGACCTTGCCCAGGAACTTGATAACGGCCGACTTGATGTTGTCGATAGCCGTAGTCACGTCTGCGGGCATCGTATAACTGTCCTTTTCTCCGTTGATGGCGTTGAGCACGTCGAGCAGTTCGGTATCTATTGCAGCAACGTCTTCATCTTTCTTGCTCTTGTGCGGCGTGTCGATGAGGCTTTGTACGTTGGCGATAAGCGTTTTCAGTTGAGAAAGCATCTTTGTTGTGGCTGCACTGTTGTAGGCCGTCATTTGGTCTTCGGTGAGGAACAACCAGCGCTGAGCCGTTGCCGTGTTGGACATATCGTAGGCCGTGGTTGTTGTCGTTGAAGTGGTTCCTGCCTGCAAGGTTACGGCGGAGCTTGCCTTCTTGACAATCCAGAACGCCGTGCCCGTGAAGTCGCCCATGGTCACGTTCTTGCGTGCCGGCAGCAGGTGGAATTTCTCGTTGGCGGTTACCTGAGTCTTGGCAGCCGTCTTGATGCTGCCCGATGTGCCGCTGGTGGCATACGTGATGTATTTGCCCGTCCCCACGTTCTGGAACATATAGTACCCGGTTTGAGGGTCATAGGTGATGTACCACGCGAAGTTGTCGGCCTTTTCGGCCTCGAACGGCTGTGTGCGCAGGGCACCCGTGGTGCTGAGCGTCAGGAATCCCGTGTTGCTCTCGTCCTCGCTGCGCAGGTAGTATTTCTGTTGGTCGTTCTGCTGGAATACGTAAGCGGGTGTGGCGAAGCCCACGGAACTGGAGCAGGCCATACCATCTTGATGGAGCGCATGCGTAATGAGAATGTTGCTGTAATAGAGCAGAGTGTTTTCCGGGTTATAGGAATCCTCGTGTGCTCCGTTAATGCCATAGGCCAGCATGGCGATGCCACTGTTGGGCGAGCCGGCCCACATGTGAGTGCCGTCACCCTGCAGGAAGGCTGCGGCATCGTTCTGCAGGAACTGCACCATCTGGTTGGCACGCGGGCCGAGCCACTTGCCGGAACTGGTGTTTTCGCGCAGATCTGAACTGTCGTACCAGTACCACGTGGTGCCCACGCCTACGCCGTGGTTCGTTTCGTGCAGGATGGTTCCCGTCTGCTGATAGGGTGCGTTCTGGCTGACACGCATCCAGCCGCCATACGAACAGTCGGCGGTGCCGCCCCCGGCTCCGGCTCCCGGTACGTAGTGTACACTGAGGTTGAAGCCGCGAATGTTGGCCAAATTGTTGTACATCCATTCCACCTCGTTCACGGCCGATGCGATGCGGAAATTCTCCTGCTCGCTGCCGGCATTGTCATACCACGTGGTAACTTGTCCCTTGGGCAGGGTGGCGATTTTCACCACGTCGCCGTAGCCCACCTGATAATCGGCCGTCATGGCATAGGCGCGGACGTAGTAGACGGTGCCCGGCTCCAGATGTTCCATGACGTAGATGTTGCCGTTGTTCGAGAAATAACGTGTCGTGCGGTTGTCGAGAACCGTCGGGTTGGGTTCGGTGCTCCAGCAGAGACCCCTCTCCGCAGCAGTCCCTTTGACGGTGCTGCGTCCCAGTGCGATGGTGGTGCCCATAGCCACGAAAGGGTTCGTTGTTACGGTGGGTGCGTTGCCGGTAGCGTTGCTGATGCGGTAGTCCAGCGTGGCACGCTTCAGAGCCACAGTCGCAGTCTGATAATCTGTCCCGGCAGGCAGACCGTTACCGTTGAGCACCGCCTTGGCGTTGTCGATAGCCGTTTGCAGTGCAGCGGCCGTATTGCCGTCGCCGATAACGCTCTCGGCCTCGGTGACGAACTTCTGCAATTCCGCGTCGATAGCTTCCTTGACGATGCCGTTATAATAGAGGCGGAAATTGTCCGCGCACACCCAGTTTCCCGTAGCACCTGCCGTCTTGAAGCCGATTTCGGCCGTTCCGTCAATCACGGTGAACGTTACGGAATAGTCGTCTGCGGCGCTTACCTCCGTCTGTTCGCTTCCGGCAAACAAGTAGGCCCCCGTCTGTGTGGCACTGCTGTTCTGTTGTATGTTCTGTGCTCCGGCAGTGAGCGTGTAGGTTCCGGGCTCCAGTCCCACCAGCGTCTGCCGGATGCTTACCGTAGGCACCTTTCCGGTGCTGACATACTTTTCCATATACACCATGCCGTCCTTTGGCCCGAAGGAAGTGTTGGTCTGGAACAGCATGCCGTTGTTCACCCATCCCGCGAAGCGAGCCTCGAAGTTGGGATTGTCGATGTACTTGCCGGTTACGTCGGTCTGCGCCGTGGCGGCGGCAAGGAAACAGAAAACAGAAAGCAATAGCGTAAATCTTCTCATGATGGTATAAACGTTTTATTTATTTTCGATGTTCAGATGCTTTATAAACTCCTCCATGCCCTCCGACGCGCCTTTCATAAAGTGCGTGACGGGGCGTGCGGAATGCCACTCGACGGGTTTCGGGTCGATGAGGAAAACGGGACATCCGTCGGGCACGTAGTGAATGAGTCCGGCGGCGGGGTACACGTTGAGGCTGGTTCCTATGATAAGGAATATGTCGGCCTTTCCGCTCAGTTCGGCAGCCCGCTCGATGTTGGGCACCGCCTCGCCAAACCACACGATGAACGGCCGCAACTGACTGCCGTCTTTGGCGCGGTCGCCCATGCTCACCTCCCAGCGTTCGGGCGTGAGTGTTTCGATGAAACGGGGATTATTGGGCTCGCGGCTGCTCGTTACTTTCAGCAGTTCGCCGTGCAGGTGAGTCACCTGCGACGAACCGGCCTGTTCGTGCAGATTGTCCACGTTCTGCGTGATGATATGCACGTCAAAGTATTTCTCCAGTCCGGCCAACAGTTCATGCCCTCGGCAGGGACGGGTGTTCAGCAGTTCGCGCCGGCGCGTGTTGTAGAAATCCGTCACCAGTTCGGGATTGCGTGCCCACCCCTCGGGAGTGGCCACATCCTCCACGCGGTAGGTATCCCACAGTCCACCGCTATCGCGGAACGTGCTGATGCCGCTTTCGGCACTCATTCCTGCACCGGTCAGTACGACAAGTCGTTTCATATCCGTTTGAAAAAGAGACTTTATCCATGCAAAGATACTTAATTTTTTTGATGTCTTGCAAAAAGTGCGGGATAAAATCACGTTTTTGTTCTCCTGTATCGGCGGGAGCGGACAAGACAGCCGCATCGCCACCGGGCGTTGCGGAACGGAAATGAACGGTCGTACACTAAGCCGGGACTACCGTTTTTTTTACGGTGAAAAGGCCGGAAAAGGAATGTTTGCCCTCGCCCACCGTGGTCGTTTTGCCGGTGGGGAAGCATACCTCGGCTTCGGAACCCTGGGGCACTTCGACGTCTATCGTCCACCGGTTGTTGGCGAAGTCGCGCGTCCAGTGGCACGCCACCGTACCCCTCGGCGTCCGGAGCGAAGTCTTCACCCAACGGACGTCGCCGACCATCTGCGGCTTGATGACAATGTGTTTCCATGCCTCCCCGGTTGTCGTTATGCCTCCCAGGCCGCCGTACAGCCATTCCATCAGGTGGCCCAGCATGAGGTGGTTGTTCGATGCGTCCTCATAGGCCTGCCAACTCTCCGTCAGCGCCGTTGCCCCTTTGAGTAGCTGATAGGCATATCCGGGTACCGTCTCGTTGTGGTTCATCCGGTAGATGACATTACCGCGATTGTTCTGTTGGAGTGCCTGCACCACGTAGCGGAAACCCACGTCGCCGGCGGTGAGCGCAAAGCCGCGCTTCTCGATGTCGGCGACAAGGGCGTCGAGGGCATCCTGCCGGGTCTCTTCCGTCACCAAGTCCATGTAGAGAGCCATGGCCAGTGCTGTCTGACTGCCGTTTTCGTACACGCGCTCGTCGCCGGTGGCGAAGCGTTTGTTGAAAGCCAGTTTTACCTCCTCGGCCAGTCGGGCAAACTCTTCCGCATCGTCATTCTTTCCCAAGTGCTCGGCAATTTTTCGCATCGTCGTCAGGTCGTAGTAGTACATGGCCGTGGCCGAGAGTGCCACGCTCGTCAGTTGTGCCTTGCCCGGATGCTGCGGCCCCATGTCGTACCAGTCGCCCAGTCCGTAATCGACGATTCCCCCGTCGGCGCGGGATTGCAGGTAGCGGAGGTAGCGCTTCATCGCATCGTAATGTTTGGTCAGGGCGGAATCGTCGCCGTACCACCGGTAGGTGTACCACGGGCAGAGGATGAACGCCGAGCCCCATTCGGGCGTGTCCTCAAAGCCGCTACCTTTGTCGAAGACAACCAGTTCGGGCGCGATGGTGGGGATGATGCCGTCGGCGTGTTGCGAGGCGGCGAGGTCGTCCGCTATCTTGTTCATCAGGGGGCGCATGTCGAAGCGGTACATCATGGAGTGGGCCATCAGGTGGCACTGCTCCTGCCAACCGAGCTTCTCCCGGGTGGGGCAGTCCGTCACGATGCTCACGAGGTTGCTTCTTATGGCCCAGTCTATCAGTGCGTGTATCTGATTGAAGAGCGTGTCGGAACATTCAAAACTGCCCACCTCCTGCGCGTCGATGGACGTGTGCAGTCCTGTGATGTCGAGAATCTCCACACCCTCGTCGGCCTGCACGTCGGCATAGCGGAAGCCCGTGTACGTGAACTGTGGTTGCCATACCTCGCCGTCGGGCTCGCCCCGCAGGGTGTATTTCCACTCGTAGCCGGGCATGCACCGCTGGTCTACTTTGCCGTTCTGCTGTATCTCTCCGGGGCGCAGCGTGATGCTCTTTCCGCGTTCGCCGCGCACTTTGATGCGCACGATGCCGGAGCAGTTCTGTCCCATGTCATACAACCCGTCGGGCCGTTTCGTCATGGGCAGTTCCTTCTGAATCTTCACGAACGTACCTTCCTGCTGGCGCACCAAGGGAACGTCCCACTTCGGACGGGTGACCGTGACCGGCACCTTGTCGGCCTCGAAGGATGCGTCGCACCACTCTCCGGCGAAGATACTGGAGAACCTCACCGGGCCGGCCGACGCCCTCCACGAACCGTCGCTCACAATCGTCCGCACTTTGCCGTTAGCGTACTCCACGTGCAGGCAGAACAGCAGTTTGGGTGCGCCGCAGGAACCGGCAATCTTGTGGTAGCCTTTCGTGGGGATGTCGTACATGCCGCCGCCGAGCATCACCTTGATGTCGAGGCGGCGACCCGGCGCGTTTCGCACGATGTCGGTAACGTCAAACTCGTTGTACAGCAGTTCCGCATCGTATTTGGTCCAGCCGGGGCTGAGGAAATAGTCGGATACTTTCTCGCCGTTGAGAAACAGTTCGTACTGCCCCATGCCGCATATATCCACCCACGCACGGCGGATGCGACCTTTCTCCAGTCGATGCGACTTTTCGAGCACGGGCAGTTCGTAGACCTTCAGCGACCGGCCCTCGGCCGATTCGGGGCTGAGGAAATGGATGTGGGGGAAAACGATGGAGGAATCCGCCTCTAAGGCTATCCACAGGGCATTGCCGAATGCCTCTCCGGCAGTTTGGGACACGGCAGACAGGCAGAGGCTGACTGCAAACAGAACGGACAGAATGCGTCTCTTCATAAAACAGTGATTTGGATTGTTGGACAAAGATAGTGCTTTTCCCCGGATTCCGCAAAGGATGCGGCTCAAAAGTTTCCTTATTCTTCCCGTGACTCTTCCTAACCTCTCCTGCACTTCCTTTCGGGGTCTTAAAAATAAGACGGGCGTCTTATCGCGATAAGATGCCCGTCTTACAGATATAAGACGCCCGTCTTTCGGCCGAAAGACGGGCGTCTTGTCAGAATGTCTATTTCAGGACGATGACGAAGCCTCCGCGGGCGCGGCAATGAACCGTCCGGGGCAGGGGAACATTCGTCAGCAGTTGCCAGGCACGGTCTTCGTCGGCATCGAGGAAGCAATCGGCTCGGCGGTGCTTGCCGACGATGCGTTCAAGCCGGCTGAGGTCGAAGTCGCGCGGCTGTTCGTTACCGTATCTCACGTCTCCGCCTGCTGCTATCCGGTCGTCTTTTCCGGCCCGGCAGTCTGCGGGATTTCCTCCGTTGATGCCGGCCACGTACCACGTCTTGCCGCTGCGGCGCGCGATGACCGCCATTTCGCCCGGATAGCCGCAGACGAGGCGCGTCTCATCCCATGCGGCGGGCAGTTGCGAGAAGAAGTCCTGCACGGCGCGGGGCTGCGCAAGGATGCTTTCGGGGCGGTCGGCGAGGTGTTGCAGTCCGCTCTCGTAGAGCACCGTCAGCGCCAGTTCGTGGGCGTGCGTGGTGCTGTGTGGATGCTGCGAGTCGCTGAAAGCACAGGGGGTGTAGTCCATGGGGCCTACCACGTTGCGCGTGAACGGCAGTGTGGCGTTGTGCACTGCGGCGCGGTCGGTGAAGGTCGGCACGTTGTTGTACCATTCGGCACCATAGACACCCTCGGTGGAAAGGAGGTTAGGGTAGGTGCGCTGCCAGCCTCGGGGAATCGTGGCACCGTGGAAGTTCACGAGCAGATGGTGGCGGGTGGCACTCTCCAGAAGGTCGATGCAGTAGCCCATGTCCGTTTCCTTGTCGCCCGCGAAGAAGTCAATCTTCACCCCGGCGACTCCGATGCGTTCGCACCATGCAAACTCGCGCTCGCGGTCTTCCGGTTTGTTCAGGCGGTACTTGGGGCCCGGCGCACCGCCAATCCAGCCCGTCGTGGAGTTGTACCAGATGATGGGGCGCACGCCTTTCTCGTTGGCGTAGCGCACGGCGTCTTCGATGGTCTTTCCGTTCTTCATCTCGTCCCACTCCGCGTCGATGAGCACGTAGGGCAGGTGCAGCGTGGCGGCCATGTCCGTGTATTTCCGTATGATGTCGTAGTCGTTGCTGCCGTGGTTGTAGGCCCAGTACACCCACGAAGCGACGCCCGGTTTAATCCATGTATCGTCCGTGCGGCCGGGTTCGGAAACGTCGGTGACGAGGGTGCTTTCCACCACATCGGCCAGTGAACCGACGATGGCCAGACGCCACGGCGAATGCCACGGGCCGGAGACCGTGAGGTCGTTCTTGTCGGGCACGACGCGGAAAAACTCGCCCCGGCTGTGCAGACTGGCGGCACTCTGCCGGCGTTCGATGTTGGCCTCGGTGAGCAGGACGAACGTGCCGTCCGCGGGTTCCAGAAGAGCCGGGAAACCCCACCGCCCGTCAGTTGCGACGGTGGCAAGGGGGTAGAAGCCCTCGTAGCCGTCACTCCACTTCATCATCCATCGGCGGGTGCCGTCGGCGATGCGATAGGCGGTCTGTTCCTCCGGCAGCGGCCGGTTTTGCAACCCTTGCAGTTCGTAGCGGAAAGCCAGTCCGTCGTTGTAGAGACGTACCCGCAGGGTCAGCTCCGGCGACAGGGCCACTTCGTACTCGTTGGCGCGGTTCGTGCAGTGCAGCCGCTTGCCGGCCGGCATGTGGTAGTCGGTGCGGATGCGTCGTCCGGCGGAGAACCGGAAATCCGTGTTTCGGGTTTCGCCGGCGTAACCCAGTACGGGAATTTCCAGTACTGTCTGTCCGTTGTAGCAGAGGCGCATACCCTCGGCTCCGGTGGTCTGACTTTCGCCGCGCGGAACGCTGAGGGTCAGTTTTCCGTTGGGCGACTGAATCTTCCGTGCTGTTAGGGTTATGGCCGTCAGCAACAGAAGCATACAAAGGCATGTTCTTTTTGTCATACTTCGATAGTTTGGGAAGGTGTACTCGTGGCGTGGGCCGGAAGGCGGAGCGGACTTACTCGGCAAAAGCCTTTGCCTCTGCCTCTGCGATTATCTGCTCGCGTGACTTCTCCTTCATGGATATGTCTGAAAAGTCGATGTCCATGTCCTCTTTCTTGTGCGGTTCGTCGGTCACGGCCTCGTTTTTCTCCTCGGTGCTGAGCGGGGCAATGTCGTCGTAACGCTTCATCTGCAATTCCTTGGGTGCGGTGAGGGAGAGGGAGAACTCGCGGTCTTTTCGGATGCGTTCGAGGGCTTCTTTGGCCGCATTCTGCTGGCTCTCTTTCTTTGAGTAGCCTTTGCCATGCCCGCATTCGATGCCTGCAATGACAATGGTGCAGCGGAACAGCGGGGTGTTGTTGCCCTCCTTCTCTTCTTCGTTCCGGAAACTTACCTCGATGTGGTGTTTCTGTCCCCATTCGAGGAGCTTGCTCTTATGGTTGGCGGTGGTGTAGGCCGCTTTGTCCAGATTGACGAGGCGCGAGAGAATGCGTTCCTTGACAAACCGCACGCAGTGGCCGTAGCCCCGGTCGATATAGATGGCTCCGATGAGTGCCTCGAATGCGTTCCCGCTGACGTAACTGTTGTGGGTCTGGGACTTGAAGTTCGAGATGATAAGTTTGTCGAATCCCGTTTCCTTGGCTAATTTGTTGAGCGAATTACGCTGCACGATGTTGCTGCGCGCATTGGTGAGGAAACCCTCGGACTTCCGGGGGAAGTGCTTATATACGATGTGTCCCACGACGGCACCCAGAATGGCGTCACCGAGAAACTCCAGCCGTTCGTTGTTGATGCGTTTTCCCTCCTCGCGTGCGGCGGCCGAGCGGTGGAGCATGGCCACTTTGTAGGGCCGGATGTCACGGGGGTAGAACCCCAGTATCTGATGGAAAGAACGATAAAGCTCCCTCTCTTTGCAGAAGGGGAGCTTTATACGGATTATAAGGTCTGTGAGCGTCATGGTCGAAAGGGGAGTTAAAAGGAAGTCAAGGGGATTAACTTCCCTGTCGTTCCATTATTCAGCATACTTTTTGAATATCGCGCAGGCATTGTGACCGCCGAATCCGAACGTGTTGCTCAGTGCGGCACGCACGGTGCGCTTCTGTGCCTCGTTGAACGTGAAGTTCAGACGATAGTCGATCTCGGGATCCTCGTCGCCCTCCTCGTGGTTGATGGTGGGCGGTACGATGTCGTTGGCTACGCTCAACACGCTGAACATGGCCTCTATGGCTCCGGCGGCACCCAGCAGGTGACCGGTCATGGACTTCGTGGAGCTGATGTTCAGTTCGTAGGCATGTTCGCCGAACACGTCCTTGATGGCTTTCACCTCGGAGATGTCACCCACGGGAGTGCTCGTGCCGTGTACGTTGATGTAGTCGATGTCCTCGGGCTTCATGCCGGCATCCTCCAGCGCGCTGGTCATCACCAGTTTCGCGCCCAATCCTTCGGGGTGAGAGGCGGTGATGTGGTGTGCGTCGGCACTCATGCCGCATCCGGCCACTTCGGCGTAGATGTGTGCTCCGCGGGCCTTGGCGTGCTCCAGTTCCTCAAGGATGAGCACGGCACTGCCTTCTCCCATGATGAAGCCGTCGCGGCTGGCACTGAAGGGGCGGCTGGCCTTTTGGGGCTCGTCGTTGCGGGTAGAGAGGGCGTGCATGGCGTTGAAACCGCCCACACCGCCGGGATAAATGGCGGCCTCGGAACCACCGGTGACAATGACTTCGGCCTTACCGAGACGAATCAGGTTGAATGCGTCGGCCAGTGCGTTGGTGCTGCTGGCGCAGGCGCTCGACGTGATGTAGTTGGGGCCGTGGAAACCGTATTTCATGCTGATGTGTCCGGCAGCGATGTCGGCAATCATCTTGGGGATGAAGAAGGGGTTGTATTTGGGGCCCAGTGTCTCGTGTGTGCGCTCGTAGTTCCATTCTTCCTCCTCGAACGTGCGCATACCGCCGATACCTACACCGAGCACCACGCCCACGCGGTTCTTGTCGGTCTGCTCCAGGTCGAGTTTGCTGTCCTCCACGGCCATTGTGGCTGCGGCGAGTGCAAACTGGCAATAGGGATCCATCTTGCGGGCTTCCTTGCGATCGATGAAGTCGTTGGCGTTGAATCCCTTTACCTCGCAGGCGAAAGTTGTCTTGAAGTTTGTGGTATCAAAATGGGTAATAGGTGCAGCGCCACTCACTCCGGTCAGAACGTTCTGCCAAGTCTCCTCGGCAGTGTTTCCCAAGGGTGAAACGGCACCGATGCCCGTTACTACTACTCTTTTTAGTTCCATTACTGTTTGTTTTAAGTGAAAAATGAACGGTGAAGAGTGAGGAACGAAGAATAGAAGTACCGTTCACCCCTGAACTGTTCTACCTGCAGGGATGCACTTCTATTCTTCGTTCTTCACTCTTCGCTCATTCGTTGGATTTTATCCGACCGTTTTCCGTGAAGAAAACGTCCGATTAAGCCTGAGCCTCTTCGATGAACTTGATAGCGTCGCCAACGGTAGCGATCTTCTCGGCTGCGTCGTCGGGGATAGTGATGTTGAATGCCTTCTCCAGCTCCATGATGAGCTCTACAGTGTCCAGAGAATCGGCACCCAGATCCTGTGTGAAGTTAGCGGTTTCAACAACCTCAGACTCGTCCACACCCAGTTTATCAACGATGATAGCCTTAACTTTTACTTCGATATCAGCCATAATAGTAAGAATTTTAGTTATTAAAAATTATGATTTTTTCTTTATCTCGGCTGCAAAGTTACGACTTCTTTATGGAATAACCAAATATTTGTCGTAAAATCGCATAATATTTGCACATAAATAATCTGTTTGTGCAATCGGAATGGCAGAAATATCCCCTTTTCCTATTCGCGTCGCAACGGGTAATTGCCCCGCTGAAACTCAAATCCCGCAGGGTTTTCTTTCAGCCGTTCGCTGTCCTCCGACGGCGAATACCGTAGTCCGGTTCTGGAGTCTGGTGCCTCGGTGGGCCGGATGTCCGGCGTGGCGGATGCTTCTCCGTCCGCCGCGACGAATCGTGCCAGTGCCTCTAAGGTCATGCGCGTGGCATTTGCCTTTCCGTCGGCCGAATAGCCGGCGATGTGAGGGGTGCCGATGAAGACGCGTTTCAGCAGTTCCCGGTCGATGTCCGGTTCGCCCTCCCATGTGTCGATGACCGCCTGCCGGATGCCTCCCTCGTCCAGTGCCTCCCGTAGGGCACACTCGTCCACCACGCCGCCGCGCGCCGCATTGATGAGGAGCGGCCGTTTACCGATGCTCTGCAGAAACTCTCTGTCTATCAGGTGAAACGTGGGGTGGGGGCCGTCCGTGGTGAGCGGCGTGTGCAGGGTGATGATGTCGCACTCCCGCCGCACCGTCTCAAGGTCGGACAGCGGGAAGTCGGCGTGTGCGGCAAGCAGCGGGTCGTTGGCCACAATCCGACTGACGTAAGGCCGTAAGGCCCTGCCCACGGCTGTGCCCACGTGTCCGCATCCGATGATGCCCACGGTGGCCTCGGCGAGGCGGACAAGTCCGGCGCGTTCGGCCTCAAACAGCGCATTGCGCACGTACTGCCCCACCGACGCGGCGTTGCACCCCGGGCAGTTCGTCCACCGGATGCCGGCTTCGTCGAGGTAGCGGGTGTCCAGGTGGTCGTACCCGATGGTGGCGGTGGCGATGAACCGCACGCGGCTGTTCTCCAACAGGCGGCGGTCGCAGCGGGTGCGGGTGCGGACGAGCAGGGCATCGGCGTCGCGCACGTCCTCGGGGCCGATTTCACTGCCCGGCAGGTATATCACCTCCCCGGCCATCCGTTCCACGTGTCCGCGGATGTACGGTATCTTGTCGTCTACGATGACTTTCATAGGAGTTCCTCAAAATGGTCTATCACCTTGTCGCACAGCGGCGCAATCACCTCCCTCGGCAGCGAAGTGGCCAGGCCCACGACATAGGCTCCGCTGTCGCGTCCGGCCCGCAGACCGTTGATGCTGTCCTCGAAGACGACGCACTCCTGCGGTGGAATGCCGAATGCGGCCGCCGCGTGCAGGTAGCAGTCGGGCGCGGGCTTCCCGGCCGTGAAGTCCTCGGAGGTGAAAATCCGTTCAAACAGTTCCGGCAGCTCCGGCCGTGCGCGGTAGAGGCAGTTCATCTTCGGGAGGTTCGAACTGGTGACTATGGCCGTCCGTATGCCGCTCTCCCGCAGACGCTTCGCGTATGCGCGCGTTCCTCTTATATAGGTATATTCCATCCGGGCCTCGTAGTCGTTGAGCCGCCGGGTGATTTCCCGTTGCTCCTCCGTCCGGCCCGCAAACCAAGTGTCGAAGATGCCCTGCAGCGTCCGGCCCTTGATGCGGGCGGCAAAGTCGTCCACGTCGGGGCGGAACTCGTGTCCCATCTGTGCCCAGAAGCGGCTGTACTGACTTTCAGTGTCGATGACCACCCCGTCGAGGTCGAACAGTGCGGCGCGGAATCTCTCTATCATACGCATTCGTGTTTTGCGGGGCAAAGTTACGAAAAAAACGTCGCTTTCCGTCCATCCTCCCGCCACATTCTTGTGCCTCCCTCCGCTCCTTCGTGCAGTCTTCGGGAAGTCTTCTTCGTTCACCGTCGATGAATGTACATTCATCGACGGCGGCTGTCCGTTCATCGGCGATGAACGGAGAAATCCTCCCGACGCTGTCGGAAATGCTGCCGCCGGCTGTCGCCAAGGCCCCTGCGGGGCGGGGCTTATCCGCTGTCGTTCAGGAGAGTTGGGGCCGGCGACCCGATTTTTGCCCTGCATGATGTCCGAGGAAATGCCAAATAAGGGAAAATCGGGGGTAATGCGTTATTTTTTTTGAGGTTAAGGGTAGGTTTCTCGGAAAAAAATGTGTAATTTTGCGGAAACTTCGTGGGGGGGGTAATCTGGCTGTCCATACGTCGGTTCACTTTCTTTCGTTTGCTCAAAGAGCCTCATCCCCGCACGAAAGCAGCATTGAGGCGGAATTGAGTTAAGAAAATTATTGTATTTACTAATTTTAATTATCTAAAGAAATGAAAAAGAATGGTTTGAAACTGGCAGCATTCCTGTTTGCCGCCACCATGAGTTTCGGTCTCGTATCGTGCGGAGATGAGGACCCCATCACGCCGACTCCCACGGAAAAACCGGGTGAACCGGGAACGGGCGGCGACGATGAAACGGGAACGGGCGATGATGATAAACCCGGTACGGGTGGCGAAGAGGACAAGGCCATGACACCGCTGGAGCAGAAAGAGTATTTGGAGAAAGTGGCTCTAGAGTTTATGGACATGGTACCCTCGTCCGACTTTAACGATATTGCGGATTTGGGCAATTACATAAACGATACCTACGGCGAAGATTACGACTGGGACGACGTAGGCGACTGGGCAGAGAATACGTTCGATGCTTTGCGTGGTGCAGCTTTGGGCACAACGACCGAAAACGACGGATATTCTTATGAGTCTGACCGTTATGATTATAATACCGGGACTTATGTTCACTGGACATATAATACTTATCTTGAATACATTTACACGGACTACAAAGTGGTGCTGATGGCTTCTAATTTCACCGGCCACTTTACGGCACGCGATGGAAGTTGGGTTCGGACAGATGCCAATGACCTGCAATTCATCTTCAAGGACAAGCAGGGCCGTCAGTGCGTGCTGAAACTGGAAACCGGCGGAAAGGTGAAGAAAGTGCATCTTTTGGATGTAGAAGACTGGAACGATTGGGATTCTGATTGGTCTCAAGAGCCGAATGGGAACGGATACATATATAATTATTATTATACAGAATATTGCGACCGTGACCAACTCACCATCGGCGTGCCCGAGAATATTACGGTTACGCTGACGCAGGGCGGCAACCAAGTCGTGAAGACATCTGTAAAAATCAACCTTGACAATCTCAATAGCGAGGAGTTCGACCTCAGCAAACACAATCTGACGATGTCGGCAGAGGTTGTCCTGAATAACGGCTATCGCTTCGATGTGTCGAAAGTGGCCTACACCGCCAATACGAGTGCTTCGGTTGCCTTTGCGATGAGCAAAAACGGAAAGTCTCTCATCACGATGGGCGTATCGTCCGAAGTAACCGGGCTTCCCTCTGTGAATATCAGTGCTTTTAGTTCCGAAGATGATGACGAGTGGGGCGATTATGACGATGCCAACGGCAAGAACGCTTACGTGAAGTTCGACATTCTCGGCAAGGTGCAGATGCAGGGTAAGCTGACCGACGGCCGCAAATTTGCCGACTACATGGAGAAAGCCGAAGACAACGATACGAAGGAGACGGCCTACAAGTCTTGGATCAATCAGGCCAACGGACTCTTCAATGTCAATATGTACTACAACAATACGAGCACGAAGCAGGCTTACGTTGAGTTGGAACCTTTCGCCGAGGAATATTGGAACGGCGAGAGATACTGGGACGTGGAGCCCGTCATGAAGTTCTACGATGGCACGTCGTACAGCACCTTCGAGGCTTTCTTCAACGACACAGACTTCAAGAAGACGATAGATACTTTCAAGAAACTGGCTAATAAGTTTGCCGACCTCGTGGACGAGCGTATCGACTGGTAATTCTCGTCGATGGGACGGCATAGCCCACATTGCATACTCTTGTTTGGACTCTGTACACTTTCGTCTCCTGCCTTTGCGCAGGAAGATGAGAGTGTACGGACGTCTGCGCTCGATAGCGTAACGGTGAGGAGTTTCCGCTACAAGTCGCCCGTCAGGGCCGGAGCCGAGGGTGTCACCGTGTGGGACATGAGCGAAATGGGCCTGCTGCCCCAACTGCTGGGGCAGGCCGATCCCATGCACTACGCACAGATGCTGCCGGGCATACAGACGAACAACGAATACCGGAGCGGGATAAACATGGAGGGATGCGAGAGCCAGCATAACTTCGTCTCCATAGAGGGTGTACCCATCTACAACGCCAGTCACCTGCTGGGCTTCTTCTCTACATTCAATGCTTCCCACTTTCCGGCGATGGCCGTTTCCCGAGGTGTGGTGTCGGCCGCCTCGCCCAACCGGTTGGGCGGACAGATGGAGATGCGCCACGATACCGTGATGTCTCGCACCGTAGGCGGAATCCTCTCGCCGGGACTCATTTCCTCGCAGGGAACCGTCCGTCTGCCCGTCGGGCCGCGGACAGCCGTCACCGCCTCGCTGAGAACTTCGTACATCAATCTGCTTTACGGCAGATGGCTGAGGAGCGACAACCTGCAGGTGAAGTACACGTTCTATGACGCGAACGTCTCGGTGCTCCACCGCCTGAACGACCGGCATACGCTTCTCTTCGACTCCTACTACGGCGGCGACGGCGGGGGATTCAGCGAGACGAATTTCTCGGCCGACCTCCGGGTGAAGTGGGGAAACCGCATGGGAGCCGCCCACTGGCTGTACGGCAGGGGCGACTGGCGGTCGAAGACCACCGCTTACGTTTCGCAGTACCGAAACCGCCTCGGGGTAGACCTTGAGGGAATGTCGTTCCGCCTGCCGTCGGGTATCACCGACATCGGACTGAAAAACAGTACGGAGTGGAAGGGGCTGCACGCCGGCTTCGACGTGGTGCGGCACGACATACGCCCGCAGTCGCTGGAGCATGAGGGGGATTTCAATATGACAGACGGGCACACGCCGCCCATGCGCTCCTGCGAGGCTTCGCTGTGGGCCAACTACGAATATCCGTTGGCCCGTAACATGAAGCTCTCGGGCGGCATCCGTGGAAGTCTTTTTGCCTGTGAGGGCAAGGTGTACGGGGCCGCCGATCCGTCGTTGCGCTGGCTCTACAACAACTATGTGATGCACTTCTCGGTGACTTACGCGCTCCGCCATCAGTACCTGTTTCAGACGGGCTTTTCCGATTCGGGACTGCCCACGGAGTTCTGGATGTCGGCGGGCAGGAACTTCCGGCCGCAGTATGCTCACGAAGTATCTGTCAGCGGCGGCAGTTACCTGTTCAACAGACGGTTCCGCTGCTCAGCCGATTTGTTTTATCGGCGGCTGTATCACCAATTAGCCTACAAGGGTTCGATACTCGACTATGCGAACACGGCCTACGACATCAGCCGCTCCCTGATGCACGGCAGGGGCGAGAACTACGGATTCACCCTGATGCTGAACAAGTGTTCGGGAAGTCTGACCGGATGGATTGGCTACACCTATACACATGCCCGACGCTCGTTTGACGAGACGGGACGGCGGAAAGCCTATCCCGCAAGCCACGAACGTCCTCATGAACTGAACGTAGTGGCCGTCTACGCCATCGGCCGGCATTGGAATCTCGGAGGCACGTTCGTCTATGCTTCCGGAACGCCGTTCACGGCGGCGCAGTCCATCCTGCTGCTGAATGGTAACCTCATCCTGAAGTACGGCGAGTACAATGCCTGCCGACTGCATCCGTATCTGCGGCTGGACTTGTCGGCAAACTACAAATGGAAAGGCAGGCGCAGGAGCGAACAGGGCATAAACTTCTCGCTCTATAATGCCACGGCGCGGGACAACGAACTTTTCTATTACCTGCGGGTGGGGAAGGGGGCGTTCAGGTATCGCCCGGTGGTGTTCAAACTGCATCTGCTGCCGTCCGTCAGCTATTACTGTAAATTCTGAGAGTTATGTGGAAGTATATCGTGTGCACCCTGCTTGTTGCCGCTTTCGCGGCCTGCAATGACGACTTCGACCTGCGGAACGAAGAGTCCCGTTTGGTTGTGGAGGGGTGGATAGAAGACGGAGGTTATCCCGTAGTTATCGTGAGCCGTTCGCTGGCGGTCTCTACCGAGCAGCAACAGATGGCGGATTTGGGCGACTACATTGTCCGCTGGGCCAAGGTGACGGTGAGCGACGGCACGGAGAGTGTGGTGCTTACGGGAAAGTATGACAAAGGCTATTTCCCGCCTTACATCTACACCACGGGCCGCATGCGGGGCGAGGCGGGAAAACAATATACAGTGAGCGTGGAATACGGGGATTATTATGCCACGGCAAAGACGACCATACCTGCTGTGCCGGAGTATTGTACGTTCCGCGTGGAGCCTTGCGAACACTCCGATACGTTGTATCAGATAAAGGCCACGTTCCGGGACAATCCGGCAGAGAAGAACTATTATCAGTTATTTAGCCGGGTGGGTACGACAAGCCGGCAGTATCTGGCCTCTTATCTGGGAAGTCTGGACGATGCCGTTCTCGGCACGACGACGGAAGTGTCCGTGTACAGAGGGCAGCAGTTGAAACTGGACGACTACACGCCGTACTACACGGCCGACGATACCGTTTCCGTGAAGTTGGCGCACATCGACGAAACGTCGTTCCGGGTCTGGGACAGTTACACGAAGACACTTTCCCTGTCCAACATTATGTTTCTTTCCACTTCTTCCGATATGGAGAGCAATATTGTCGGGGGATATGGGTATTGGTGCGGCTATGGCGCGGTCACCGATTATATCGTCATTCGGGATTCTGTCCGCGCTTGTCCGCCTGAGAGTGATAAACGGGATTGAGAAGAAGGCCCGATAAACAGCCGAAAAAATGCGGAGACCTTATTTATATAGCTACGTGTTTCCGATTCTCAATTTATTGTTGTACCTTTGTGATTGAATTGCTATTAACTCAATCCCTACATGCTAAGACAGTTTTTCTCCATCATGGGGCGGTATCTCAGGCCATACCGAAAGCATCTGGCCTGGTCGGTGTTGCTAAACTTCCTGTCGCAGTGGATGAATGTGTTTTCGTTTGCGGTGTTGGTTCCCATTCTAAACATTCTGTTCAAGATAGATACGACCACCTACGAGTATCAGCCCATTGACTGGGATCATGTGGACATGGACGTCGTGTTCAACAATGCCTATGCGGCGGTGCAGGAACTCATCACGTCCTACGGCCCCTTCGAGACGCTGCTCATGATGGGTGTGGCGCTGGTGGTGATGACGGGCCTGAAAACGTTGGGCTACTTTGCCTCCTCGGCCGTCATGATTCCCTTGCGGACGGGTATTGTGCGGGACATCCGTATCGAGGTCTATAATAAGGTGCTCCGCCTGCCGCTGAGTTTCTTTTCCGAAGAGCGTAAGGGCGACATCATCGCGCGCATGTCGGCCGACGTGCAGATGGTGGAGAGCAGCATCACCAGCAGTATTGACATGCTCGTGCGTCAGCCCATAGCCATAATCGTGTGCTTCGTTACCCTGTTTGCGGTGAGTTGGCAGCTCACTCTCTTCGTGCTCGTTGTGGCTCCGTTGGCCGGATGGGTGATGGGCGTTGTCAGCCGCACACTCAAAAGTCAGTCGTCCAGCGTGCAGGCGCGTTGGGGCGACATCATCGCTCAGCTTGACGAGACGTTGGGCGGACTGCGCATCATCAAGGCTTTCATCGCCGAACGGAAGATGGCGCAGCGTTTTGCCGACACGAACGAGGAGTATCGCCGCGCCATAAATTCCATGGCCATCCGGCAGAGTGCCGCTCACCCCATGTCGGAGCTTCTCGGTACCATTATCATTGTTATTGTCCTGCTCTTCGGCGGTTATCTCATTCTCAGCGATTCCAATCTCATCGACGCCTCCAAGTTCATCTATTACATGGTTATCCTTTACAGCGTCATCAATCCGTTGAAGGAGTTCTCCAAGGCCTCTTATCAGATACCTTTAGGATTGGCTTCGATGGATCGTATCGACTTTATTCTGAAAGCGGAAAACCCGATTCGCGAGATAGAACTGCCGCAGTCGCTGCCCGCATTTGAGGAGAAAATCGAACTGCGCGATGTCAGCTTCAGCTATACCCCCGGTCGCGAGGTGCTGCGCCATATCAGCCTTGTGGTTCCCAAGGGCAAGACCATCGCTCTGGTGGGACAGTCCGGGTCGGGCAAGAGTACGTTGGTAGACCTTATTCCCCGTTATCACGACGTGACGGAGGGTGAGGTGATTATTGACGGGAAGAACATCAAGTCGCTGCGTATCTCCGAACTGCGCTCGCTCATCGGTAACGTTAATCAGGAGGCCATTCTCTTCAACGATACGTTCTATAACAACATCACCTTCGGTGTGGAGAATGCCACCATGGAACAGGTGGTGGAAGCGGCGAAGATAGCCAATGCGCACGACTTTATCATGGAGAGTGAAAACGGCTACAATACCATGATTGGTGACCGCGGTAGCCGCCTCTCCGGCGGACAGCGGCAGCGCATCAGCATAGCCCGTGCCATCCTGAAAAATCCTCCCATCCTCATTCTCGACGAGGCCACATCGGCCCTCGACACCGAGTCGGAACGTCTGGTGCAGGAGGCTCTGGAACGCCTGATGCTTTCCCGTACCACCATCGCCATCGCTCACCGCCTGTCCACAATCAAGAATGCCGATGAAATCTTTGTGCTCAAAGAAGGCGAAATCGTGGAGCGCGGACAGCATGAGGAACTCATTGCCAAGAACGGATATTACAAACATCTTTACGACATGCAGCAGTTGTAGTTCTGTATCGGAATCTTGTACAAAAAGAAAATGATTGTTTAGTAGGTATGTTCCCCAACATTAAATGATAATGAAATCCTTACACATCATCACGCCCGTAAAAGACAACATCGCTTTCACGTTGCAAACCGTGGAGGCCATACTGTCATCGCAATTAGAGGTGCCGCATACGTACACGGTATATAACGATAACTCGACAGCCGAAAATACCCGTCTGCTCGAAGACACCGCCCGTGAAATGGACTTTCAGTTGGTGAATCTGAGTGAACTGACTTCTCATCCCTCGCCCAATTATCTGTTTGTTCTGCAACGCGAGCAACAGTTGTGTCTCCGGGAAGACGCCGGACTGCTTATTGTGGAAAGCGATGTCACTGTTCGTCCCGACACGTTGCAAGGTCTCTGGCAGGGTGCGCAGGAACATGCTGATGCCGGCATTGTGGCTTCGGTGACGGTGGATGAGGAGGGAAAAATCAATTACCCTTATCTTTATGCTAGGAAGTGGAAAACGGGATGCCACGAGACTCGTCGGCATTGTTCGTTCTGTTGCTCGTTGCTTACTCCGGAACTCTTGCGTCGCGTAGACTTCGGGCAGTTGGATGCATCGAAGAATTGGTTTGATGTCACCATCTCGCACCGGTCGGTAGAAAAGGGGCTTCGGAATTATGTTTATACGCAGTTCCCAGTATTGCACCGTCCCCACGGCAGCCGTCCCTGGAAGCAGTTGAAGTACAAGAATCCCCTGAAATAC
The DNA here is from genome assembly GCA_947176535.1 of uncultured Prevotellaceae bacterium. Taxonomy (GTDB): domain Bacteria; phylum Bacteroidota; class Bacteroidia; order Bacteroidales; family Bacteroidaceae; genus Physcousia. Next base: position 46,288 of record CAMWQU010000005.1, read on the forward strand.
TATTGGCTGAAACTCACCAAAGGGTTGGATAAGATATGAAAAACAGTACGACGAGGAGCATTTTCTCGCTTCTGCTCCATCCTACACGGATGGTAGTTAGTGACGAGCAGGATGAGGCCCTGAAAGGTTTTGTCCGTTCCCTGCCGATGCTTTTCCAGACGAATCAGGGAACGTTGTTGTATAAGGGGCGCAACGAACTGAGAGTGTTTGTCCACGAGGGGCAGGAGATGGTAGTAAAGGCTTTTGTCCGGCCGCACATCCTCAACAGATTTATTTACGGGATTCTGCGGAAAAGTAAGGCGCAGCGCTCCTATGAATATGCCCGCCGCTTGCGTCAGGAGGGTCTTGGAAGTCCCACGCCCGTGGCTTGGCTGACGGAACGTAACGGGCTGCTGTTCACCCGCAGTTATTACGTGTCGTTGAAATCAACCTGCCCCTATACGTACAGAGATATTCAGGACGGCAAGGTTGTTCCCCAGAGTGAGGAAGAGCGTTATCTGCGGCTTGTGGCCCGGTTTGTGGCCCGGTTGCACGACCGCGGGATGCTGCATCGCGACCTGTCGCAGGGTAACGTACTGTTTGGCCCCGGTGATGAAGTGGAGTTGATAGACCTCAACCGCATCCGCTTCCGCCGTGTCGGGATGGAGGAGGGATGTCGGAATCTCTCGGAGCGTTTGCTGGCCAATCGCCGTCAGCGCGAGATTCTGGCCACCACTTATGCCGAGGCGCGCGGATTCGACAAGGCAGAGTGCCTGAAAATAGTTTCGCAATATAACGGGATAAAGGATTAAGTATGAATATCATTCTAAAGGTGTTGCCGCGTATAGCCAAAGCCTTGTGGCATTGGCCGTCTACGAAATCGCGTATCGAAAATCCCCGTGTCATTATGACGCTGTTGGTGAAGAACGAAGAGGACAAACTGGAGGCCAACCTTCTGTTTCATCATGCCATGGGAGTGGACGGGTTTATCGTTACGGACAATCATTCCACCGATGGGACAATGGCTATCCTGCAACGCTATAGGGAACTTGGCTGGATATTGGAGATTATCGAAGAACCCTCAACGGGTTATGAGCAAAAGAAGTGGGTGGATCGCATGGTCATGCAGGCTATCGGGAAGTACGGCGCGGACTGGATTATCAATGCCGATGCCGACGAACTGTGGTATGCCCCGTCCGGCAGTCTGAAAACGGAACTGAGCCGGTGTGACAAGCGCATCATGAAGTGCCGGGCCTGCGGTATGTATCCGCAGGAGGACGCTCCTTTCTACGAATGGCGGAAACGTGTTGCTGCCATCGAGGCCCCCGATGAATACGCGCTTTCACGTTACAGCATCTTCCAGCGGCAGAGGGGGAAAGTGGCTCACCGTGCAGACGGTTATCTCCACATCGCTATGGGCAATCATAAGGTGAGTATGCTGCCGTGGACGAAAGAGAACACGAAAGGTATCGTCATCTACCACTATTCTGTGGGCACGTGGAACACGTTTGAACAGAAAACGGTTCAGGGTGGTCGGGAACTGGAAAAGCATCCCACCAAAAAGCATGCCCGGCACTGGCGTTACTTTTATGACCTGTACAAGAAAGGCCAGTTGCGGGAGGAATATGACCGTGTAATAGGTACTGCAAACTATAAGCGTCTTGTTTCCGAGGGCTATATCGTGGAGGACGATACGATTTATAACTATTTTAGAAACCATATTCAGTGGCCATGAGACTGATAAAAATGACCGGAGGACTGGGCAACCAGATGTTTATCTACGTGTTGTATCTGCGTATGAAAAGCCGATTCCCAGATACCCGCATCGACCTTTCCGATATGCAGCATTATCATGTTCATTACGGTTATGAGATGAACAAGGTGTTCGGCTTGCCCCGGACTGCGGAGGTCTGTATGCCGCAATGGGTGAAGAAAGCACTTGAGATACTCTGTTTCCGTGTGATTTTGGAACGGCATGAACGCGGCTCGCTGCGTCACTACGATGGGGCTATCCGCTGGCCGTGGGTCTACTACAAGGGTTTCTATCAGAACCTGATTTACTTTGCAGGCCATGAGGAGGAAATCCGTCGCGCGTTTACGTTCGACATGTCAAGGGTGAGTGAACGCAACCGGGCGTTGGCCGCCGAGATGGACAAGGATGCCGGCAGTGTGGCTTTGCACATCCGGCGGGGTGACTATCTGCAGGCCGCGCATTATAAGAAAGTGGGCTGTGTGTGTCAGTTGCCTTATTATCAGCGAGCTATTGCCGAGATGCGTCGGCGCGTGACAAATCCCCGTGTGTTCATTTTCTCGGAGGACGAACAGTGGGTAAGGGAAAACCTTCCGATGGAAGATGCCGTGTTTGTGAATTGGAATCGGGGAGAGGACAGTTGGCAGGACATGATGCTGATGTCGCACTGTCACCATAATATCATCTGTAACAGTACGTTCTCGTGGTGGGCAGCGTGGCTGAACGGACATGACGGAAAACTGGTGTTCTGTCCTGACCGTTGGTATGCCGATGATTCGGGGGGGGTAAATCTCTGTCCCGAAGAATGGGTCAGGATAAGTACAAGAGATGGTCTAACATGATAGTTGCATCGGTATGAAGAAAACGTTGGCTTTTGTACATCCTGTTTTTCCCAGTGGAGGGACGGAGAAAATGACGTTGGAGGTGGGCGAATATCTTTGCCAGCATGGTTTCCGGGTTATTGTGTTGTGTAGGGAATTTCGATCCGATCTGATGCCTTGGGATAGCCATATAGAGGTTCTGACGTATAGTAATAAACTGCGAAAAAGAGAAGCTGCCGAGGAAATCATACAGCATATTCGCCAACAAGATATTCAGGTCGTTACTTATGGTCTTTTCTTGCCCCCGTTTGCTTCATACATCAAAGAAAAGACTGGCTGCAAGATAGTTGTAACAGCCCATTCGATGCCTTTTTGGCAATCTCATGCCAAGAACGCAGTGAAAGAGCGAAGAAAGGCCGGCAATCTGTGGGAGCGTATTACGTGGAATTTGTGGTATCGTCCACTCATTAACGTATTTCATAGGTACGATAAAAAGGTGAATTGTGATTATTTACATACCCTGACCGAGATTGATGCCTATGTGGTGCTTTGTCCTGAATATCGTGAACAGTTATGTAAGGTTCTGCATTTAGACGAGAATACCAAAAAGAAAATCTATGTAATCCCCAATTTTCAGCTACCTAATGAACGCCCCAACCTTGAGAAGGAGAAATTGGTAGTTTATGTAGGGAGACTGAGTTATGTGGATAAAAGAGTAGACCGCCTTTTGCATATATGGGCCATGGTGGAGGCTCAGGTCTCTGACTGGCGTCTGGAAATCGTAGGAGAAGGGGATGAAGAGCAGAATCTACGCGCATTGGCCCAACGGTTGGGATTGAGAAATGTTTCTTTTGAGGGACGGCAGAATCCGCAACCCTATTACGATCGTGCAGCTATCCTATGTCTTACAAGTACCCTTGAAGGGTGGGGATTAGTGCTTACGGAAGCGCAAACCAATGGGGTAGTGCCTATAGCATTTGATTGTAGTGCCGGAGTTCATAACTTATTGTCACCTACCGGAGAATATGGCATCCTCATACCTCCATTTGAACTAGATGCTTATGTCCGGGAATTGCTTCGTCTTATGAACGACGATGTTCGGTGTGCAGAACTTCGGCAGCGCGTACTTCAACGTAAGTACCCCAGGGAGGATGTTTGTTATAAATATTATCAACTTTATCAACTGCTGTGTGAAGATGCCGCATCCTAAAACAATTGCTTTTATACATCCTGTTTTTCCCTGTGGCGGTGCCGAGAACGTTACTCTTGAGATTGGCCGTGTTTTGTCTTCTCAAGGTTATCGTATCGTTGTACTCTGTGAGAGGCTTTATTCCGAAATCATGCCGCCTGACAGCCCTATTCACATAGCGTATTATACCGTCCGTAAGCCTTCTAAAAAGGAACACGCTTTGGAGATGATAGAAAAGATACGCACTCTGGGCATTGATGTGCTTGTCTATGTTGTGAACTATCCGCGCCACATCGAATGGATTCGTCAGCAGACGGGTGCGCGCATAGTAGTGGCAAATCATGGCATGATGTACTGGCAGGTTTTTAGTAAAATAGAGTCTCTCAGGAAGAAACGAAAGAAAAACCTTTGGCATCGCCTGCGTTGGTATTTTTGGTACAGAGAGCGAGTAAAATCCGCCGACTATTATTTATGCAGAGTTCAACGAACGTATCGTTCCCTTCTGTGGCGAGTAGATGCCTATATGGTGCTTTGTGAGGGCTACCGCAGTCAGTTGATTCGTGATTTAGCTCCCGATGAGGCTACACAACGGAAAATCTATGTCATTCCCAACTTTCAGCATCCCCATCCAGACCCTTGTCTTCAGAAAGAGAAAAAAGTTCTCTTCGTTGGGAGACTTACTCATGCAGACAAGCGTGTGGATCGCCTCCTGCGTGTTTGGGCAATGCTGGAACCGCAGATGCCCGATTGGGAGTTGCAAATTGTAGGTGAGGGGGAGGAACTATCCCGCTTACTGGATTTGGCCGACAGACTTCAACTTCGGAATGTGCGTTTTGAGGGGCGACAGAATCCGCAACCTTATTACGACCGTGCAGCTATTCTGTGCCTGACAAGTACTCATGAAGGTTGGGGACTGGTGCTTACGGAAGCGCAGACCAACGGTGTTGTTCCTATCGCATTTGATTGTAGTGCCGGAGTCCATACCATATTGTCATCCGATGATTCAGGGCAGTGTGGTGTTCTCGTGCCTCCGTTTAATCTTGATATCTATGCTCGTGAGTTGCATCGTCTTATGTCGGATGAATGTTGGTGGCGAACGCTTCAGCAGAATGTACTGCAGCGACGCTTCCCGTTGGAGGACACTTGCAAGCGTTACAAAAATATGTTTGAAGCCTGACTAATGCCTGATGCTATGAAAGAAAAGGTTTTGACTATCATTATTCCCATGTATAACATGGAGAAGTATATCGACCAGTGTCTCTCGTCGCTGTGTTTCGGAGAAGGCATGGAGCGTATGGAAGTACTTGTCATAAACGATGGCAGCAAAGACAACTGTCCCGCCATTGCCCATGATTACGAGGTGCGCTATCCGCAGACTTTCCATGTCATAGACAAAGAAAACGGAAACTACGGGTCGTGCATCAATAGGGGAGTGGCCGAGGCTACGGGAAAATATATCCGTGTACTGGATGCTGATGACTTCTATGCGACGAAGAACTTGCCGGACTTTGTGAAGTTTCTGCAAGGCGCGGACTTGGATATGGTGTACACGAAATTCAGCCGTGTAGACGAGTGCGGGAATGTTATATGGCGTTCCCGTGTTCTGCGGATGGCAGGAACAGTGTATGGCTTGTCCGACCTTTATCCTCGGTTGCACATGGCCATGCACAATATCACTTACCGCACGGAAGTGCTGCGCCGGATAGCGTATCGCCAGACTGAGGGTATCTCGTACACCGATCAGGAATGGATATTCTTGCCGATGGCGTTTGTGGAGCGTTGGCAATATTATCCGGAATTTATCTATGTTTATCGTTCGGAGCGCGAGGGACAGACCATGTCGCCGGAGCGGATAGTACGGGATATTGATCAGGAAATGCAGGGGATGATGGTAATGGTGAATCATTACGAACGCTTGAAAACCGGATTGTCATCTGAGCAGAAAGGGTATCTGAAAAACAGGCTCATGACTCGGGCGAGGTTGATATATAAAAGATTCCTGCTTGCTTATTACAAGGAGCTGAAACCCTGCATGAGCAAGTTGGTGAAGATGGACGAGGACATCCGGAAACTTTCCCCGGAAATATGGGAGGAGATGGAGAACGTCTGCTTCCACATATCCGTCTTTAAGTATCGTTTCATCCGTAACTGGCGAAAGAGCGGATATAACGGAGATTTGTGGGGGCTTCGCTTCAAGCGTTAGGACCGACCTTCCGTGGCCGTGTCACGGTTCCCCTATGGACGGGCCTTGGTCCCGCTATTGTCGAGCCTCCGTCCCGCTATTGTCGAGGGCGGGTCGTCCTATGCCCCTAATCTAAACAGCTCCGACAACGTTTCTCTGAGGTATAGCGGCAATCGTGACGTTACCTTGATTTATATAGAAGACTTTCCAGTGAAAGAAATGCTGGAAAACGATGCCCATCGGCCCTAAAAATGGAATAAGTGGACAAAAATAGGGTCGAAAAAATGGAATAAGTGGATAAAAATGGGGCTAAAAAGATGGAATAAGTGGATTTTTCTCTTGGCGGAACGGACTAAAAAGTGTATTTTTGCATCAAATACAGACTTATAAGGATTATGCTTGAACGGAAATTCGCTCAATATCTGGAACGTTTCCTGCGGGAAGAATCGAACAAAATTCTGCTGGTCAATGGTGCCCGGCAGATAGGAAAGTCCTATCTTATCCGTTATGTCGGGAATAAGCTCTTCAAACATTTTGTGGAAATCAATTTGAAAGAGGATAAGGAAGGCGAGCAGGTTTTTGCCGATGTCCATACAACCAACGACCTCTATATGCGGTTGAGCAACTTCTACTCAAAGTCTTTAGGGGATAAGACAGACACGTTGGTGTTTTTGGATGAGATTCAGAGTTATCCTCATCTGATGACGATGCTGAAATTTCTCAATCAGGAATCCCGGTACAGGTTTATTGCAAGCGGCTCCCAGTTGGGTGTAGCCTTGTCGGAGACACCATCGGTGCCGCTTGGCAGCGTGGCTATCGAGCAGATGTATCCTCTCGATTTTGAGGAGTTTCTGTGGGCCACCGGTATTAGTAAAGAGTGGATCGGAGACATTCATAATAGTTTTCTTCGTGAGGAAGCCTTGGACGAAAGTACACACAACATCCTTTTGAAACGCTTTCAATACTATCTGCTTGTCGGAGGTATGCCCGAGGCCGTGAACAAGTATCTGGAGGATAGAAATATGGTGCGTGTCAGACAGACGCATCGGGATATACACAATCTCTATCGCATTGATGCTTCCCAGTATGATGAAGAGCATAAGTTAATCATTCGCAAAATATACGACCTTATTCCAAGTAATCTGGAGAATAAGAAGAAGCGCATCGTATATAAAGATATAGAAGGTAAAAAAGGAAAAACATTCTCCGATTATGCCGATGAGTTTGAATATCTGACTAATTCCGGCGTGGCTCTGGAAGTGTCTGCCATCAGCAATCCCCGTTTCCCGCTTGCGGAATCGGAGCAGAAACGCCTTGTGAAACTCTACCTGAATGATGTGGGACTGCTGACGAATCTCCTTTATGAGTTGAATGTGAATGCCGTGTTGCAGGACATCAAGAGTATCAACCTTGGCACGGTATATGAGTCTGTTGTTGCTCAAGAACTTGCCGCACATGGTTTCAGGCTTCATTATTATGACAACAAGCAAAAGGGTGAGGTGGATTTCCTTATTGATGACTATGAACAGTTGAAAGTGTTGCCCTTGGAGATTAAGTCGGGAAAGGATTACACCGGGCATAGTGCTCTCACAAAGTTCATTGAAACGCCCGACTATGGCATAGACCGTGCAATTGTATTTTCTAATGAGCGGAAAGTGTTCGAGAAAAAGGGTGTCACTTATTTACCTATATATTATTGTATGTTTTTTCATAAAGGACATCGTGACAGCTCGGTGATACTGCCGGAGCTGGAGGCAGTCTGATTTCTCGGCCGGCCATAAACGAAAAAAGACTATCGAGGAACTTTTGTTCGCACGATAGTCTTTTGTTATTGTCTGTAACAGTCTGTTTCCGGGATGAAAATACCCCGGAATAGACCTTTTATTGTGTCAGCAACTCAATCATTTTGTCTACGGCAGAGATGAGGCCCTGAGGGTTCTTTCCGCCGGCAGTGGCAAAATGAGGCTGTCCGCCGCCGCCGCCTTGTATGAGTTTTGCGGCTTCACGGATGTTCTTGCCTACGTTCACGCCCTGGCTTACCAGATTGTCGGAAACGGCTGCTGTCAGCATGGGTTTACCCTCGTTCAGGCTACCGATGACGACAACTGCGTTCTCTACCTCGGCGCGCAACTGGAAAGCAATGTCCTTGACGTATTCGGGAGCGATGAGCGGCAGCACCACTTTCATAACGGTCATGCCTTTTTCCTCCTTGGCATTCTCTTTCAGGTTTTGCTTGATTTGCTGGGCCTTCTCGCGCATCGCGTTTTCGATTTGCTCACGTAAGGCAGCGTTCTCGTTCAGGAATTTCTGTATGGTGCCTTGCAGGTCGGGCGTGTTGTTGAAGAGGTGGCGCAGATAAGAGATGGTGTCAGTGACCTGATACATCATTTCTTCCACCTTGGCACCCGTGATGGCCTCGATACGGCGGACACCTGCGGCTACGCTGCTTTCCGAAAGAATCTTCACCATACCCAACTGACCCGTGCTGCGGGCATGACAACCGCCGCAGAACTCCACGCTGTCGCCGAACTGCACGACGCGGACACGGTCGCCGTACTTCTCGCCGAAGAGGGCGATGGCACCGAGTTTCTTAGCTTCCTCAATGGGCATATCGCGGTGATCCTGCAAAGGCAGATTCTCACGAATCTTGGCATTCACCAACCGCTCTACCTGCCGAAGTTCCTCGTCCGTCACTTTCTGGAAGTGCGAGAAGTCGAAACGCAGGTACTGAGGCGTTACGAGCGAACCTTTCTGCTCCACATGCGTACCCAATACCTGACGCAGAGCCTGGTCGAGCAGGTGTGTGGCCGTGTGGTTGGCCTCGCTGGCCCGGCGCGCATCAATGTCTACGCAGGCCATGAAAGGAACTTCGGGCTGCGTGGGCAACGTCTTGGCAATATGCACGGAAAGGTTATTCTCCGTTTTTGTATCAATGATTTCGATGGTTTCGTTTTCGCTCACCAGCACACCGCTGTCGCCCACCTGTCCGCCTTTTTCGGCATAGAACGGCGTGTTGTCCAGAACTATCTGGTAGTAGGTCTGCTTCTTCTGCACCACCTGACGGTAGCGCAGGATGCGGCACTCGTATTCGGTGTAGTCCCAACCCACGAAACGGCTTTCACCCGAGGCAACCTCTATCCAGTCGCCGTTCTCCACCTGTGCGGCATTGCGGGCGCGCTCTTTCTGTTTCTGCATTTCGGCGTTGAAGCACTCCTCATCGACCGTCAGTCCGTTTTCGCGACAGATAAGTTCCGTCAGGTCGAGGGGGAATCCGTAAGTGTCGAACAGGGTGAACGCTTTCTCGCCGTCGATGACGGTTCTGTTTGCTTCCTTGGTCTCGGCCATCACCTTGTCCAGCAGGCGGATGCCCGTTTCCAACGTGCGTAGGAAACTGTCCTCCTCCTCTTTCATCACCTTGCTTATCAGTTCTTTCTGTGCCTCCAGTTCGGGATAGGTTTCCCCCATTTCGCGGATGAGCACGGGCAGCAGACGATAGATGAACGACTCTTTCTGTCCGAGGAACGTGTAGGCGTAGCGCACGGCGCGTCGCAGGATGCGGCGGATGACGTAGCCGGCTTTGGCATTTCCGGGCAACTGTCCGTCAGCAATGGAGAACGCGATGGTGCGCAGGTGGTCGGCCACAACGCGCATGGCGACGTCGGTCTCTTCCTTTTCTCCGTATTTGTAACCCGTCATATCACCGATGGCGCGGATGATGGGCTGGAATACGTCGGTATCGTAGTTGGAGTGTTTGCCTTGGATGGCGCGCACCAGACGCTCGAAGCCCATGCCCGTGTCGATGACATTCATTCCGAGGGGCTCCAGATGGCCGTCGGCTTTGCGCTCGAACTGCATGAACACGATGTTCCATATCTCGATAACCTGCGGGTTGTCTTTGTTCACCAGTTCGCGGCCGGGCACCTGGGCTTTCTCCTCGTCGGTACGGCTGTCGAGGTGTATCTCGGAGCACGGGCCGCAGGGGCCTGTCTCGCCCATTTCCCAGAAGTTGTCGTGCTTGTTGCCGTCGATGATGTGGTCGGCCGGTACGTGTTTCAGCCAGAAGCGGGCGGCCTCGTCGTCGCGGCCGAGGTTTTCCTCGGGAGAACCCTCGAACACGGTTACATAGAGGTCGGCGGGATTGAGCTTCAGCACATCCACCAGATATTCCCAAGCCATGTCGATGGCCCCCTCCTTGAAGTAGTCGCCGAATGACCAGTTACCCAGCATCTCGAACATGGTGTGGTGGTAGGTGTCGTGGCCCACCTCCTCGAGGTCGTTATGTTTACCGCTGACGCGCAGGCACTTCTGCGAATCGGCGCGGCGGCGCGGTTCGGGGTCGCGCTGTCCCAGGATGATGTCTTTCCACTGGTTCATGCCTGCGTTGGTGAACATCAGGGTGGGGTCGTCCTTGACGACCATGGGTGCGGAAGGAACTATCGTGTGTCCTTTCGACTCGAAAAAGTCCTTGAAAGAACTACGTATTTCATTTGCAGTCATCATGTCGTTTATCGTTTATGAGTTTGTGATTCCCTGTTCTAATTCGGGCGCAAATATACGAATAATTTTTCAGTTTTCACTTTCCACTTTTCACTTTATTTCGTAACTTTGCACCGAACTAATAGATTCTTATGCCACTGAACCCCAATAAAAATCTTAAGAAATACTTCTCCATTGGCGAGGTGGCGGAGATGTTTGGCGTGACGGAGACGCTGTTACGCTATTGGGAGAAGGAATTTCCGTCGATACAGCCCCGGAAAACGGGTCGCAATGTCCGTCAGTATTCACAGGCGGATATTGACGAGATACGTGTCATTCACAACATGGTGAAAGTGCGGGGGATGAAATTGTCCGCCGCCCGTGAGGCCATTGCGAAAAATCATAGCAAGGAGGATGTCACAACCGACCTCATTGACCGGCTTCAATCTATACGGGAAGAATTGCTCGGTTTGAAAAAAGAGCTGGACGGGATTGTATAACATCCGTCCGGCTCTTTTCTTTTGCGAATCCCCACCGTTTTCGCCTCCTGCCCTTAGGAGGACTTTATTATTCGGAGGCGACCGGTTAATTATTCGCTCACCTTTGAATAATTAACCGGTCGCCTCCGAATAAACTCGACTTCCCCGCTGCGCCGCCTCTCCAATAGGGGGCCGGAGGAGAGTTTTATGGACGTCCGGGACTATGAAATGCGCGTCACCAACTTGATTTCTTCCACCCGCTTCAGGTTGCGGCAGATGGTGCGCACGTCTTCCACGTCGTGCACCTCCAGATTGACTTCGGCCTGGAAGATGCCGTTGTTGGCTTCCACGTGGAGTTTGTGCATATTCACATTCAACTGTTGCGACAGGATGCCGGCAATCTGGTAGAGCACTCCCATGTGGTCTATGCCCTCGATGCGTATCGTGACGGGGAAGTACAGCCGCTTGTGCGTGTCCCATGTCGCTGCCAGAATGTGATTGCCGTCTGTCGTTTTCAGACGGTTGGCCACCGGGCAGTTGCGTTTGTGGATGGTAATGCGGTTCTTGTCATCGTAATATCCCAGTACATCGTCGCCGGGAATGGGGTGGCAGCACGGGCCTATGATGTAGTGGGCAATGGTTTCCTCGTTGAGGACGAGCGTCTTCTTGCGGTCTATTTTCGTCAAAGGCGTCGGGTGAATGATAAGATTCTCCGCTTCGTTGTTCCGCGTGAAGAACTTCAGGTAGCGGCGCCAGTTCTTGGAATCTTTCTTGGAGCGAAGATGAGATAGGTCGGCTTCGCCCGGTACGATTTCGCCCCAACCGATGGCTGCATAAAGCTGTTCGCGGTTTTTCAATTGGTGGAAGTTACACAACTTGTCCACGTTCATACTGCTGGGCTCCATGTCGGCTTTGTGGAAAAAGTCTGTCAGTATCTGTTCGCCCACCTTCTGCTTCTCCCGGTCTTCCCGGCGCAGAAGGGCCTGAATCTTGTTCTTTGCTTTTGCCGTTGTGGTGAAGTTGAGCCATTCGCGCTTCACCTGCGACTCCTTGGAGGTGAGGATTTCTATCTGGTCGCCGCCCTTCAGCTCGTAGTTGAGTGCCACCAACGCGTGATTGACTTTTGCACCGATGCAGTGGGTGCCGACGAAAGTGTGTATGGCAAAGGCAAAGTCGAGAACTGTACTGCCGACGGGCATCTTCTTGACTTCTCCTTTGGGGGTGAGCACGAAGAGTTCGTTGGAATAGAGGTTCAGTTTGATGGTATCCAGAAAGTCCATGCCGCTGGGTTGCGGGTCGTCGAGAATCTCCTTGATGGTCTGCAGCCACTTGTCCAGTTCGCTTTCACTCTCTTCCGAGGTCTTTTCGCCATCCTTGTATTTCCAGTGGGCGGCAAATCCCTGCTCGGCGATTTCGTCCATGCGCTCGCTCCGGATTTGCACCTCTATCCACTTTCCGGCTTTGCTCATAAGCGTGGTGTGTAGGGCCTGATAACCGTTGCTCTTGGGGTTCTTGAGCCAGTTTCGATAGCGTGTGGGGTGCTCGGTGTAGGGTTGCGAAACGTAGGCGTAGATGCGCATACACTCGGCAATTTCGTCTTTTATATCTTTGGGCTTGAAGACGATGCGCACGGCAAGAATGTCATACACGTCCTCGAAGGAGACGTGCTTCGTCTGCATCTTCTTCCAGATGGAGTAGGGGCGTTTGATGCGCGCCTTGATGGTATAGTCGATGTTGTGCTTGTCCAGTTCGCTCCGGATGGGGCCAATAAAGTCCGTGTAGATGTTTTGCAGGTTGTTGTCCATCTCCTCCAGCCGTTGCTTGATGAGGCTGTACTCTTCCGGATGCTCGTGGCAGAAACTGAGGTCTTCCAGTTCCTCCTTGATTTTGTTTAAGCCTAACCGGTAAGCCAGGGGAGCGTAGATGTATAACGTCTCGCCTGCAATCTTGTATCGCTTGTTGGGCAACTGGCTGCCCAGGGTGCGCATATTGTGCAGACGGTCGGAGATTTTGATGAGTATCACACGGATGTCTTCGCTCATGGTCAGCAGCAGTTTCTTGAAGTTCTCTGCTTGTGCCGAGGCCTTGTCGCCGAATATACCTCCGGAGATTTTGGTCAGTCCGTCGATGATTTGGGCGATTTTGGGACCGAAAATATTTTGGATGTCCTGTACGGTGTAGTCAGTGTCCTCCACCACGTCGTGGAGCAGTGCAGCGCAGATGCTGGTGCTGCCCAATCCGATTTCCTCGCTCACGATTTGGGCGACGGCGATGGGGTGCATGATGTAGGGTTCGCCCGACAGACGCTTGACGCCCTTATGGGCTTGCTTGGCAAAGTTGAATGCTTGGGTAATGAGGTCTACCTTCTTGCGGTGACTGCTTTTCAGGTAGGTGTCCAGTAAGTGCTGGAACGCCTCGTTCACCATACGCTCATTCTCCTGCTCCGCCTCACTCATTGAGTGCGATAGATTTGCTTGTCCGTGTAAATTCTGTTCGCCCATGGTCTCAATCTCTATGTTCTGACGTACCTTTTGCCTCTTACTTTACTCTCAGTTTCTGTCCGGCCCGTATGTTCGTGTTCCGGAGACCGTTGAGTTTCTGCAAAGCACTCACCGTCGTGTGGTTTCTGCGGGCAATGGCTGCGAGGTTATCTCCCTGCCGTATGGTAATGGTTTTTCTGCCGGCCCGGCTTGAGTTTGCTTTCTTGGTTGTGGCCCCGTCGCTGACGGCTACCTCTTTTTCTTTCTTGCTGAACAGTTCGTCGGCGCGATGGTTGTAGACGGAATCTCCCGCCTCGATGAATGCACTGATAGCTTCGGGCGACATGCGTAACGATAACGGGCGTGCATCTCCCGGCACCAGCGTCGTCCGGTATTGCGGATTTAGGGCTTTCAACTCATCCATGCCGATGCCGCATAGTTCGTTTATCTGCTCCAGACGAACGTCCCGGGAGACCATAATCGTGTCGGTTCCGGCCGGAAGTTGTGCCTTGATGGGGCATATATTATGCTCGCAATAATAATTCATGATGTAATTGGCTGCGATGAAAGCCGGAACATAACCTCGGGTTTCTGCCGGCAGGTAGGGATAAATCGTCCAATAATCTTTCGCACCTCCCGCCCGTTTGATGGCTTTCGACACATTCTGCGGCCCGCAGTTATAAGAGGCGATGGCCAGTGTCCAGTCGCCGAAGATGTCATATAAGTCTTTCAGATAGCGGGCGGCGGCGTAGGATGACTTGATGGGGTCGCGTCGCTCGTCGATGAGGCTGGTTATCTCCAGTCCGTATTGTTTGCCTGTCGCGGGCATGAACTGCCATAGGCCTGCCGCACCCACGCGACTGGTGGCACCCGGATTCAGCGCACTCTCTATGACGGGCAGATATTTCAGTTCCAACGGAAGTTGATAACTCTCCAAAGCCTCCTCGAACAATGGGAAGTAGAAATTGCCGGCTCCGAGCATAATGGAGACGGAGCGTCTCAAACGTCCGCTATATTGGTCGATGAATTTGCGCACGACCTCGTTGTAAGGCATATCAATGACATTGGGCAGATGGCTTAAACGGGTAATGTATTCCTCTTTGGAGTAAACGGGATTCTCTCCGTTTCCCTCGCATGTACCGTCGAAAATCAGATAGTTCTTGACGTTCCATTCCCTGAGGAGGCTATCCAGTTCGTAACTTTTCATACCTTCGGGAAGCCCTATCTCCTCCTCCTGCTCTGTGATGTTGTCCTGACCGGTGTTTCTGTTCTCTTCGTTCTGCGCATAGCCTGTCAGTGAGGTACAGATGAGGCTTAGCCCGACGATAATATGTCTTTTGATGTTCATTCTTTCTTATCCTCTCTAAATAAATAGTATAATGTCAGAAATTCAGACGGCATGATAGGCCGTAAGCGTTTTGTTTTTGTGTGTTCATGGCGGATATACCTGTATTGATGACAGCCGGTTCCAGTCGGATGCTCAGGTCGGGGCTGATGTCGAAAGTAGACAATTCGGCATCGACATAAGCGTCGATAATGGAAATCAGGTACACTCCGGCAAAAGCAAAAATACTGAGGTCGCGATACTTCCTGAAGTGATCCTTCTTGTTTTTGAAAATCGTCTTGAAGCGTTCCTCCTTGCCCGTTATATCGTACCCCATGGGCAACATTCCTTCGTAGCTTTTGGTATTAGGGTCGTCGTCCATGATGTCGAGGTAAGCCTGGGAGTAATCCCTGAGCATCTGGTTGTTCCATGTCAGTGCATAGGTACATCCTAAGAAGCCGCCGTACACGATGGGAAGTTTCCAGTATTTGCGGTTATATATCTGTCCGCCGCCCGGAAACACCAACGCCAGCCACATTGACCGGATGGGATCCGGCTTGAATTGTCGCTTGTCGTGTATCTTCGTTATCCGTTTTAGCAGACTGTCGGCGATGGCGGTACTCAGCGTGTCTTCGTCTTCTGTCATGACGGAATCGCCGGGGAAAGCATTGATTTCGGACACAAGGGTATCCTGTTCCGAATACTCCTCCACTTGTGCTGAAATGCTGTCAAACCGGATTACCATGAGCAGCAGGACGAGCCATTTCCCGTATGTCGCTCCCAGTGCTCTCAATGCTTCAGCCTGTCAAATATATCTATGATACGTTCCAGTTCCTTCTCGTTAGCAAAGGGAATCGTAATCTTTCCCTTGCCTTTTTCGCTGCAGGTTAGTTGTACTTTGGTCTGAAAGAATCCCGACAATGCAGCTTTCAGGTCGTTGTAGACGGGCGATGCCTGTGTGCTTTTCCCTTTAATCTTCTTGCCTTCCGTTACGACCGTTCCGCCCTGTGACAGTTCTTTCACCATTTCTTCCACCCGTCGCACGCTGAGGTTGCCCTGTTGCAGTTCCTCGTACACTTTGAGTTGCAGCGTAGGGTCGTCCAGTGCCAGCAGTGCCCGGGCGTGCCCCATATCTATGGTGCGGTTTTTCAGTCCCATCTGTATAGTGGCGGGCAACTTCAGCAATCGCAGATAATTGGTGACGGTGGAGCGGTTCTTTCCCACACGTTCGCTCAGCCTTTCCTGCGTCAGTCCGTACTGTTCTATCAACTGTTGATAAGCCAGAGCTATTTCCATGGAATTAAGGTTCTCGCGCTGGATGTTCTCCACGAGGGCCATTTCCATCATGTTTTCATCATCTACGGTGCGGATGTATGCCGGTATGGTGGCCAGTCCGGCCATTTGGCTTGCTCTCCAACGGCGTTCGCCGGCGATGATGACGAACGTGCCGTCTCCCATGTCGCGCACCGTGATGGGTTGTATGATACCAATCTCCCGTATGCTGTCGGCCAGTTCCCTCAGTGCATTCTCGTCAAATTCCCGTCGCGGCTGATTGGGGTTAGCCTTGATGGCGGTGATGCTCACCTCGTTGATGCTTGACGAACCGCTGGTGTGCACCTCGTCCGTGCGCATCAGCACGTCCAGTCCCCGTCCCAGTGCGGGATATTTCTTATGTACTGCCATATATTTTCAAATTCCTGTTATCCGTTCTTCTTTACCACCTCATTCGCCAGCGCCAGATAATCGCGTGCGCCGGTAGAGTCTGCGTCATAGAGAATGACGGGCATTCCGTGTCCGGGAGCCTCGCCTAACTTCACGTTACGCTGGATTACGGTCTTGAACACCAGTTCCTGGAAGTGGCGTTTTACCTCATCATACACCTGATTGGCCAGACGCAACCGCTTGTCATACATCGTCAGCAGGAACCCTTCGATTTCCAGTGCCGGGTTCAACTTCACCTTGATGATGCGTATGGTATTCAGCAGTTTGCTCAGACCTTCCAAAGCGAAGTATTCGCATTGTACGGGAATGATGACGCTGTCGGCTGCCGTCAGTGCGTTTACGGTGATAAGTCCCAAAGAGGGCGAGCAGTCGATAAGGATGTAGTCATACTCATCCCGTATGGGGGCGAGCATCTCTTTTACCACCTTTTCGCGGTTCTGCACCTGTAGCATACCCACCTCGGCACCCACAAGGTCGATGTGCGAGGGGATGATGTCAAGTCCGTCGATGTCCGTTGTGTATATAGCTTCGCGGATGTCGATTTTGTCGATGAGACAGTTGTAAAACGAGGCGTCGATTTGTGAGATATCCACGCCGAGGCCCGAAGAGGCGTTGGCCTGTGGGTCCGCATCGATAAGGAGAACTTTTTTCTCCAGTGTCGCCAGCGACGCGGCAAGGTTCATGCTTGTCGTGGTTTTTCCCACACCACCTTTCTGATTGGCTAAAGCAATAATTTTGGCCATAATTCCACTCGTTATTATTATTCCTTACAAATATACGCTTTTTTGTCCGAACTCTCCTTATATTATAAGGAAAGAATGCTAAATGTGTTGATAACTTACCCTTTTTGTTGATAACTTGACCTTTTTTTCTTATTTTTGTGTGCGAAAAACGTTATAGTGCATTGCATTCCATGAATAAGAAACTCATATTGATAACGAACGACGATGGTGTGGAAGCCCAAGGCATTCAGGTTCTGATGGAAGAAATGTCCCGTTTGGGTGAAGTCATTGTTGTCGCTCCCGATTCGGCCCGTTCCGGAGCCGCTTGCGGAATCACTTCCACGCGTCCTGTTTCGTTGCGCTCGCTCGGTCGGCGTGGAGACGTATCGGTTTATGCCTGTTCGGGTACGCCGGTGGACTGTGTGAAGTTAGCGCTGGAGCAAGTCTGTCCCCGCCGCCCCGACCTCATTGTCAGTGGTATCAATCATGGCGACAACGCCTCCTGCAGCATCCATTACAGCGGCACGATGGGAGCCGTCATCGAGGGTTGCCTCAAGGCCATCCCGTCCATCGGGTACAGTTTGCGTACCCTCAGCCACCAATGCGATTTCTCCCCCTATACGTCAGAGTTGAGCCGTATAGCCTCCTTTGTGCTTGAGAACGGACTGCCTCAGGATGTCTGCCTCAATGTCAATTTCCCTGAGGTCGCCTCCCTTGCGGGTTCCCGCGTCTGCCGTATGGCCCGTGGCATCTGGCAGCACGAGTGGGTGCCGGCCCACAATCCCCGTGGCATGGAAACCTACTGGCTCACGGGCCGGTTCTCCAACCTCGAACCCGAAGCTAATGACACCGATTATTGGGCTCTCGACCACGGCTACGCCGCAATTACCCCCATCCATGTCGATATGACGGCCTACGAAACCCTCTCCCGGTTGCAGTCTCTGGCCCGATAATCCGTTATTCCCTCATCCCCGATTCGCTATGAAATACTATCTTGTAGCCGGTGAAGCCAGTGGTGACCTCCACGCCTCCCACCTCATGCACGCCCTCCGCGAATACGATTCCGATGCCTCTTTCCGCTGCATCGGCGGCGATATGATGCAGGCGCAGCAGGCCACACTTGTCCGTCACTACCGCGAATTGGCTTACATGGGCATTGTTCCCGTCCTCACCCACCTTCCCAAAATTATGCGGGGTATGCGGGAGTGCCGGCGCGATGTTCTCGACTGGAATCCCGATGCACTTATTTTGGTAGACTATCCGGGATTCAACCTCTCGTTGGGTAAGTACATCAAGCGCAAAGCCCCCCACATTAAGATTTTTTATTACATCTCCCCCAAGATATGGGCATGGAAGGAATGGCGCATCCGCGATATCCGCCTCAGTGTTGATCGCCTGTTCTCCATTCTTCCTTTTGAGGTTGATTATTTCCGTCGCCGCCATCAGTACGACATTGACTATGTGGGCAATCCCACTCGTGACGAAGTACAGCTCTACGAAGACTCCTATCCGGCAAGTTTCAGCCGTTTCATCGAGGAAAATGCTCTGCCCTGCAAACCCGTGATTGCCATTCTTGCCGGCAGTCGTCGTCAGGAAATCAAGGACAACCTCTCGCGTATGCTTCGCGCTGCCGCTCCGTTTTCCGACTATTACCAGCTTGTTGTTGCCGGTGCTCCGGGCATCGACCGGGCTTTCTATTACGACATTACCCGGCACCATTCCTCCGTGCGTGTGCTTTACGGGCAGACCTACCGCCTGCTTCAGCATAGTACGGCCGCCTTGGTCACCAGTGGCACGGCCACGCTGGAGACAGCCCTGTTCCGCGTCCCGCAGGTGGTGTGCTATTACCTTAACTTTGGCAAACTTTTCAGCTTTTTGCGTCGCCGCGTGATAAAAGTTCCTTACATTTCGTTGGTGAATCTTATCGCCGATAAGGAAGTCGTGCCGGAGCTTGTTGCCGACGAGATGACGGTGGAGCGTGTCCGTCAGCAGCTCGCCGCCATTCTGCCGGACGGCCCTTCCCGCGCCCCGATGTTTGAGGGCTACGAGGAAGTCATGCGCCGTCTGGGTGAGCCCGGTGCCCCCCAGCGGGCGGCAGAGCGAATGATTGCCCTGCTTCGGGAATAGAGAGAAGAAAATACAGAATTGTTTAACGTTATAAACTTTACTTTATAGGCTATGCGTACAGTAACAGCGATGGGCGAGACTATCATGGATATTATTTTCCGGGACAATCAGCCCGTGGCAGCCGTGCCGGGAGGCAGTGCGTTCAACTCCGTCATTTCGATAGGTCGGATGGGCCTGCCTTGCCGTTTCATCGGTTATGCGGGACAAGACCGTGCGGGCCTCGCCACGCGCGACTTTTTGTCCGAAAATGGCGTATCTATCGACGATTTTGAGATTCGGGAAGGGGAGAAGAGTGCCATTTCTCTGGCCTATCTCGACGAAAACGGCGATGCCTCCTATCAGTTCTACAAGGACATCCCCAAGGCCCTTCAGGACTGGTCGTTGCCCCGCTTCGGCAGTGACGATGTACTCCTTTTCGGTTCCTACTACGCCATCTGCGAGAGCATGCGCGCTCAGGTGGCCCCCACGCTGTCCGCAGCCCGTCAGGCCGGTGCCGTTCTCTACTACGACCTGAACTACCGCCGTAGCCACGCCCACGAGCTGGAACTCCTTTTGCCCGCCATCCATCAGAATTTCCATGAAGCCACCGTTGTGCGCGGTTCGGCCGACGATTTTGAAATCATGTACGGCAGTCGCGACGCGCGCCACATCTACGAACATCATATTTCCCGCCATTGCCCTCTCTTCATCTGCACGTCGGGCGGCGGCATGATTACCGTCTGCACCCCGCAGCAGACCCTCGATTTCCGTGCCCCTCGGGTGGAAAATGTGGTAAGTACTATCGGGGCCGGCGACAACTTCAATGCAGGCTTCGTCTACGGACTCATCCGTGAGGGCATCACCCGCGACCGCCTGCTGACACTCTCGCCCGAAGGTTGGCAACAGCTCATCCGTCATGCCACGGCCTTTGCCGGACAAGTCTGTCAGAGCACGGATAACTTCATCAGCAAGACCTTTGCCGAGACATGGAAAAAATAACTCCGCGCATTGCCGTCATCGACCGGAATACGCTTGAGGCTGCCGGTCTGCGTGCCATCATCACCGACATGGCCCCTATGGCCGAGGTCTGTACTTTCGCTTCGCTTGAGGAAATGCTCCGGGAGAGCAATTCTGTCGATGAAACCGTCCCTTTTGTCCATTTTTTCGTTTCCTCCCAAGTCCTTGTGGCCCATGCCGATTTTTTCCTTTCGCGGCAGCGACAGACCATCGTACTCACGTCGCAAGCCATTGCGGGGAAACAATTTGAGCATTTCCGTATGCTCGATGTGTCCTTGCCGGAACGCGATTTGCTGCGCGCCATACTGCTGCTCTTCCGGCACGCCCACGGTGCAGGTCACGCCTCCCGTTCCGAGGCACCGTCCCTGATGTCCTCTTTCCGGAACGTTCCGGAGAATCCTCCTCTTCTTTCTCCCCGCGAGACGGAAGTCCTTTCGTTGGTCGTGCGCGGTTTCATCAACAAGGAGATTGCCGAACGCCTCTGCATCTCCCTGCCTACCGTTGTCACCCACCGGAAGAACCTCTGCGAAAAACTGCGTGTGCGCTCCGTCTCTGCGCTCACCATCTATGCCGTCACCCACGGCATCGTCCCGGTCGAGGAGATATAGTCCCCCCCTAAAATCTTACGTTCAGTGTGGCCCCTATCCGGCGCGGCTGTTCCGTTTGGGCAAAAGCCTGCCCGCGGCTGATGAACAGGAAAGGGGTGTACTCCTTTCCCGCAAGGTTCGTTGCCCAAAGCGTGAGGGAGAGCGTGGTTTGCTTCACCGTACAGCGTGTGCCGACGTGTGCGCCGAGCAACTGATAATAAGGCTGCACATATTGGTTATCCTCCGTCCAGTACGTGCGTCCCTGCCCCGTGGTATTGACCCCGAGGTCTACGATGACGTTCTTAACCGGGAAGAGATAGTCGGCGGAAGCCGATACGCTATGCCGCGGAGCAAAGGGCAGCCGGTTGCCGGCATAGTCGGCCGTTCCGGCGTCGTAATCTGTAAATATGGCATTCGTATAGCCGTAGTTGGCCGTCAGCAGCAGCGGATTGTCCGCGATGTACAAGCGTCCGGAGAGCGACAGTTCCATGCCGCAGCTTCTGCTTTTTCCTGCATTCAGCACCTGCCGTCCCAGTCCGTTCCCCACGGCCAGACGGGTAATCTGCTGGTCGCTCACTGTGATATAGAACACGGCCGCCGAGGCGGTGAGCCGTTTGTTGAAGAGGTTGAGATGCACCCCTGCCTCGTAGTTCCGGCTCCGTTCGGGTCTGTACACCGTGGCACTGTCCGCCGACGGATTTTCTCCGACAGGAGGCATATTTTGACTGAACATCTGTCCCAAATCGGGGTCGGCGGCAAGGTCGCGCATCATGTCGTTGCGCAGGGAGGCCTGTATGAGTTCGCTGAACATCTGAATATTATACCCTCCGGAGCGCAGACCCTCGGAGTAGCAGACGTACACCAGATTCCCGTCCTCCTCCTTGTCCCAGCGGTAGCTGAGTGCCACGCGCGGCAACACCTGCTTCTGCCGGTCGTTCAATTTTCCCTCATACCCCGAGGCCGTGCAGAAGTCTTTTCCGCTTATGACCATCGGCGGTGCCGGTGCCGGAGCCACCTGCCGCATCATTTGGAACTGCGAATGCACGGTCGTTCCCGACAGATATTCCATTTCCCGCCGCTCGTAGTCAAGGCGCACACCGGCCGTCAGGTCAAGTCCCCGTGTGAGGATATTCTTCACTTGCAGTTGTCCGAACGCCGCCATGTTCAGCATCGGCGTGTCAAAGTTCCCGTCCACCCTCAGCGTCGGGTCTATGACGTTCAGCGCAAGACTCATGCCCATAGGTGCCATCGCCGTGTTGGCCGAATCAAATCCTCGGTCTATGCCCGTCTGTATGAGTGTAGCGATACCCTCCTGCCCGAAAATCACGGGTGCGTCCGTCCTCATGCTCTGATAACCGAGGTAGCCGCCCGCCGTCCAGTCGAGTGCCAAATGTTCCGTCCGTTCCTTACCTTTTGCCGTGCTGCCCTTGAACACAACCTCCTCCGAGAGTGCGTGACTGCGCTGCCGCTGCATGAGGCGGAACAAGTCTTCGGGCAGATAATCCTGATCCATCGTCATGCGGTCTTTCAGATACTGATAGGCCGTCACGGCCGTCATGCTGAACCGCCGTTGCTCGGTATTCAGCTTCAGCGACGAGTTAAACAGCGTCCGGCGGTAGCCCCCGAGCATTCCCGTCTCTATGCGGTTGTTCGCCGTATTGACGTAGTCGTAGGCATCCTCGTCGGAATACTCCCCGCTACTCCGGAAGTCGAGGGCAAACTGCGGCCGCCGGCTGTACGCCAGTCTCAGTCTGGCCCCTCCGGCCTCGCTGCCGTTGGAGCGGCGGTTGAGGAAGTCGTTGCGGTTGTACCCGTTGTCGCCCCGGTAGAATCCCGACACCGACAATCCCAGTCCCTCAGCGAGCAGGTCGCTGTGCCGGACATACATGTGCCGCATCCCTTCCGGTGCGGCCGTGCTTATGCGGAACTCCGTGGCCTGTCCCTCGTCGAGCGGCGAGGGCGTATAGACGCGGATGAGACCTCCCATGGCATTTCGTCCGTAGAGTGTGGACTGCGGCCCGCGCAGCACCTCCACCCGTTCGGCGTCGTCCATGGAGAAGTCGAACGACGACTTTTCCATCATCGCCACGTCATCGACGTACATCCCCACGACGGGCGTGTTGGCCCGCGAGCCGATACCCCGGATGTAGATGGCCGGCGTCAGTCGCGACCCGTATTCCGGGTAGAACAGGTTGGGCACGGTGAGTGCCATGCTTTTCAGCGACTCCATGCCGTTGTTGCGCAGGCGGCGCGGCGACAGTTTCTGTGCGCTCATGGGCTGTGCCTCTAATGCACCGAACTGTTTCATGCCCGTGCTGACGGTGATTTCCTTCATTTCGTGTGTATCGAGCGTGTCGGCCGTCACTTCGGCTGCTCCGCCGCGTGCGGTGCATGCGAGACAGAGGCAAAGGGCTGTCAGATGTTTCATAGCGATAGGGAATTTCTGCTTCCGGCTGCAAAGATAATGAGGATTGCGCACGTGCGCAATCCTCATTTCTTATGATTTTCCGCTTTTCCCGTTTTTCCGGTGGAAAAGCCCGTTTCCGTCGGCGGATATTATTCCTCCACCTCGGTCACTTCGGCATTATTCTCTTCTTTCTTCTTAGCCAGATATTCGGGCAGTGCCATGCCGGCCTGGTCGAAGAGGTCGGCCAAGGGAGGCACGCTCTTCATGAGTCCGGAGAGGAAGTTTGCGGTGCTGGTCTGTCCGTTTCCGGCTGTGCCGCCGTTGTCCCAGACGGTCACCTTGTCGATGTTTATGCCCTTCACGGCCTCCACCTGCGTCTTCACTAATTCGGGCAGCTTCTCTAAGAGCAGCAGCGTGTATGCCTTCGTGGCGTCGCCTCCGGCGGCCTGAATCATCTTGTCGTAACCCTCGGCCTGCTTCGTCAGAATCTGGTACAGACCCTTGGCCTCGGCTTCCATCTTGGCGAATATGGCATCGGCCTCACCTTTTGCGTTCACGCGCTTCTGTTCGGCGGCAGCCTCTGCTTCGATGACTAAACGCTGTTTCTCGATTTCCTGCTTCACGATGATGTTTGCGTTCTGTGTCGATCGTTCGCGTTCCGCACGTGCGGCCTCCGCTTTCTGCTCGGCAGCGTAGGACTCCTCCAGAGCCTGAGCCTGTGCCACCTTCTCGGCAGCCGTGGCGCGGCGCTGTGCCTCGGCCTCGCGCTCGCGGCGGTCGGCATCGGAGTTGGCGATATTGATTTTCGCGTCGTTCTCACCCTTCACGGCCTCAGCGTTGGCGGCGGCGGTACGGATACGGGTCTCGCGGACGGCGTCGGCCTTACCGATTTCACCGATTTTCTCCTGCTCGGCCACGCGCACCTTGGCTTCGTTGATGGCCTTGGCGGCGGCTTCCTGTCCCAGAGCCTCGATGTAGCCGCTCTCGTCGTTGATGTCGGTCACGTTCACGTTGATGAGGCGCAGACCGATTTTCTTCAGTTCCACTTCCACGTTCGAGGAAATGGCCTCAAGGAATTTGTCACGGTCGGAGTTCAGTTCTTCGATGCTCATGGTGGCAATCACTAAACGGAGCTGTCCGAAGAGGATATCCCGGGCCAGTTCCTGTATCTGCTGTGCGGTCTGTCCCAGCAGACGCTCGGCGGCGGCCAGCATGCTGTCCGGTTCGGTGGAGATACCCACGGTGAAGCGGCAGGGCACGTCCACGCGGATGTTCTGACGCGACAGGGCGTTGGTCAGGTTGGCGTCGATGCTGATGGGGGTCAGCGACAGATAGGCGTAGTCCTGAATGACGGGCCACACGAATTTACCGCCGCCGTGCACGCACTTTGCGCTCTTGTTGGAGCCGGAGGTACCGTAGACCACCAGAATCTTGTCCGACGGGCAGCGGCGGTAGCGGTTGAGGAGGCCCATCAGGAGTATCATACTTACGCCGGCTGCGATGATGATTAAATACATTAAGTTCATGGTTGTAAAAATTAAGATGTTGTTGAATAATTAGTTTCGCTTACAGTTGTTCCACCAGCAGCGTGTGGTTGTCTATGACTTCCAGTACGCGCACCTTTCCTCCGCTGGGAATCTCGTGGCCGTTGGTGATGGCCGCCAGTTCCTGCACGGAGCCTTGGAACGAATACTGCACCTTGCCCTCGCCCCTGCGCTCTCCGGGGATGCGCAGATAGACGTCGCCCACTTGGCCCACGCAATCGTGGATGTTGAATGCTCCGTCGTGCTCTAATCGGCGCATCTGCTTGAAGAGGAACGCAAACACGGCCACGAACGCGCATCCCGTGAGCAGGGCGGCCACGCAGAGGAGTGCCGTGTCGGAGAAGTAGGGTTGGAGGCACACGCCGCCCCATCCCACACCGAGCAGGAAGTTCACGATGTTGCGGACGGAGAAGAGTTGCAGCGTTCCGCCCGTGTCCAATGTGTCGCCGTCCATGCTCCCGATGTCACCGTCGGGCATGTCGAAGTCGGTCTCCACGTCGGCGTCGCCAATGCCGATGAACGTCATCACCATCTGAATCAGGAAGATGGTGGAGGCGAAGATGGCAATGCACCAGAATGCCTTCATCGTGGGGTCGAGTGCATTGAACCAAGTCGATATTGTTTCCATAGGATGTTGTTTTTTAGGTTTGTTGGACAAATGTACGTATTTATTCCGGTTTCTGCAACAGTAAAGGGCATTATTTTAGCGGGGGGGTAAATATGTTCTTTATGACCCCTGTTTTACAAGACGCCCGTCTTTCACGTGTAAGACGGGCATCTTATAGCAGAAAGACGGGCGTCTTTCGTCAATAAGACGGGCGTCTTGTTTTTTCGCCTTTCCGGCGGCTTCTGACAGGGTGGGGGGCAGGCTGTCTCCGCCTCGCCGGCCGGCCGGCGGGAAGCCGCTCGCGGGCGGAATGCTTTTTCTGCGATTGTACCACCGATTTTGGTGGTACAATCGCTTTGAGGTGGTACAATTATTTCGTATCTTTGCCAAAAATATACGTATGAAGCAACTGACAAAAGACGTTCTGGCGCAATGGAACCGGTTAAAACCGTTGAGAGACGAGGCCAAAGACAAACTTTCCCGGAAGTTCTCCTTAGAGTTCAACTTCAACTCCAACCATATCGAGGGAAACACCCTTACTTACGGCCAGACCGAGGTTCTGTTGCTCTTCGGCAAGGTGATAGGTGAGGCGAAGATGAGGGATTTGGAGGAGATGAAGGCCCACAACATCGGTCTGAAAATGGTGCTCGACGAGGCCCGGACGGATAATCCGCTGACGGAGACTTTCATCCGTCAGGTACATCGCATCCTGTTGCGCGAGGATTACGTGGTCTATCGCAACCTGCCCGGAGGAGTTGCCACCTCATACACCGTTCATGCCGGCTGTTACAAGACGCGCCCCAACTCCGTCATAACCCTTTCGGGGGAGCGGTTTGAATACGCCACTCCGGAGGAGACTCCCCTACTAATGACGGAGCTCGTCCAATGGTATCAGGCAGAGGAGGCGAGGGGCGAACTTGACCCTTTGGATTTGGCCGCTCTGTTTCATTACCGCTACATCCGCATCCACCCCTTTGAGGACGGAAACGGGCGCATCGCCCGTCTGATAATGAATTATATTCTTGCGCGTCACGGCTACCCGCTGATAGTGATACCGACAAAGACCAAGCAGGAGTATCTGTCGGCACTCTCCTCCGCGGATGCCGCCGTGGGAGCGTCGCCCGCAGACGGCGCAAGGGCAACGCTGAAGCAGATACAGCCGTTTGTTTCCTATTTGGAGAAGCTGATGAGGGCGGAGATGCAGACCGACATCGTGATTGCGCAGGGTTCCGGCGGGCAGTGGTGGTTCAACGGAGGTTGGGTGTCGTTCCACAATTCCACCGTGGAGCAGATTATCTGCGAGATTCAGGCAGACCCTCATATCTCCATCCGCTCGCTGGCGGACAGACTTTCTGTCAATGCCTCTGCCATTCAGAAGCATATCAAGATGATGAAAGACAAGGGCTACCTTGTCCGGGAAGGTACCGTGACGAGGGGAACGTGGAGGGTGCTATTGACCAAACTGTAGGATTGTACCACCTGAAAGCAATTGTACCACCTTTTCGGGTGGTACAATCGCTTTGTATTTTTATCTAAGATATATGTATGAAAAAACTGAATAAGTGTAGAATTGTATTCCCGGAATGCGATTGAGGGCGTGTCAAATTCTTTTGACACGCCCTCAAATCTATCTCTATTGAAATTACCATAGGGAAACTTTTCCTATGGCACCCAAATCCAATACTGCTGTTGTAATACCAAGAGCCTTGAAAACACGGCTCATTGTCGGAAGGGTTATTACGCTCTTACCCGTTTCCAATCGTGAAATCTGAGCTCGTTGCACACCAATCCTTTCGCCTAATTGTTCTTGTGTCAGGTGCTGTGCCTGTCTGGCCTTCTTGATAGCTTCTCCTACATAGTACGCATGGAGCTCCTCTTTGAGTTGCGTTTCCATCTCATTTCTTTCAGGGCAACCTTCTGTCCCCCATACCTCATTAACGATGTCGCCGAGTGGAGTTAAGTTCATTTTTGCCATATCTTTATAGTTCTTATTTATTCTCAAAATACTGTTTTCTTAGTGTCTCTGCTTTCTGTATCTCCTTTGCGGGTGTTTTCTGTGTCTTCTTTATTATGCCGTGTGTAGCAATAACCAAAGTATCTTTCTCTGTATCCCAAAAAGCAAAAAGGCGATAACAAATGCCATTGAATAGTGTCCTAAACTCCCAGATATCGGTGTTGTCCAGTTTCTTGAATAGTTCTTTATCCATAATGCCACCTTCCACTTTAAGAAGGTTGAACGTTACTTTCTTTTTAGCCTTATCAGGTAATGACCGGAGAAAGCTGCTTGCCTCGTCCATTAACACTATCTTGAGTCTCTGTCTATCCATACGCTGTTATAAGAACACGACAAAGATAGTAAATTGTTTCCAAGCAATGAAACAATCTGAAAACTATTTCGTATTTCGTGATTGCTTCGGGCGGTTGCACTGCATCTGCTCCGGCTGTAGCCTCTGCAATTCTTTATCCTATGCTTCCGGATATCAGAATTTATTTGTAAGTTTGTAAGCGAAAAAACGGAATGACATGATTACACCCTCCATCGACTGTTTCATCCCCTGCGTGCATGAGGACGATGCGCGCTCTACGCTCGACCAGTTGCGACGCGACCCCAACGTCGCCGCCATACATCCCCTCTCGGATCCACCCTTCTCCACGCGAACCCTACAAGAAATCGCCCGCCTTTCGCGCGCGCGTTATACCTTATTATATATGAAGACGTGGCCCCTGCGGATGGGCTACGAAGCCCTGACGCGCCTTGTCACCGTGGCCGACGACAGCGGAGCCCCGCTGCTCTATGCCGACCACTACGTCCTGCTGCCCGACGGCAGCAGGCAGGCCCGTCCGCTCATCGACTACCAGTTGGGTTCCGTCCGCGACGACTTCGCCATGGGCTCCGTGCTGCTCATCCGCACGGAACTGCTGAAAGCCTACTTCACCGAGGAGCGGCAGCACGCCTACCGCTATGCGGGACTTTACGATCTGCGCCTCTTCCTGAGCCGACAGGGTCTGCCCCTGCACGTCGGCGAGTACCTCTACACCGAAGTGGAGACCGATACCCGGCTGAGCGGACAGCGGCAGTTCGACTACGTGGATCCGCGCAACCGGGCCCGGCAGGTGGAGATGGAGCGCGCCTGCACCCGCCACCTGCGCCGCATAGGGGCCTATCTGGCTGCCGGCGAGTGGGACGGCATTGTCCTCGACCGTGAGCCGATGCCCGTGGAGGCCTCCGTCATCATTCCCGTCCGCAACCGTGTGCGCACCATCGAGGATGCCGTGCGCTCGGCCCTCGGACAAGAGACCGATTTCCCTTTTAATGTCATTGTCATCGACAACCATTCCGACGACGGCACCTCCGAACTCTTGGAGAAGATAACCGCAGAGGCACCCGCACTGATTCACCTTGTCCCCGAACGCGACGACCTGAGCATCGGCGGTTGCTGGAATCTGGCCGTCCATCATCCCGACTGCGGACGTTTCGCCGTGCAGCTCGATTCCGACGACCTCTATTCCTCGCCTGCCACGCTGCAGCGTATCGTCGATACGTTCTATCGCGAGAATGCCGCGATGGTCATCGGTTCCTACCGGATGTGCGACTTCCGGCTGGAGACCCTGCCGCCGGGACTCATCGACCACCGCGAGTGGACGGAGGCCAACGGACGGAACAATGCCCTGCGCATTAACGGATTGGGCGCGCCGCGTGCCTTCTTCACGCCCGTGCTGCGCCGCATACAGATTCCCAACACCGGCTACGGCGAGGACTACGCGCTAGGACTGATGCTGAGCCGGCGTTACCGCATTGGACGCATCTACGACGAGCTCTATCTGTGCCGCCGCTGGGAGGGTAACAGCGATGCGGCCCTCAGCACCGATGCCGTGAACCGCAACAACCGCTACAAGGACTTGTTGCGCACCATCGAGATACGTGCCCGGCAGCAACTCAACGCCCGCTGGAACCACCGCGTGGATGCCGATGAAATCGAGGCTTTTCACGCTTCCGAAGTGGCCGAATGGGCGTTGGCGGCCGAGAACTACGCCGCCCTTGAACGGGTGCAGACGCGGGAACTGACGAAGGGCGAGGACGCGCCGTTCACGCTCACCGCGCAGTGGAATTCCAAGCGCATCGTCAGCACGGCCGCCAAGGTGGACGCGAAGACCGTGAGCGAGCGGCTCTGTTTCCTTTGCAACCATAACCGGCCGCAGGAGCAGCACACGCTGCCCACCGAGCGGCACTACGAGATTCTGCTGAATCCCTATCCCATCCTGCCCGGTCACCTCACCATACCCACGCGGCGCCATCAGCCGCAGCGCATCTTCGCCCACTTCGACACGTTGCGCCATCTGGCGTGGAACATGCCCCGCCACATCGTCTTCTACAACGGCCCGGAGTGCGGGGCGTCGTGTCCCGACCACTGCCATCTGCAGGCCGGGGCGCGCGGCATCCTGCCCATCGAGCGCGACTGGAAACTGTATGAAACTCACCTCCGGAAGCTCTATCCCCTCACGCCGCTGCAGGAGGCCGAACTGGAGGAGAGCGGCAACAAACGGGGATGTGGGCTCTACCTGCTCACGGGT
Source organism: uncultured Prevotellaceae bacterium (assembly GCA_947176535.1). Taxonomy (GTDB): domain Bacteria; phylum Bacteroidota; class Bacteroidia; order Bacteroidales; family Bacteroidaceae; genus Physcousia. The sequence continues at coordinate 76,252 of CAMWQU010000005.1, forward strand.
TGGGCCTGCCCGGTGTTCGTCATACGCAGTCTGCCTACGGCTCCGGACAGTGTGCTGTGCCGGAGGCTCTACGAGGCACTGGCGGCCTCCGACGGTTCCGCACGGGAACAGGAACGGGGCGCGGCTCCGGAACCCCGCATGAACGTCATTTCGTGGCATCAGGAATGGGGAAACGGACGCGACGACGAAATCGTCACATTAGTGTTTCCGCGCAGCAAGCACCGCCCCGACTGCTACTATGAGGAGGGCGAACGGCAGTTGCTCGTCAGTCCGGGGGCACTGGACATGGGCGGACTTATCATTACGCCGCGCGAGGAGGATTTCCGCCGTCTGACGATGGAGCAGGCCGCAGCCATACTGCGCGAGGTGACGCTCACCGAGGAACAGCTTCAGCCGGTTATCCGGCGCATCAGGGGCGAGGAACCCGGAGCGAAGGAGGAGAGCGGCACACCGGCCGGAGAATCGGCCGCAGTGCTTGCCGAACCCGAAGTCTCGGTCGGCATCATGACCACGGAGACCCTCTCCTTTGAACTCAAGGGCAGCTTCCGCGCCAAGGGGGCGGACGTAACCGGCGGACAGACGGTGGCCGTGGAAGACGGTGCACTGCTGTGGAACGGGAACATCTACCACGACCTCACCTTCCGGCCGCAGTCGGAAGAGGCGGCGTTCTGCCTCAGCGGGGTGACCATCGGTAGCGGATTCCACTGGGAGCGTCAGGAGACGCAGACGTTCCGGGGAAAACTGCGCCTTGTGGTGGACGAAGGAAAAGTGGTGGCCGTCAATGTGCTGCCCGTCGAGCAGTATCTGTGTAGCGTCATCAGCAGTGAGATGAAGGCCTCCTGTCCGCTGGAGTACCTCAAGGCCGCTGCCGTCATCAGCCGTTCGTGGCTGCTGGCGCAGATGGAAAAACGGAAGAATGGCGCGGAACATGCCTTTTTCCAGTTCAAGAAGACCGACACGGAGAGCATCCGCTGGCGCGACCGTGAGGAGCATACCATCTTCGACGTGTGTGCCGACGACCACTGCCAACGTTACCAAGGGATAACGCGGGCCGTCAGTCCGCAGGTGGAGGAGGCCGTGAGTCAGACCCGCGGTCGAACATTGGTACACGACGGAAAAGTATGCGATGCCCGCTTCGGAAAGTGCTGCGGAGGCATGACCAACGACTTTGAAAACTGCTGGGAAGACCGGCCGAAGGCTTACCTGCATGCCGTGCGCGACGTGCTGCCCGGCGACGGAAAGGAAACGGCCGGACTCGGTGAATCCGGGGAAAAAGGTATGAGCGAGGAGGCGGCACGGGCGTGGATTCTTTCGTCTCCGCCTGCGGCCTGCAACACCCGCGATGCCGCTTTGCTGGCTACCGTGCTCAACGACTACGACCGGGAGACCGACGATTTCTACCGCTGGACGGTTACTTACACGCAAGAGGAACTGCACGAAATTATTACCGAACGCCTCGGCCGAGATTTGGGCCCCATTGTGGCTCTGGAACCCGTGGAGCGGGGCCGCAGCGGCCATCTGGTGCGCCTGAAGATAGTGGGCGGAGAGGCTTCGTTTACCGTGGGCAAGGAACTGGAAATACGCCGTGTGCTCAGCCGTTCGCACCTGAAGTCGGCCGCCATAACGGTGGATTACGAATATGCCGGAGAGGCAGCGGACGGCGCACCGCGCGTTCCGCAGCGCTTCGTCATACACGGCGCCGGATGGGGCCACGGGGTAGGGTTGTGTCAGATAGGAGCCGCAGTCATGGCCGCCGAGGGCCGGGCCTACGACGAAATCCTCCGTCATTACTATGAGGGAGCCGACATACGCCGCCTGTACGAATAGCGGCGGAAGTTTTACGCGATACGCTTGAAAAAAGGATTAGCGGGCGGGTTTCCTTAGGAAACTCAGTGCGCCCCATACGCCCAGAACGGCCACAAGGAGGGTCTGCAACGTGTGGACGATAAGCACGAACATGGCACCGTCGGCACTGTCCACTCCGTAGAGCATCAGCACGGTTTTTACGGCGAAATGCCAGGGGCCGGCGCCGTTGGGCGTGGGCACGATGACGGCGAAAGTGCCCGTCACGAAGGCCACCAAAGCCACAGCCGGCCCTAACGGGGCGGTGTAGGAAAAGCAATAAAAGGTGAGGTAGAAGTGGAGATAGTAGGATAGCCATATCCCCACGGAGTAGAGAATGAAGAGCGTCTTGCAACGCACGTTGCGGATGCTCAGCATACCGTCTCTGAGACCTTGCAGGGCGTTGCGCGACTTGTCGAATGCGTGGAGGCGGCGGAGCACCAGCACGCCGGCGGCGATGACGACGAGGCCGCAAAGAAAGGTCACCCACCAGCCCGTGGCGGAGAAGCCGCGCAGGACGGTGGCGGCCGACATACCCGTGCTGCTCATGAAGCGCAGGAAGACGGGAATCTGAAAGGCTACGGTGAAGAGGGTCAGCAGGAGAATGAGTACCACATCCACGACGCGTTCCGTGACGACGGTGCCTATGGCGTGGCTCATGCGGGTGCCTTCGCGGCGCGACAGGTAGCCGCAGCGGAGCAGTTCGCCAACGCGGGGGAGTACGAGGCTGCTGCCGTAGCTCAGGAAGATGGCGTTGATGCACGACAGGCGACCGGGATGCTCGCCCATGGGCGACAGCAACTGACGCCAGCGCAGACCGCGGAGCACCTGAGCCAGTACGCCGAACGGCAGACTGAGCAGCATCCAGCTCCAACGCATGTCCTCGTCGAGGGCTCTGCGGATTTCGGCCCATGCGAAACCGCGGTACATCCACCACAGAATGGCGAAACCTAATGCCGGCGGCAGGCCGATGCGGAGGAATTGTTGCAATGTCTTTTTCACGATGCGCAGTTGGAGTTAGGGAAAGGACGGCCGTGCCGGTTCAGGAAGTCCGGGGAAGTCGTTCCTGCAACTGCCGGGTCAGCTCTTCGAAGTCGGCCACGCTCAGTTGTTCAGGACGTTGGTTGAAGAAAGGGTCGGACAGCCATTCCTGTCCGTCGATGCCCAATTCGTTCAAAAGGGGGCGGATGTTGTTGCGCAGCGTCTTGCGGCGCTGGTTGAAAGTGGTCTTCACCACGCGGCGGAACAGTCTTTCGTCGCAATTGAGCTGCTCGCGCCGATTGCGGGTCAGCCGGATGACGGCCGAACGCACTTTGGGGGGAGGGTTGAAGACGCCGGGTTCCACGTTGAACAGCAGTTCCACGTCGTACCATGCCTGAATGAGCACCGACAGAATGCCGTACACCTTGTTGCCGGAGGGAGCCGCAATGCGGTCGGCCACCTCTTTCTGTATCATGCCCGTGCAGCAGGGAATGAGGTGGCGGTATTCCAGCATGCGGAAGAATATCTGGCTCGATATGTTATAGGGATAGTTGCCGGTGAGCACAAACGGGGCACCGTCGAACGTCCGGTCGAGGGGCAGGGCAAGGAAGTCGTCCTCGATGAGGTCGTCGGTTGCCTGCGGAAATTCGCGGCGCAGGTAATCGGCCGCTTCGGAGTCGAGCTCCACCATGCGCAGTCTGCGCCCCTTGCGGGCGAGGAACTGGGTCATTACGCCCATGCCGGGGCCTACCTCCAGAATGGGGATGTCGGGACAGGCGTCCACCGTGTCGGCTATGCGCTGGGCAATGGACAGGTCAGTCAGGAAGTGCTGACCGAGATATTTCTTGGGTCTTACGCGGCTCATGAGGTTTCGTCGGGCTTTACAGATTCATGTCTTCGGGCCACGGCTGCACGGGCAGCTATGGGTTTTACACTGCAAATTTAGGCAAAAATCGCGATATATCTCTACAAATCGCCATATATCTCTGCGGACAGGGATAAAAACTTACTCTTTCACGCTTCGCCTTTTCAGTGTCGTAGAAATCAATAGCTTTAGCGGGATGTTAAAATTTCTTAAATATTTTTTTTTCTTGCGTCTAATTGTTAAATTTGCGACGCTATAATGCCGAAAATACAAAAACAACACAATTTTTTACTAATCTTAATTAACTAATTCATTATTCTAACACATTATGAGAACTAAACTACTCTCATTACTTGCAATGGTCTTGATGACCGTTACAGCAAGTGCCCAGTGGACGGCGCCCACGATGAAGAATGTCTTCACGCCGGTGGAGCCGCAGGCGGGCGAGACCTACATGGTCTATAATGTGGCATCCGGTCATTTCCTGACAGGTGCCGGTTATTGGGGTGCTCAGGCTTCACTGACTCCCGGTAACACAAAGACAGTGTATCCCACACAGTTCGAACTCCAGTACACCGATGAGGATGTAGACGGAACCGGAAACAATGTGGGATGGACAATCAAGTTCCTGACGGCTATTATCCATCGCGATGGTCGTTCTCTCACGAACCTGTACATGTTCCGTGACAGTGAGAGCGATATTTACCTCGACAAGGGTAATCAGGGTAACTACTACTGGGCACTGCGCGCTCAGGGCAACGGTTACTACCGTATTCAACTGCCTGAAACGAACACCTCTTATGGTCAGACGATCATTGTAGACGGTGAGCAGGTAGAGAACGAGAACTACGACAAGCAGTTTGTCGGCTGGCGCGGTGAAATCGGTGATATGCTGGTTTACGCTAACGTGGACCCCGCTGCCGAAGGTGCCGGTGTAGACTGGGCTTTCGTTAATCCCGATGAGTACACGGCCGATAAGAAGGCTGAGAACGAAACTGCCATTAAGATCTTTACGGCTAAGAAGCAGATGCTTGCTTACGCACAGGTTGCTATCGCCGAGAATCTGACTGAGTATGGCTTCAACTATGAGGACTATACCGCTGTCTACAATTCTGACGACCTCGAGGCTCTTGAGGCCGCTGCTGCTGAAATGGGCGAGAAGATCATCGAGGCCCGCAAGAACAAGGCTTGGGCTCTCGGTACGGAAGAGAATCCCTCTGACGTTACTTTCCTGATCGTTAATCCGAACATGTCTGACGGTACTCACACGGACTCAAACGGCAAGGCTATTCCTGACGGTTGGACGGTTGAGGTTCCCGGTGCTGCAAACTACGGTTACCAGGGCGCAAGCTATCCCAAGACCGGCATTGAGCCCGTCAATGGCGCAACACTTGCCGGCTTCATCGAGGCATGGTGCCCCTCTTCTGCTTCTGCTCCCCGTGGTCTGGGCAACGGTCGCATCTGTCAGACCGTGCAGCTCCCCAAGGGTAAGTACATCCTCGGTGTAGACGTTATCGCTACCAACCAGGCTGCTTCCGGTGAGGAGACCAAAACTACGGTTTCCGGCCTGCAACTTTATGCACTGGGCGGCGGTATCGACAACGGTGTGGAGGTTTCTTCAGAAAACGAGATTCCCGAGCACTTCGAGTTTGAGTTCATCACCGCCGGTGGTGAGACGGAGCTCGGTCTGCGCATGGTGAATACGACTGCCAACTGGTTCGGTGCCGACAACTTCACGCTGAAGTACAAAGGTAACGACTTCGATCCTTATCTCATCGCTCTGCCTGCTTTCGTGAACAGCCTCGCCAATACCTACGATGCTCTTCCCTCTACGGCCGCCAATCAGGATGTGATTGCCGCATTCGAAACGGCTTACGAGAACGCACAGGCTGCCGTTAATAGCGGAGAGGGCGACTTCGAGGCTCTCTACACGGCTCTGTTCGACGCCAACGAGGCTCTGAAGACTTCTGTCGCTGACTACGTTTACTTCCAGGAAGTGCTGGATTTGTGGATGGCCAAGGCTGAAAAGGCCGTTGAGGCTGACGCTAAGTGGGAAGTTGTAAGCTCTACGCTTTCCGATATGATTTATGAGTATCAGAATGCTCACGACCAGGGTACCTTCACCCGTGAGCAGATTGACGCTGCTGCTTTCGCTCTGAGCGAGCTTTATGCTAACGAAATCGGTAAGCACGTAAGCAAGGGCGACGATCTCTCGTTCCTGCTCGAGAACCCCGGCTTCGACGGTAACACCAACGGTTGGAACATCGACGCTGACGCTTACACCATCAAGGACAAGGACGGTCAGAAGATTCAGCTTGGCGGTTATCCTGTAACCTTCACGAACGAGGAAGGCGAGGACGTGACGCTGAACAGCGCTGTCTGCGAGGTATGGAGAAACTCTTTCAGCATCAGCCAGACCATCAAGAACATGCCTGCCGGTCTTTACACGTTGAGCGCACAGGCTTTCGTTCGCGACGAAGATGCTCAAGATTCTAAGAACATCGGTGGTGAGTTCTTCGCCATCATGGGTGAGGACGTACAGACCGCTCCTCTGAAGAGTATTCACGACGAGGCTACTCCTGCTCCTCAGGACTTCACTCCCGGTGAAGGTGCTGTCGGTCAGGAGGCTGACAGAAGCGCATCATACGGTTATATCCCCAACGGTCGTTGCGGTGCTAACGTCCGCTTCGCTCTGGGTCAGTACAAGAACTTCTTCGACATCGAACTGAAAGAGAACAGCGACATCGTAGTGGGTGTACGCAATCAGGATTCTCACTTCTGGACTTTGTTCGATGACTTCAAGATTGTCTACAAGGGTAATGACGCTGAGGCTTACAAGGAGACCATCCAGCGCAAGCTTGCTGAACTGGAAGCTATGCTCAACGATGAGAGCAACATCTGGACGAACGAGGCATTCGAGAAGGTAGATTTGGCTCAGAACGAGGGTCAGAACTTCCTCGATGCACTGAACACCAAGACTTCTGAAGAGGCTCTGGCTATGCGCGACAAGCTGGATCAGGTTATCGCTGAGGTTAAGGCTTCTCTGGCCCAGACTGCTGAATTGAAGGCTCTGTGGATTGAATACTCTGACTATCGTATGGAGATTGTGGATTCCGAGGGTACACAGCTTGAACCCACCGATCAGGACTATGCTGACTTCGTTACCGAGCAGCTCTACGCTTATCTGAGCGACGACGCTGAGGATATCATCAACACCGACGCTGACGTTTTGGCCTACAAGGACAAGCTCATCAAGGGCTATACCGCTTATGTATTGTCTGCATACAGCGACGTTAGCGAGGAGAATCCCGCCGACATCACTGCTGCCATCTACAACCCTGACTGCATGGGTTATGGTAACGGCGCAGGTGAGGCTGTAGGTGCCAAGGGTTGGGATGTAACTGCCGGTAAGGTTGGTTACGGTTCTGACGGTGCCAGCACCGATAACGGTAACGGTAGCATCCTTGAGTTCTACGAGACCAACTACGACATCCATCAGACTATCTACGGTCTGGTTCCCGGCTTCTATGTACTGGGTGTAGACGCATTCTACCGCGACGGTAACTCCAAGAACATCGAGAACGTGCTGAATGGTGTTGAAGGCGCAGAGGAGCACCACTATGCTCAGCTCTATGCCGGCAAGGCAACTACTAACCTCCTGCTCATCTCTGACTGCTATAAGGAGTACACTGAGATTGCAGAGAGCCTCGACCTGACGAGCACTTCTTCTAAGCTCACGCTCAGCGTAGACGGTGAGGAAGAGACTTACTACATCCCCAACACGGTATATGCCGCTCAGAACGCATTCTCTAACGACCTGTACAAGAACAAGCTCCTCTTCGAGGTTACCGAGGGCATGGAAAGCGTGAACATCGGTATGCGCAAGACGCACAACGGCAACATCGCTGCTGACGAAGAGGCCGGTATCGAGAAGTTCGAGTACTTCGACTGGACTCCGTTCAACAACTGGACGCTGACTTACTACGGTGCTACGGCTCCCTCTGAGGATCCCACCACCTACATCCAGAATGTAGATGTTGAGAAGCCCGCTACGAAGCTGGTTATCTACAACCTCGCCGGTCAGCGTGTACAGAAGGCCGTTAAGGGTCTGTACATCATCAACGGCAAGAAAGTTCTGGTTAAGTAATCAGAAGAACCTGCAATAAACGAACGCCTGCTCCCAATTCGGGGGCAGGCGTTTTTTTTGTTCCTACGCTTCCTTCTCTTGTTGTCGAACTTGCCCCGGCGTGCGACAATAGCAGGATTGCGCCTCGTCCATACTATTGTCTCTGTCCCGTCCATATATAGTCCGTGCCCCGTCCTCGGCGGGATGCGCCGAAAGGGTGCTTATGGAGCTGTCCTAAATTAAAGGACAATCCAAATAAAAACTGTCCTTAAATAAAGGACAATACATCGTTTCCCTGTTATCTATGATTCTTTCTGTGCCCATCGAGCATATTACCGTCGGGCTTTGTGAAAAAAGGCTTTCGGCTGAAAATCAGAAGAGCCGAGGGTCACTTCTCGGCTCTTCCTTAGGAGGGTTTCCCCTCCTCGCATGAAAAAATTTTTATTATCCCCTTTTTGTGCCCGGAACGGGACTCGAACCCGTACGGCTGTTAGGCCAAGGGATTTTAAGTCCCTCGTGTCTACCAATTCCACCATCTGGGCGACATTTCAGGTACGCGGTGCAAAGGTAATGCTTTTTGTGGAAATGCGCAAAAACATTACCGATTATTTATGCTTAGGGTTTGGTTTCCGTAGTAGACGCGGTAACGAAAAAGCGATTTTCCGGGTTCCCCGTTGCAGACGATGCCGATGTTGTTGAGGTTGTAGGTACGTCCGCAACGTTGGCAATCGGCCAGACCGCCTTCGCGGAGAACGAGAGGGCGGGTGATGACGTATTGGTCGTAGCAGTTGCTGCAAGCCAAATCGTAGCAAGTGGCGACGGAGCGGTTTTCGCCTACTTCCGGAATGTCCGGCAGGCCGACGATGAAGCCGGAGAGGCCCATGTAGAAGCCTTTGTAGCCATCTAAGGCCGTTAGGTTGGCCACACCCTGATTCTTATTACCTTGCTCCTGATTCTTCCCGGCCGGTTTGGTGAAGAGGATGTTTTTCCCATTATTGCCGAGGGTGATGGTGCACCATTCACCCATCGACTCACACGAGGTAAACAACTGCGATATGCTATTGACGGGCGAGAACGAGAAGCGCGCCGGCAGCGAACAAAACTTGTTGCTCACCATCTCGTCTCGGCAGGAGTAAAAAACCGTCAGCATCCCTCCGAGCAGAAGGGATGCCGACAAGCCTTTTATGATGTTCCGTCTGACGTTCATTTTCGTCTTTTATGCTTCGCCTTTTACGAGCCTTTCTTCCGCTTCCGCAGCCCTTTCAAACCGGAAACTGTCCCACACCTGCTGCATGAGGTCGGCAATCTCCCGTGTGCAGAGATTCCCGATGCTGCCGGCGTGCGTATGATGCACCTCCTTGCAGGGCTGAAACCGTCCGTTCTCGATGTCCATGCCCACTTTCTTGTAGGCGTCTCGGAACGGCATCCCCTCGGCCGTGAGGCGGTTCACCTCTTCCACACTGAACATGAGGTCGTAGCGCGGGTCGTCGAGGATATGCTCATTCACCGTCATTTCCCCGATGATGTACGTTGTCATGCGCAGACAGTCGCGCAGCTCGTCGAAAGCCGGCAGGAAAACCTCCTTCAGTATCTGCAAGTCGCGGAAGTATCCGCTCGGCAGGTTGTTCATGATGAGCGTTATCTGCGTCGGCAGGGCCTGCAGTTTGTTGCACTTCGCCCTCGTCAGTTCAAACACATCCGGATTCTTCTTGTGCGGCATGATGCTGCTTCCCGTGGTGCACTCCTTGGGTAACTTCACGAACGCGAAGTTCTGACTGTTGAAGAGGCAGGCATCGAACGCCAGTTTCGAGAGCGTCCCGGCCAGTGAGGCCAGTGCGAAGCTGACGTTGCGTTCCGTCTTTCCGCGTCCCATCTGTGCGTAGACCACGTTGTAGTCCATCGAATCGAAGCCCAGCAGGCGGGTCGTCATTGTGCGGTCGAGCGGAAAACTGCTGCCGTACCCGGCCGCCGAGCCCAAGGGGTTGCGGTTCGTGATGCGGTAGGCCGCTTGCAGGAGCGTGAGATCGTCCACCAGACTCTCGGCATAAGCTCCGAACCAAAGTCCGAAACTCGACGGCATGGCCACCTGCAGGTGGGTATATCCCGGCATGAGCACCGCCTTGTAGCGTTCGCTCTGCTCCTGCAATTTCCGGAAGAGTGCGCGCACGTCTTCGGCAATGAGGCGCAACTGCTCGCGCGTCCACAGTTTCAAGTCCACCAGCACCTGGTCGTTGCGGCTTCGGCCCGAATGAATCTTCTTGCCCATGTCGCCCAAACGGCGCGTGAGCATAAGCTCCACCTGCGAATGCACGTCCTCGATGCCCTCCTCGATTTCAAACCTGCCCTCCCGCGCTTCGCGGTAGATGCGGCGCAGTTCGCCGAGCAGCGTCTCCAGTTCGTCCTTCTGCAACAGACCCACGCTCTCCAGCATCGTGATGTGCGCCATGGAACCCATCACGTCGTGGCAGGCCAGCAGCAAGTCCAGTTCGCGGTCGCGTCCCACGGTGAAGCGGGCGATGTCGCCGTTGATGTCGTATCCTTTATCCCAAAGTTTCATAAGCTAAAAACCAGTTTGTGTGCTACGCCTCAGTACGGCAGCATGGCCAGCATGTCCGCCAGACGCTCCACGGCATCCTTCAGCTTTCCCTTGACCATCTGCTTCATGAAGAAATTGAGTTCCACCCCCAGTGTCACCTTCATGGCCGCCTGTCCGTCACCGGCCGGCAGCAACTGAATCCAGAGGTTGGCCGGGATGGGCGAGTTCTCCGCCTGAAGTTTCACGAGTTTGGGTTCCTCCCGTTCCACGATGCGCAGCGACACCGACCCTACGGGGCCGGCCTCCACCGTTGCCGTGTCGCGGTCGAACTGCATTCGGCTCACGACGTCCCGTGCCTGCTGTAGCTGACCCTCGTTCAGTTTGTCGCCCATCTGCTGGCGGATAACCTGCTCGAAAGCCGGGTCGGCCATCCGTTCCCTGATGGCCGCCAGATTGTTCAGGTCGCTCAGTTTGGCGTACACATTGCCTACGGGAGCGTAAATGCGCTTTACGCTACTTTCATATTTGGTCATATTCCGTTGTCCTTTTTTATTTCATCCAGTTGGCGGGGTCTTTGCGCCATTCGTTCAGCAGTTCGATGTCGCCCTCGGAGATGTATCCGATGCGTGCGGCCTCCGCCACCACAGCCTCGTAGTTGGTCAGTGTAACCAGCGTTACCCCGGCCTCGCGGAAAGCCTCCTCGGCAGCTTTGAAACCATACGTGTAGGCAGCCACCATGCCGACCACCTCGCAGCCGCTCTTCCGGATGGCCTCCACGGCCTTCAGGCTGCTGCCTCCGGTGGAGATGAGGTCTTCCACCACCACCACCTTCATGCCCGGGTTGAGTTCGCCCTCGATGAGGTTCTCCAGTCCGTGGTCTTTCGGTTTCGACCGCACGTAGACGAACGGTTTTGCCAGCACGTCCGCCACCAGTGCTCCCTGCGGGATGGCTCCGGTAGCAACGCCGGCCACGGCCTCGGCTTCGGGGAAGCGCTCCATGATGATGCGCGCCGTCTCCGTCTTCACGAACGTGCGCAGGTCGGGGTAGGAGAGTGTCTTACGGTTGTCGCAGTAGAAGGGCGACTTCCAGCCGCTGGCCCACGTGAAGGGGTTGTTGGGCTGTAACTTGATGGCTTTGACGTTGAGCAGCTTGGCTGCAAAGATACTTTCTAACGTTTTCATAGTAAAGTTTTTTGTTAGTAAATGTCGTTACAAAGTTACGCAGAAATCCTGACATACCGTTCTTTCGGGGCCGAAAAAGTAACGAAAAGCCCCGGAGAAGTTGTTTTCCGCGCCGTGTCCCCGGGTGGACGGGATTATTCAAAGGTGAGCGAATGATTATTCGGTCGCCTCCGGTTAATTATTCGGTCGCCTTTGAATAATCCCGTCCTGCTCAGTCCTCGTTCTCTTCCCCCATGTCTGCCAGCACACGGTCGATGGCCTCCCGCTCAAATCCCCTGCCCAGCAGGAAACGCACCAGTTTGCCCCACCGCTCGTAGGCCGACCCTCCGCGAATGCCCTGCCGCTTGCTCTCCGCCATCCGACGGAGCACTGCCTCGTATTCGTCGGCGGGCAACTGCCGCAGTGCCGCCTCGCGTGCGGTCGAGGGGAGGCCCAGCAGGCGGAGCATCTGCCCGATTTTCACCCGCCCCCAGTGGTTGTAGCGCAGTTTGTCGAGCGCGTAGGCCCGGCAGAAGCGGTCTTCGTCGATGTAGCCCTCGTCCGTCAGTCGCTCCACGATGCGCTCCCTCGCCCCGGACTCTACGCCCCGGGCGGCGAGTTTCTCGCGGATTTCGCCGGCACAACACTCCCGGCGGGCACATAGGGCCGAGGCGTACTGCAGGGCCTCCTGCTCTCCGGTTTTCTTCGATGAAATGGGTCTCTTTTGCATAATCTGAATGTCTTGTCCGGAATCCTTCGGGGGATAACCTGCAAACGTGTGCAACAGGGAGCGGGCACCGCGTTCAGTCCGCCATCCGGCCCTGCACGAAGCGCGGCAGGCCGAATCCGTCCTCCCGTATCTGTACGTCGCGGAATCCGAAATCCTCGATTAAACGGGCCGTTTCCGAACTTAAATATTGATTGATTTCAAACCACAGCCAGCCGCCGGCCGTCAAGTGTGAGCGGGCGAAACCGGCCACGGCCCGGTAGAAAAGCAACGGGTCGTCGTCGGGCACGAACAGGGCCGTGTGCGGTTCGTGCTCCAGTACATTCCGCTCCATGTCCCGCGCCTCGCACTGACGGACGTAGGGCGGGTTGGAGACGATGATGTCCCAGCATTGTCCGGTGGCGGGCGGCGAGAGAATGTCGGCCCGGCTGAACGTTGCCTTTGCTTCGGGATAGAGCGCGCCGTTCCGCCGGGCTACGGCGAGCGCTTCGGGGCTGATGTCCCACGCCGTGACTTCGGCTCCGGGAATATCAAGGGCCAGCGAGAGCGCGATGCAGCCCGAACCGGTGCCGATGTCGAGCACCGAGAGGCCGTTTCCGCTTCCGCCGCCCGGCATTTCCGACACGGCCCGCACGATGTGTCCCACCAGTTCGGCCGTTTCGGGCCGGGGAATGAGCACGCCGGGGCCGACGCAAAAGCGCCGCCCGCCGAAGTGTGTGTGGCCCAGAATGTATTGGATGGGCTCACCGCTGCACAGCCGGGAAGTGATTTCTTGGAGATTTGCGCGGTCGTCTGCCGATAAATGATTATCTTTGTCGAGCAAAAGGTCGGCCGTGGAGAAGCCGAAACGCTCCTCGAACAGCCAGCGTGCCAATGCCCGCGCCTCGCCGTCGGGATAGACCCGGAGCAGGTCGCGAACTACCTGAAGATAGGTTTTCATGCTGCAAAAATAGTAAATAATCGGTAATTGATAATTGATAATCGGGAATAAATTCGTGGAGCAAAGCAAAGTAGACGAAATGTACATGCGGCGGTGCCTGCAACTGGCACGTTGCGGCCGCGAACACGCCGCCCCCAATCCCATGGTGGGAGCCGTTATCGTGTGCGGGGGACGCATCATCGGCGAAGGCTATCATCAGTGCTGCGGCGGGCCGCACGCCGAAGTAAATGCCGTGAGGTCGGTCGCAGACCCCCGGCAGTTGTCGCAGAGCACCCTCTACGTCAGTCTGGAACCCTGCGCCCACTACGGCAAGACGCCCCCCTGCGCCCGGCTCATCATCGAGACGGGCATCCCCCGCGTGGTGGTGGGCTGTCGCGACCCCTTTCCCCGTGTGGACGGCCGCGGCATAGATATGCTGCGCAAGGCCGGCGTGGAGGTTTCCGTGGGCGTGCTGGAGGAGGAATGCCGGTGGCTGAATCGCCGTTTCATCACCTCTCACACCCTGCACCGGCCTTACATCACGCTGAAGTGGGCGCAGAGTTGCGACGGATTCCTCGACCGCCGGCGCACGTCGGCCGAAGAACCGGCGGTGCGCTTCTCCACCCCCGTGACACAGGCTCTCGTGCATCGGCTGAGGGCTGAGAACGAGGCTATTCTGGTGGGGCGGCACACGTGGGAACTGGACTGTCCCTCCCTGACCGTTCGCCACTGGCACGGGAACCATCCGCTACCCGTTGTCGTGGGCGGTGGCGGTTATCGTGTGGGGCGGGATGCCCTCGCTGCCGGTGCGGCCGAGGCGGAGAATACGATTCCGGAGGGGGACTGCCTGACGGCACTTATGGCGGAACTGCATCGGCGGGGCGTACAGAGTCTGCTGGTGGAGGGCGGCGCACGGACGTTGCAGCAGTTCATCGACCGGGGACTGTGGGACGAGGCCCGTGTGGAGACCGCTCCGGTGACGCTCCGGGAGGGAGTGACCGCGCCGCACATTGTGGGGAGAACGGGTAAAAAACTGTTAATCGACGGGAATACTATCACCTATATCTATAAAAATTCTTAATTTCAGGGGGTGAAGTTTCGCTATACGGAAAATTTACCGTATTTTTGTGGGCTGAAAAAGTGCGCGTGCACATACGTGTATGAAAAAGAGATATATTTACAACATCCTGATGCTGTCGGTGGGACTCATCCTGCCGCTCCTGTTTGCCTCCTGCCACGGCGACGAGGAGGAACCCGTTTATTCCGAAAACTGTTATATCTCGGGCGTTACGCTGGGGACGATGAAGCGTACCTTCTACTCCGCCAACGGTACCCCGATGACCGTCAATATCTCCGGTTCGCTTTACCCGATGGTTATCGACCAGCGAAAGGTGGATGACAAAGGGCGGAACCTCATCGTGAGCAGCGACTCGCTGCCCTACGGCACGCGCCTTTCGGCCGTGCTGGTGAACGTCACCTTCGAGGGACTCCTCTCGTGGCGGAAAGCCGATGTGGAGGATGCCGAGTGGCAGACTTACAACAGTGCGGACTCGATGGACGTGAGTGCGCCGCTGGAGTTTCGCGTTTATTCGCTTTCGGGGCGGTCGTACAGGACGTACTGGATGAACGTGACGGCCCATCAGCAGCGGGGTGACACCACCGTGTGGGAGAAAATGGAGCCGACGGCTCTGACGGAGGGCCTTGCGGCGCGGAAGTTGCTGCTGTGGGACGGAAAGGTGACAATGCTGGCCTACAAGGGTGCGGGAACGCTGACGCGTCTGCAACACGACACGACGCTTGCCGGAGCATGGAGCGAGGAGGAGACCGAGGGAACGGAAAATGCTGTCCTCTCTACGTTGCAAAGGCAGGGTAATCGCCTCTACATGAACACCACGGACGGCGCACTGATAGCGAGTGAGGATGCCAAAACGTGGACGCCGACAACCTATCCCGCCAAGGACGGACTTGTGCTTGCGGCGGCTACCGATGATTATCTCTATGCACTCTGCGACAGAAAGTTGTATCGCAGCAACGGCGGCGAATGGGAAGAAGAGAAATTAGACGATGACGCAGCCAATCTGCCGGTGGCCAATCTGAATGCCGTAAACTATACGCTGCCCAACGGACAGCAGCGGCTGTTGCTGGCCGGCGAACGGAATGCCGGGGACAGTCTGGTGACTTTCTGGGCAAAGGGTTGGGAGAAGACGACCGACGGAAGCAAGGAGGCTCAGGCCACGTGGATGTATTACACGCCGAGTGTGGCGGATAAATATGCTCTGGTGGCTCGGGAAAATCTGTGCATCCTGCCCTACGACGGCGGACTGCAGGCGCTGGGAGGAAAAAGCCATGCCGGGGGCTATCACGCGCTCGACAGCATCTTCCATAGCAGCGACCACGGTATCGCATGGCGGGTGTATGAAGATAACGACATGGCCGTGGACTCCGTGCTGAAGGCGAAAGCCCGGACGGCGGAGCATCTGGCGGCGACAGTGGACGAGGATAACTTCCTGTGGATATCGGTGGACGACGAAATCTGGCGGGGACGCATCAATCGGTTGGGATTTAAGAAGAAGTAAAGATAAACGGAAACAAAAACCGGCGGCAGGACGCTTCAGTTGCAGAAACTTGAAAAGGACGAGCATCATATTGACAGCCTTGTTGGTCTCCCTGACAGCCGGGGCGCAGGACGACGAAGTGTATCAGATGGAAATGGGTGGAGCCGTGGGACTGGACTTCTATATGGGCGATGCCAACAAACGGCCTTTCCGGCATTCCGGTGCTATGGGAGGGTTGCTGATACGCAGAGTGTTCAATCCGCGCATGGTGCTGAAAGCCGACCTCACGGCGGGACACCTCAGCGGAAATACCAAGGGGTATTATATTCCGCAGGATGCCGACAGCCGGACGCCCGAAGGCGGTATGCCCGTCAGCTACTCGTTCAAGCGCAATGTGGTAGACCTCGGGGCGCAGTTCGAGTTTAACTTCTGGGGCTACGGCATCGGACAGACGTACAGAGGAAACAGTCGCATTACCCCCTATGCGCTGTTGGGAGCCGGACTGACGTTGGTTACTGGCGGAGGCGGGGGAACGAAGATCGCCCTGAACGCTCCCGTGGGACTGGGCGTGAAATACAAACTGAAACCCCGCGTGAACGTGGGGGCGGAGTGGACGTTCCGCTTCACCACAACCGACGCGCTGGACACAAGAGGGGGATGGAAACAACTGGATCAGCCCTACGGCATCAAAAGCACGGGCTTCAAGAATAAAGACTGTTACTCGTATCTGATGTTCTTTGTCACTTACGATATGTTACCGAAATGTAAAACATGCCATAACAATGACTGAGCAAAATCGCATACCCGAACATGTGGCCATCATCATGGATGGAAACGGACGTTGGGCAAAAGCCAAAGGATTGCCCCGGACGGCAGGACATGCCGAGGGCGTGGAAACGGTGAAGAAAATAACTGCGGAGGCCACCCGGATGGGTATCAAATACCTGACTCTCTATACGTTCAGTACCGAGAACTGGAACCGGCCGCAACCTGAGATAGAAGCATTGATGGGACTGATTCTCGACCACTTGGAGGAGGAGACGTTCATGAAAAACGATGTCCGCTTCCGGGCTATCGGCGGATTGGAACTGCTGCCCCCGAACGTGCAGAAGCGTCTTCAGGCATGTATGGAACATACGGCGGGAAACAAGCGCATGACGCTGAACGTGATGCTGAGCTACTCTTCGCGCTGGGAACTGACAGAAGTTATGCGGAACATGGCGGAAGAGGTGAAGCAGGGCAAGCTGCAGCCTGCAGATATAACGGAAGAAGCCATCAATAAACGTCTGCTCACCAACTTTATGCCCGACCCCGACCTGCTCATCCGGACGGGCGGCGAGTTGCGCATCAGTAACTATCTGCTGTGGCAGTGCGCCTACACGGAGTTTTACTTCTGCGACACGTTCTGGCCCGATTTCAAGGAGGAATGTCTGCATCAGGCGGTTGCCGATTTTCAGCAGCGGCAGCGGCGCTTCGGAAAGACGGGCGAACAGGTGGAGGAAGAATTGAAGACGGAAGAATGAATACCGAGAGCATGAAAGTGAAATATAGTATATTACTGCTTCTGCTGTTTTGCACCATGCTGCCCGCGGCGGCTCAGGACTTGCTTCGTAAGGAAGTGGCTCCGGTCGTAGACTACGGACGAACTCCGAAAGAGTACGTTCTGGGCGGTATCACGGTGAGCGGAGCCACTAATTATGATGAATACCTGCTCATTGCGCTGTCGGGCCTGCAGGTGGGTGAGAAGGTGACCATTCCCGGCGAACAGATA
Organism: uncultured Prevotellaceae bacterium; assembly: GCA_947176535.1. Lineage (GTDB taxonomy): Bacteria > Bacteroidota > Bacteroidia > Bacteroidales > Bacteroidaceae > Physcousia. The sequence continues at coordinate 93,735 of CAMWQU010000005.1, forward strand.
ACCAGAGCCATCCGGCGGTATTGGAGAAACGGACTGTTCAGCAACGTAAGCATAAAGTTGGACAGCGTTGTCCGGGATTCGGCCTATCTGCACATCCAACTGACGCAGCGGCCGCGCATTTCCGCCATCAATTACATCGGAGTGAAGAAGAGCGAGCGGGAGGAGCTGGAGCAGAAACTGGGACTGGTGAAAGAGAATCAGATGACCCCGAATGTCATAGACCGGGCAAAGATTCTGGCCAAGAAATATTTCGATGAAAAGGGCTATAAGAACGCGGAAATCATTATCACGCCCAAGGATGATACGTCGAAGCCCGACCATGTCATAGTGGATGTGGATATTAAAAAGAAAGGTAAGGTGAAGGTACACCATATCTATGTTACGGGTAACGATAACCTGTCGGAAAAGAAGATAAAGGGTAACCTCATCAAAAAGGGTGTGTTGAAGACCATCCACGAGAGCCGGAGTATGGCGGGATGGTTCCGCAACAAGAAGTTTGTGGAGAAAAAGTATAAGGAGGCGAAGGACAACCTGTTGGATAAGTATGCTCAGTTGGGTTTCCGCGATGCTTACATCGTGAGCGACAGCGTGGTGCCTTATGACGACCGCACTGTAGACGTCTATCTCAATGTGGAAGAAGGTATGAAATACTACATTCGAAACATCGAGTGGGTAGGCAATACGCTGTACAACACGGAGACTCTTGACCGGATATTGCGCCTGAAGAAAGGTGATGTCTACGATCAGAAACTGCTGAAAGACAGACTTTCAGATGATGAAGATGCTATCGGAAACCTCTACTATAACAACGGTTACGTGTTCTATCAGCTCGAACCCGTAGAGACAAATATCGTGGGCGACTCGGTGGACTTGGAGATGCGTATGTTCGAGGGCACGCAGGCCCACATCAGCCACATGCGCATTATCGGTAACACCCGTGTGTACGAAAATGTGGTGCGTCGCGAACTCCGCAACAAACCCGGTGACCTGTTCTCGAAAGCGGCCATGGAGCGTTCTTTCCGTGAAATTGCGTCGATGGGATTCTTCGACCCGGAGAATATCGACTACAAAGTGGAGCCTAATTATGAGAATCAGTCCGTCGATATGACATGGGGACTGTCTCCCAAGTCGAACGACCAGATAGAGTTCTCCTTAGGTTACGGTCAGACCGGAGTCATCGGTAAAATCGGTCTCCGCTTCTCGAACTTCTGTATAGCCAACCTCTTTAACAAGAAAGGGCTGCGCCGGGGTGTGATGCCGATAGGAAACGGTGAGACGTTCAGCATCAGCGGTCAGACCAACGGACGCTACTATCAGGCGTATAATGTATCGTATATGAATCCGTGGTTCGGCGGAAAGCGTCCCACGTCATTCTCCATCGGTGCGTTCTTCTCCAAACAGACCGACGTCAGTGACAACTACTACAACTCAGCTTACTACCGGAATTTCTCCAACAGTTACCTTTATGGAGCAGGGTCGAACTCGTACTATAACAACTATTACGAGAACTTCTACGACCCTGATAAGTACGTGAAGCTGGTGGGTGCCTCCATTGGATGGGGTAAACGTCTCTCGTGGCCCGACGACTTCTTCCAGTTCTCGGCCGAACTCGGTTATACCCGCTATATGCTGAAGGACTGGGAATACTTCATGATTTCCAACGGAAACTGCAATTCACTGGCCCTGAACCTCAGTTTGTCCCGTACCTCTACCGACAACCAGATATTCCCGCGTAGCGGCAGTGAATTCGTTCTGTCGGCCTCTCTGACTCCCCCATTCAGCCTCTTCGATGGCAAGGACTATGCCAATCTGGCCACCAACTACTATTCCTCGTCGTACCGTCGTGAGTTGCAGGACAAGTACCGTTGGATTGAGTACCACAAGTGGAAGTTCAAGGCCCGCACCTTTACGGCACTGACCAGAGGTAGTAAGTGTCTGGTGTTGATGACACGTGTGGAGTTCGGTATTTTGGGTCATTACAACAAGAACAAGAAGAGTCCGTTCGAGACGTTCTATGTGGGTGGCGACGGAACCTCGGGTTACAGTTACTCGTATGCGACAGAGACCATCGGACTGCGTGGTTACGATAACGGTTCGCTCACGCCCAACGGACTCAGCGGTTACGCCTATGACCGTTTCACCGTGGAATTGCGTTATCCGTTGATGCTGGGTAATACGGCCAACATCTATGTACTGACCTTTGCCGAAGGCGGTAATGCGTGGACGAACGTTAAGAAAATAAATCCGTTCGACATGAAGCGTAGTGCCGGTGCCGGTGTGCGTATTCTGCTGCCCATGGTGGGACTGCTCGGTATCGACTGGGCTTACGGATTCGACAGTGTGTTTGGCTCCAAGCAGTATAGTGGCAGCCAGTTCCACTTCATTCTGGGACAGGAGTTTTAAGGAATTGATAAATGAGAAACCGAAATTCGATAGTTATGAAAAGATTATTTATCATGCTGTTGGTGGCCCTGAGTGCCACGACCATGCAGGCGCAGAAGTTTGCCTTGGTGGACATGGAGTACATTTTGCGTCATATTCCGGCTTACGAGCGTGCCAACGAACAACTCAATCAGGTGAGCAAGAAGTGGCAGGCCGAGGTGGACGTGTTGCAGACGGAAGCGCAGACCTTGTACAAGAATTATCAGAATGAGGCCGTTTTCCTCTCCGAAGAGCAGAAGACCAAGAAGGAAGAAGCCATCATTGCCAAGGAGAAGGAGGCTTCGGAACTGAAGAAGAAATACTTCGGCCCCGACGGGGAACTCTATAAGAAGCGGGAGAGCCTGATGACTCCCATTCAGGACGAGATATACAATGCCGTGAAGGATATTGCCGAGCAGAAAGGGTACAGCCTGATTCTGGATCGCGCCAGCGATGCCGGCATCATCTTTGCTTCGCCCAAAATAGACATCAGCAACGAGGTACTTACGAAACTCGGTTATAACTGATTCCAAAGCATCGTCAGGAAACTGTAAATAAAGCGAATTATAAACCTTAAAAAACATAAAGCGATGAAAAAGATTTTGATAATGATGTTGATGCTCGCTCCCATGAGTATCTTTGCACAGCAGAAGTTTGCCCATTTCAACATGGCCAATGTATTGCCTGAGATGCCTGAGTACCAGGCTGCCAGCACTGACATTCAGAAACTGGGGCAGCAGTATCAGGTGGAACTGGAGCGTTTGCAGAAAGAGTACCAGACAAAGGCTGAAGAGTTGCAGCGTCTCTCGAACGACACCAGCACGGCACAGGCCATTCTGCAGAGCAAGGCTACGGATTTGCAGAAGATGCAGCAGAGCATAGAAGACTTCTATCAGGCCAGTCAGCAGGACATGCAGAAGCAGCAGGCCGAGAAGATGGAAGCCATACAGACGAAAATCCTTGCTGCCATCAAGAAGGTAGGCGAGGCCGGTAACTATGTTTACGTAGTGGACATTTCCGGCGGTGCCATTCCTTTTGTGAACGAAGCACTCAGCACTGATGTTACCGCTCAGGTGAAAGCCGAACTGGGCATCAAGTAAAGTAATTCCTTACGCCAACGAAGATGAAAAAGATAATCCTTTTACTTTTCGCCTGCTATTTCCTGCTTCCCGCCGCCGCTCAGGTCAAGTTCGGATACATCAGTTATGATAAGGTGCTTCGCCGCATGCCCGAATACGCCGCTGCCCAGCAGCGTGTGGCCGACCTGAAAGTGAAGTACGAGCAGGAAGCCACACGCAGCGAGGAAGAGTTTCAACGAAAGTTTTCCGAGTTCCTGCAGGGGCAGAAAGACTTCCCCGAAAACATCCTGCTGAAGCGTCAGGCCGAACTGCAGACGCTGATGGAGGCCGGAGTCCGTTTCCGCAATGAGGCTCAGCAACTGCTGTCAAAAGCAGAGGTTGAGTTTATGGCCGGTGTGCAGACCCGTCTGAACGAGACCATCGCTCTGGTGGGTGAGGACGGTGGTTACGCCTATGTTATCAACATCGACGGCAACGCTTGTCCGTTTATCAACCCCGCTTTGGGCGATGACGTCACGCCGACCGTCCTGCGCAAATTGGAACTTCTGACCCCTGAGGAAGAGGCCGCCCTTGCCCCCGCGCAGGAGGTTGCCGAACCGGAAGAGTAACTATGTCGAATCCCACATTGTCGTCGGCTTCGGGCCCTATCGGGGTTTTCGATTCCGGCTACGGAGGACTCACGGTTCTGCGCAGCATTCAGGCCCTGATGCCCGAATACGACTACATCTATCTCGGAGATAATGCGCGTGCCCCTTATGGCACGCGCTCTTTTGAACTTGTCTATGACTTCACGTTGCAGGCCGTCCGCCGGCTTTTCCGGATGGGTTGTCACTTGGTCATTCTGGCCTGCAACACGGCCTCTGCCAAGGCTCTGCGCACCATTCAGCAGCGCGATTTACCCCTGATAGATGCCGAACGCCGCGTGCTGGGTGTTATCCGTCCGACTGCGGAAAGTGTGGGAGACATCACGCGAAGCCGCCATATCGGTATCATGGCTACTCCCGGTACGGTTCGTTCGCAGACCTATGAGATAGAGATTCGGAAACTGCATCCGGATATTCACGTCACCGGAAAGGCCTGCCCGCTGTGGGTTCCCCTCATCGAGAATGGCGAATACGACACGCCGGGTGCCGATTATTTTGTCCGGAAATACGTTGATGAACTGCTCGCCTGCGACCCGCTTATCGACACCATCATCCTCGGTTGCACCCACTATCCGCTGCTGTTGGATAAAATCCGCCACTTTACGCCCCCTCACATCCGGCTAATTTCTCAGGGGGACTATGTGGCCCACAGTCTCCGCGATTACCTTTGCCGGCATTCCGACATGGAAGCCCGCATCGGCCGGGAAGGACATACCCGCTATTTCACTACCAGCCATCCTGACCTGTTCGATGAGAATGCCACGGTTTTTCTGGGCCATCCCGTACAGTCCGAACATATCGACCTCTGAGTGACAGCAACAAAAAATCCCCCGAATGCGACGGTTCGCATTCGGGGGATTTTTCGTTTTTACCGACTTACCTCTTCGGAGTAACCACCTCTACGTCATCGTAAGCCATCCGCTTGCCGGAGGAGATTCTGTTGCAATCGAGCCTTATCATGTTGAATATCCCGGTTTCGAATGCAATGTCCTGCCAGATGGGATTGTTGATGATGTTGGAAAATTCGCCTTTGGCAACCTCTTTCCACGAGCCGTCGGAAGTGCGGCCATACACGATGTAGTCGAGCGGGGTGCCTTCCCGGTTCTTCTGATGAGGCAGGAAACGCAGTCCGCAGACCTCCTTGGCCCCGCCGAGGTCGATGAACATCGACTCCGCGACACCACCGGTTTTCTTGAAGGAAATGCGATAAGCCGACGATTTCTTTTCCGTGCTCTCCCGTGCCTCCGTGTCAATCTCCGGAGCCAGATATAAGCCAATTTCGCTGATGAGCGGGCAGGCCTTCGCGTCGATGATGTTGAGCCTTATCTTTTCGGCCTCTATCGTCGGGAAGCAGATAATCCTCTTGCGGCCGATGGTAGACATCGTCATGTCGGGATTCTCCGTGAAGTCATCCTTCAGTTCTATCCACTTGCCGTCCGTCATGGCCTCTAATGAAAACTTCTTCACCCGCTGCCCCAGAGGGATGTATTCGCTGACGAGAAAGCGGTTCACACGTGTCGGAGATTTCAGTTCGATGGTGATGGAAGCACTCTTCACCGAATCGTCCGTGGCCCAGTAAGTTTTCTGCTTGCCGTCAGCCACCTTCTTGGCGGAATAAGTCCGGGAACCTCCCCGCACGTTGCTTGCCGAGATTTTCGCCCCCTTTATCAGGTTCTGTTTGAAGGTCTCTTTCACCATTTTGTAGAACGCGGCGGCTCGGATGCTGTCCTCCTGCGGAATCAGTCCGTCCTTGTTCACCGGGAAGTTCAGCAGCAGCGTACTGTTGCGCCCCACCGACCGGTAATACGTTTTCATCAGTTGGGCAAGGCTCTTCACGCGTCCGTTCTCCGAATCGTGGTAGAACCATCCCGGACGGATGGACGTATTCGTCTCGCCGGGCACCCATACGTCTCCGTTCTCCACGCCGAAGTGCAACATATTCCTGTTCCGCTCGCCGCTGGATTTCATCAGACTCCAGTTCGTTTCCCCGACGTAACCCGCCTCGGTACCCACCCAGCGCAGGTCGCCCGGCTCACTTCCGTCGTTCCAGATGCAGCATTCCGGTTGCCATTCGAGGATTCGCGGGAAGAGGTCTTTCCATCGGTAATACGTCTTCCGGTCTATCTGTCTCGTCTCGTTCGCTCCGCCGTACCAGCCGTTTCCGCCGTTGGCACCGTCGAACCACACTTCGAATATCTCACCGTAGTTCGTCAGCAGCTCCTCCAGTTGGTTGTGGAAGTAGGTGACGTACTCCGCTCTTCCGTATTCCGGATGATTACGGTCCCACGGAGAGAGGTAGACGGCAAACTTCAGGCCCTCCTCCCGACAGGCGTCGGCGAGTTCCCGAACCACGTCCCCCTTGCCGTCCTTCCACGGAGAACTTTTGACGGAATAATCGGTATATTCGGACGGCCACATGCAGAATCCGCAGTGGTGCTTCGCCGTGAAGATGATACCCTTCATGCCGGCATTCTTGCACGTCCGGGCCCACTGGCGGGCATCGAGCTTTGCCGGGTTGAACAGGGCCGGGTCTTCATTTCCGTAGCCCCATTCCTGATTCGTGTAGGTGTTTAGGGAGTAGTGGATGAAGGCATACATCTCCATATCCTGCAGACGTATCTGCTTCTCCGAGGGTACAGGCATCACGGCCTGAGGTTCGTTCACTTTCGCATTCAGGTTGAGCGCAAGCATCATTGATGCTGCCAGTAGTGTTTTCTTCATGATACTTTCAGATAGAATCCCTGCAAAGGGCGTTTTTCTTGGTTTGCTTCACAAAAGTAATGCAAATATTCCGAAAAAACAACCCCCGGGCCGAACTTCTTTTCCCGCTTTCTCCGGGTGGGCGAAAACCGTCCCCCCGACGACCGCGCCTCGTCCATAGGAGGATTGGCCTCGGTCCATAGTATGGACGAGGCCTTGTCCATACTATGGACCGAGACCGGTCGTCTATACGCGTGCGCGCGTTCCTTAAATATATACGTTTAGACTTTTTGTTGTCAGCCAGAGCGAAATAGATTTGATGACCGAGGAGGAGTGGGATAATTATGACCGGTCGCAAGAAAATGCTGATGCAATAATTGATATGGGCATATAAAATAGCATCCTCTCAGGGAATGCAGCAAGATAAATAATAAACCACATTGTTTGTTTTTCTCTTGGCAGAACAGATTATTCCTGTTATCTTTGCATTGTCAATTAGTGTGACAAGGCACAATATTTGACAATAGAATTATGATAATACAAAGACCTCTATACCTGCAGAAGTTGATTTCACGCAGACACAACGGAATGATAAAGATTGTCACCGGCATAAGACGTTGTGGAAAATCGTTCCTATTATCAACCCTTTATGCCGGATGGCTTAGGGAACAAGGCGTGAAAGATGACTACATCATCACAATCAATCTTGAGGACAGACGAAACAAGAAACTGCGCGATCCGGATGCGCTGCTTGAATACATCGACTCAAGACTGACTGATGATGCTGTTCATTACATAATGATTGATGAAATCCAGCATGTCAATGAGTTTGAGGATGTGCTCAACAGCTATCTCAATATGCCCAACGCCGATGTGTACGTAACCGGCAGTAACGCTCGGTTTCTTTCAAAGGATGTAATCACTACATTCAGGGGGCGAGGCGACGAGATAAAACTTTACCCCCTTAGCTTTGGGGAGGTCTTCCCTTATATGGACTTGCAAAAAGACCGCGCATTAACCACTTATATGCTTTTCGGAGGTCTGCCCCAGGTGGTTCAGAAACCCTCCGAAGAAGAAAAGAACGGGTATCTGAAAGGGCTTTTTACCCATACCTATATCAAGGATATAAAGGAGCGTTACGGCATCAAGAACACAGAGATGCTTGATGAACTGCTCAATATCCTTGCATCTAACATCGGCGCATTGACAAATCCTACCAAACTGACCAACACATTCGAGAGTGTAAAACATATGAAGGTGAACCGTATGACGCTGACATCTTATCTTGAATATATCTGTGACTCATTCCTCGTGGAAAAGTCAACCCGGTATGATGTAAAAGGAAAGCGGTACATCGACAGCCCGTATAAGTATTATTTCACTGACTGCGGTCTGCGTAACGCCCTGCTTAATTTCCGACAGACTGAGTCTTCACATCTGATGGAGAATGTGATATACAATGAATTGCGTGTGCGTGGTTTTAATGTCGATGTAGGCGTCGTGCCAGTACAACTTAGAAAGGAGGACGGCAGTCGTGAACGAAAACAGTTAGAGGTGGATTTCGTCTGCAATATGGGCAGCAGACGCTACTATATCCAATCTGCCTACCGAATGCCGGATGAAGAAAAGATGAAACAGGAGGAAGCCTCACTGCGCAATATTGACGATTCCTTCAAGAAAATCATTATTGTCGGCGAGGACACTCCTGTTTTGAGAAACGAGGCGGGGATTGCCACAATCGGCATCTATGATTTCCTACTAAACGAAGATTCGTTGGATATGTAGCGCGAAGTATGCCTTGCAGCAAAATATGAATCGGTCACATATCCTCGCATATCTATAAAAACGACCGGTGCCCGACAACGGGGAGACCGCAGGGCGACAATAGTATTGTCCCCCGTCCGTTCATAGGAGGATTGGCCTCGGTTCCGCTATGGTCGAGGCCCGATCATCTATACGCGTGCGCGCGTTCCTTTATATTTTTATTAAAATACGACCTTTTCTTGTGTATTCCAATTATTTATTTTACCTTTGCGAATCTTTCACTCACGCTGAAAGCCCTTTGGGGAATATAAGTGGGGTGGGAGGTGCATATACATAAAAAGGCGTTTTCTGGACGCTTTGGTTTTGACGATGTAAGAACTTCGCAACTTCAAACTATTAGTCAAGAACAAAGCAACGGGAACGCCCCTTGAGATGTTGATTATATATGTCTTTGGCTCTGCTTGGCAGGCTTGATCGTATATATGTATACATCGGCGTGGGGCTTTCAGCGTTGCTCGGTTTGGACTAATAGGGTAATGCGAAGACCTTTACATCGTGGAACCGGGCAGCAGGACTGGCTCCACGTTTTTTGTGTATATGGGTAGCAGAATAGTATAACAGGCCGGCACGGAGCCGTTGGCGGATTAGGGCGTAAGTCCGGCGGATATGAGAGATATTGCAATTTATGGTGCAGGCGGATTTTTCGACGATGTACTACCGGTTGGCTGTCAAAATGAATATGGCAAGGTGCTTGGCGGCATTGATGCTTTGAATACTTACAAAAAGGAACTGACTCGCTATAGCTATCGGCAGTCCCAATGCTGTGAAAAGCGTCGCAATCATCCCATATCTTTTCCCAATATTATTGCTCTGAAGGTCTTATTTTTTCGATAAATGAGCTACAAAATGAATAAGGGAATCTTAATTCGTAGTCCTAATACTTAATTGATAATCATCAACTAAGTATAGAAATGTAATTAAATGTAAAAATGTAATAAAAACAGTATGAAAAATTATATAAAAATAGTCATGTGTGCACTTGTAGTAACCGCTATATGGGGTTGCTCAAAAGAAGATGATAATTATTATAATAATTCAGTTAATGAAATAGCTATCCCGACAGGCGTATCTGCAAGCGTAAGTGGTTCTTATGTATCTATTTCATGGAATCCCGTCAGTGGTGCAAGTTCATATAATGTTTATCGAGGTAGTTCTGCAACAGGAACATATGTTTTACTATCATGGCTAAAAAATACCAAAGGTAATAATGCATTAGATACCAATCCTTTGAATGGAGATAACTTTTATAAAATAAAAGCTGTAAAAACCAGTATGTATGGAGACCATGAAAGTAATTATTCTTCGTATGCACATGTATACTTTTCAAATGCCGGTGGCAACACTGGTGGTGGCAGTGATGATACCGGAGGTGGTAATACTGGCGGTAGCGGAGATGTACAACAAAAGCCTTCAGCTCCAACAGGGGTTACAGTATCGAATGAAGGCAATAATTATATACCTGATGTCGTGGTACGTTGGAATGCTGTCAGCAACGCTACAATGTATTACATCTATAAGAGTTCCTTGGCGAATGGTTCCTATTCTAAAATAGGAGAGACCTCATATGCGTTATACGGATATTGTGATTCAAATGCACCCACAAATGGTGCTTCGGCATATTATAAAGTAAAAGCTGTTAATAGTGCAGGAGAAAGTGCTTTTAGTGACTATGCGAAATATACATCAACAAGTAATGATGTTGCATTTAGACCTGCAACGCCTACGGTTTCTGTAAGTGGAACCTCTACCATAAGTATATCATGGACTTGTGCTACTGGTAATAATTATGGTAACCCAAAAAGTTATGAGGTTTATAAACGAAATCCGTCTACTTCTCAGTTTGAACTGCTGACAACAACGACAAGTAAGAGCTATAGTGATCGAAATACTCATCCTGGCATTAATAGATATGGCGTTATAGCAATAAATGATGCTGGAAAGTCATCGATGGGATTAGGCTATAGTAATGAGGTTCCATTATCTAAGCCTTCAAGTTTCTCCGCATATAAATCTGGGTCTAATGTTAATTTTACATGGTCAAAGGTCGCAAATGCAACGGGATATCAAATATTTTCAAGCAGTTCGGCAAGTGGATCATATTATATTTTGACACAGATAGATGATGCTTCAACAACATCGAAAAGTGTATATTATCCGGCAAGTAGTGGTACAACAACGTATTTCAAGATACGAGCCTATTGGCAAGAATCGTATGGCGGTAGTATAGTATATAGTGATTATACCACGTATAAATCAGTTAATTTTTAAAAAATTACAATAGTATAAATCTAATAAAATAAGAAATATAATGTTAAGAAAGTACTTTTTCAGACAAATTCTATTTATTGGCGCTTTAATAACAATATGTGCTTGCTCAAAAGAGGATGAGTATGGTTATCTGCGTGTTAACTGCACAGATATTCAGATGAGTAGTGATGGAGGGAATGTAAGCTGCTCAATAGAAAGCAATGTTGGGTGGAGTATTTCAGCTGATGAAAATTATGATTGGCTACAAATATCTCCCATGAATGGTACTGGCAATGGAACAATTCATTTTTCTGCTAGCCCAAATTCTTCGGCTTCTCTGAGAATTGCATATATAAAAATTTTATCCTCTCGTCTAGATGTTGGAGGTGCTGGTCTACATATTATTCAAAGTGGTAGTAATGACAATACAGGTGGTGGTAACGACAATACGGGAGGTGGAGATTCATCATCGTTGGGAGCTCCAACTAACGTCTCTGCCAAAGTAAATGGTTCTTCTGTCTCGATCTCTTGGAATGCTGTAACAGGAGCAACAAAATATAATGTATACCGAAATACTTCTTCTACTGGAAAATTCTCATTAATTACGACTGTTTCAGGAACTAGTGCCACAGATAGTAACCCTCTAAGCGGTTCCAATTATTATAAGGTTACAGCTGCAAACGGAAATACTGAAAGTGACTATTCCTCAACGGCATCTGTATCTATTTCTAAGAAACCTGCAACACCTACTGGTTTAAGAGCCGTACAAAGTGGGACTGCAATAAATGTTTCATGGAATGCTGTATCTGGAGCAGAATACTACAAATTATATTATAAACGACCTGCGCCATACGATATAGAGTCTTTTCAGAATATCTACTCGACCTCTGCGAACATGGAATGGAATACGATGGTTGCTGGTACATATACTTTTTGGGTGGTTGCGGTGAGCAGTGATTATACCACAAGTGATGCTTCAAGTAAAGTTACTTGTAATTTTACCAATAGTGGTGGAGGTAATACAGGTGGGGGCAATAGTCAAAGTAAATTAGACACCCCCCAAAACATAGAAGCATATTCTGGTGGCAGTTTTGTACAGATTTCATTTGACGAAGTCTCATTAGCTTATCAGTATGAACTCTATAGAAGTACATCGGCAACATATGGATATACTAAAATATCAGCATCAGGTGGAAGTACGAGTAGTAAACGTTATGTTCTTACTGATAGTAATCCAAAATCAGGTACAACGTACTATAAAGTAAAAGCTGTAGCTTTAAGTTATTTAGGCATTGCAGATAGTGATCTTAGCGCATATGTTAAGGTTACTAGATAAAACACAATAGCAGATAAATTAAAAAGGCGATTCTTAGTAAAGGATCGCCTTTATTTTGATATCTTTTTATAGTTTTATAGAAACAGTAAAGAAGATTACTTTGCGGTTAGAATTGTCATATACCTCATTTTTATGAGTTATTAGACATATTGCACACGTATGTGTAATATCTGAATTGGTCATCCTTACGCGTGCGCGCGTTCCTTTATATATATTTATTAGAGGCGTGCGCCAAATAAATTATTGATTGGCGTTCTTCAGCGGATTCCAACCTTGCGCTTTCAGTTCAAATTCGCTGCCGTCGCGACAGATGAGGGCGCGACCGAGCTTCTCCTCCGTGATGTAGCCGATGACGCGCACGTCGGGAATTTGACTCACCCGGTCGTTGTCCGTCAGGGGGACGGTGAACAGCAGTTCGTAGTCCTCGCCTCCGTTCAGTGCGCAGGTAGACACATTCATGTTCAATTCCTCGGCCATGACGGCGGTCTGATAGTCCAGCGGGAGACGTTCCTCGTAGATGCGGCAACCCGTCTGACTGTGGGTGCAGATGTGCATCAGTTCGCTCGACAGTCCGTCGCTGATGTCCATCATGGCCGTCGGGCGTATGCCGGCGTTGCGCAGTGCCTTGGCGATGTCGCCTCGCGCCTCGGGCCTTAGCTGACGTTCCAACAGATATTCACGTCCGCTGAAGTCGGGCTGGAAGTCGAGTTCCGAGAGTTGCCGATTGAGCGACGAAAGCGTCTTCTCATCCCCCTCGGCCTTGGCCCTGGCCATGTTTCTCTGGATTTCGCTAACCTGACTGTTGTATATCTGCTTCTCGCGTTCCATGAGTTGCAGACCCATGTAGGCCGCTCCGAGGTTTCCGCTGACGCAGATGAGGTCGTTAGGCTGTGCGCCTGAGCGGTAGACGATGTCTTCGGGCGCAACCTCGCCGATGGCGGTGATGCTGATGGCCAGGCCGGTCAGACTGGATGTCGTGTCGCCCCCCACGAGGTCTACGTGGTGCGCCTCGCAGGCCATCCGCATGCCGGCGTACAGTTCTTCGATGTCCTCCACGGTGAAGCGCTTCGAGAGAGCTAGACTTACGGTAATCTGCCTCGGGGTGCCCATCATGGCGTAGATGTCGCTCAGGTTCACGATGACTGACTTCCAACCTAAGTGCCGCAGGGGCGTGTATTGCAGGTCGAAGTGGATGCCCTCCATGAGCATGTCGGTGGTGACGAGCAGGCGGTTCGGGCCGCCGTAGTTCAGCACGGCGCAATCATCGCCCACCCCCTTTTCCGTGCTCGCGTTCCGGGGAGCTATGTTTTCGGTGAGCCGCTTTATGAGGCCGAACTCACCCAGTTCGGATATTTCCATAGTTATGATTTCGTTCAGCTTCTTCTTATCATCTCTCTCATGATTTCCGCCATCTTGGGCTGCACCTCGTTGGCGGCGCGCTGCACCTCCTCATGGCTGACTTCCACAACCTGACCCTCGATGCCCAGGTCGGTGATGACGCTCACGCCGAAAACCCTGATGCCGCAGTGACGGGCTACGATGACCTCAGGCACCGTGCTCATGCCCACCGAGTCGCCGCCCATGCGTGCGAACATACGGTATTCAGCCGGAGTCTCGAACGTCGGGCCTTGTGTGCCCAGATATACGCCGTGTTGCACCTCGATGCCCTTTTCGCGGGCTATCTCGTCGGCCAACCGGATGAGGCCGCGGTCGTAAGCCTCGTGCATGTCCGGAAAGCGCGGCCCCGTGGGGAAGTTCTTTCCGCGCAGGGGATGCTCGGGGAAGAAGTTGATGTGGTCGGTGATAATCATGAGGTCGCCCACGTGAAAGGTCGGGTTGGTGCCGCCGCCGGCGTTGCTTACAAATAACGTCTTGATACCGATTTCATACATCACGCGGATGGGGAAAGTTACCTCCTTCATCGAATATCCCTCGTAGAAATGGAAGCGGCCCTGCATGGCCATGATATCTTTTCCGCCCAGTTTACCGAAAATTAGCTTGCCACTGTGCCCCTCCACGGTGCTTTGCGGGAAGTTGGGAATCTCGGCATAGGGTATGGAGCGGGTGACTTCTATCTCGTCGGCGAGATGGCCCAATCCGGTGCCCATGATGATGGCCGTCTGCGGATTAGTCGTCATCTCGGCCTTTAGCCAGGATGCTGTTTCTTGAATTTTTGAGTACATAGTCGGTTATTTTTTCGTTAAATGATGTATGCTCGTTCCGCATGATGTCCACCCGGACGGGAAGCATATAAAGAGCCTCTTTTACCTCGTCGCTCAGTTCTCCGGAGAGCGTCCGGAGGCGTGTGGCATCTTTCTCTGTTGTGATGATGATGCGCGGTTGCGGCAGTGTGGCAAATGTCTGGTTGATGTGCTTCACGTCGGCGGATGAGAAGTAGTGATGGTCGGGGTAGGTGAGCGGCGTGATGCGTTCGGAGTAATGACTGATGTCCATCTGCATCTGCTCCGGCGACCCGATGCCCGTAAGCAGCAGTACCGACTCGTCGGGCCGGATGCTTTCCAGACTGCGTTCCGCTCCTTTCCCGAAGATGGGTTGCAGCAGTCCGTAGCGGAATGTGCTGAAGTAGAGTTGCTGGTAGGGACGCACGTCGAGTGCTTTCCTTATGACGCGGAATCCCATGGGCTTGATGGTGTGCGGACATTTGGTGACGACGACGATGTGGGCACGGCTGATGCCGTCCTTGGACTCGCGCAAGCGGCCGGCCGGCAGCAGGGTGTCGTCGGTAATCATGCGGTGGTAGTCCACGAGCAGGATGTTCACGCCCGCCTGCACGTAGCGGTGCTGATAGGCATCGTCGAGCAGGATGACTTCCACGTCGCGTGTGGCCTCGTCCCGGCACAAGTGTCTGATGCCCCGTCGGCGATCCCGGTCTACGGCGACATACACGTCCGGATATTTCTGTTTCATTTGCCACGGTTCGTCACCAATTTCCTCCACGGTGCTCTCCGGTGTGGCCAACACGTAGCCTTTGCTCTTTCGCTTGTAACCGCGGCTCAGCACAGCCACTTTGTGTTCCTTCTTCAGTAGTTGCAGCAGATATTCCGTGTGAGGGGTCTTGCCGGTTCCGCCTACGGTGAGGTTGCCGATGCAGATGATGGGGATGTTGTAGCTGTGCGACTTCAGCACACCCATGTCAAACAGCGCGTTGCGCACGGCAGTTCCCATGCCGTAGAGCCAACTTAGCGGTAACAGCCATTTGTTGATGTGTACCAAATCCCCTTCCATACGTCCTTGCTGTGTTGTAGGTCTTGTTGCTTACTTGATATTCGGGTCGAAAGGCAGACGCATCTGCAGGCGGTCTTGGTTGCGCAGGTTGCGCAGCAGAGAGAATGTCGTGTAGTATTCGCCTAATGTGTTGCGCAGTTCGGCGTCTAAGTAGTTTGACTTCTGATTGTTCAGGAACTGAGTGAACCACGGTTCGGGCGTGGGGTAATCGACGGTGTTGTATTTTTCCACCTTGGCCAGTTTAGCGGCAGCCTTCACGGCATCGCTCAGACTGCCCAGTTTGTCCACTAATCCCAGTTCTTTGGCCTGCTCACCGGTCCATACGCGACCCTCTGCGATGGTTTTCACTTTCTCTATAGGCATCTTGCGACCGATGGCCACACGGCCGGTGAATGTCTCGTATCCGCGCTCCACCATGGCCTGCATGAGTCTGCTTTCTTCCGCATTCATCGGGCGGCTCATGGTACCCATGTCGCTCAGCGCGTTGGTCTTCACGGCATCAAACTTGACACCTACTTTCTGAGTGACCAGTTCGCTTATGTCGGGAATCATGCCGAAGATACCGATGCTGCCGGTCAGCGTGGTGGGCTCGGCATAAATCTTGTTGGCACCGCAGGAAATGTAATAACCGCCGGAGGCTGCCATGCCGCCCATGGAGACGACAACGGGCTTCTTCTCCTTCAGCAGTTCCACCTCGCGCCATATCTGTTCGCTGGCATAAGCCGATCCGCCGCCGGAGTTCACACGGAGTACAACGGCTTTCACATCGTCGTCCTCACGCAGGGCGCGCAGGTCGTCTATGACTTTCTCGCCTACAATCTGAGGGTCTTTGCTGCCGATGGAAAAACCGTCGTCGGCCGTCTGTACGATGCTACCCACCGCATAGTAGACGGCAATTTTCTCTTTCTCTTCCTTGAAGTCGGGGATTTCGGCACTGACCATTTCCTTGGGGGAAACAAAGTTCAACGCTTTGTCTTCGTCTATCTCCATTTTCTTTTTCAGATAGTCTTTCACACCGTCGATGTAGGTTAGCGTGTCCGCCAGACGGTTGTCGATGAGGTATTGGGCGGGATGGAGTGCCGTATATTCGTCGGCCAGTGCGTTCAGTTTATCGACGTTAATCTTACGGTCTTCGGACACCTCCAGCAGCATGTTCTTCCAGATGTTGCCGAGGAAAGAAGTAATCTGTTCGCGGTTGGCCTCGCTCATTTCCGAGTTGGTGAAAGGCTCGACGGCACTCTTGAAGGTTCCCACCTTGAAGACCTGCATCCGTATACCCACTTTCTCCAAAGCATCTTTGAAGAATAGGGTCTCGGAAGCCAGTCCGTGCCAGTCGATAAGTCCTTCGGGGTTTACCATCACTTTGTCGGCCACGGAGCAGATGTAGTAACCGCTCTGGGAGTAATTGTCACTATACGCAATAATGAACTTTCCGCTTTTCTTGAAGTCGGTGAGAGCCTGACGCAGTTCCTGTAGGGTGGCAGGAGTAGCGGCCAGCATAGCATCCTCGATGTAGATTCCCTTTATGTGTTCGTTCTCGCCGGCTTTTCGGATGGCCTCGGTCAGCGTCTGCAGACCGGGGAGGCTCTCTTTGTTGCCTCCCATGAACATCACCAATGGGTTCTCTTCCGTCTGTTCGGGTAAAATGCCTTTCAGGTTAATGCGCAAAATGGAATTATCTTTTACGGGGGGCGTCATCCCATCCATGGCCATCATGCCGGCAAACGACACTATGGTGATGATTGTGGAAATGACTGAAAACAGGATTAAGGCCAACAAACTGGCCATAGTGTACTTGAAAAAGGATTTCATTGCTTTTTATTTTATAATTTATTTACTTCTTTGTCTGTTCTTACTTTGTATCGCGTGGTAATGGGCGTATACGCCTATGTATCTTAAATGTATGTGCACGCGCATTTTTATTTTATAGATGTACGGACAAAGGTACTATAAGGCACCGATAAAAGCAAAAGAATGGACAAAAAACAAAAAAAATAAAAAAAAAGTGTGGAAATGTTTTGTCAGTTCAAAAATAGTCCGTACCTTTGCAACCGCAAATGAGAGGAACGCCTCTCACAAGCAATGAAAGAGTTCATTGAAAGATTTACATAGACAAGAAAGTAGTACAAGTAATGAGAATCAACCGTTGATTCTTTTGAAGAATCAGAAAAGTCAGACATCACTCTTCGGTATCGTTAATTTCGGAAAAAAAGAAAAAAAGATATTTACAATGTAGAGTT
>CAMWQU010000006.1 GCA_947176535.1 uncultured Prevotellaceae bacterium
AATACCTAAAAGAGGCTAAGACTATTTTCGAGAATGCCGAAAGTGCGGTGAATCCTCACCCAACAGAATTTGGAAATAACTAAAAAAGAAAATTAAAAGATTTATATAACATGGACTACAAGAAAACAGCAGCACCTACCAGTACGGTAACCCGTGACATCATGAATTTGTGCAAGGACACTGACAACATTTACGAAAGCATTGCCATTATCGGTAAACGTGCAAACCAGATTTCAGTAGACATCAAGCAGGAACTATCAAAGAAATTACAAGAGTTTGCTTCTTCTACAGACAACCTTGACGAGGTGTTTGAGAATCGTGAACAAATTGAAATATCTCGCTTCTACGAGAAGATGCCAAAGCCTTCTTTGATTGCCACACAAGAATTTATTGAGGGAAAAGTTTATTTCCGCAACCCGACAGCCGAGACCACGACTGAAGATTAAGAAGTCATGATTCAACGCATACAATCCCTTTATCTTCTCATATCGGCCATATTGGGTGTGGTGTGTCTGAGTATGCCTTTGGGATATTTCTGCACGGCACAAGGAGAACGGATTTCCGATCTTTACAACCTATGGCTGAAAATAAACGAGACAGAAACCCATGAGTTTACGTGGGCCCTATTCGCTTTACTGACGGGTATCAGTGCATTGACATTCCTTAATATCTTCCTTTTCCGTCGGCGTGCCCTACAAATGCGCGTCGCAGTGCTTTGTATGATCTTACTATTAGGTTACTACGCTTTCTTTGGAGTGCTCCTCTATATCGCACACGGAAACGGATATGTCTTTACACCGCATGTTACGGCAGCATTTCCCGCCGTATGCATCATTTTGAACTATTTGGCTTTTCGGGGTATCTTGAAAGATGAATTGTTGATTAAGTCATTGGATAGACTAAGATAGTTCGTTTTTACTTCCGACGGAATAAATCGAATAGATAAGTCGCTTTAGCCACGATAGTTCCGTTTGCAGAACGCCCGAAAGGGTCGGACTTACCATCGTGAAACATGTTTGAAAGGCCGTAATAATAGCGGCCTTCAATCATGAAATGCCCTGCATGACGGGTATTGACTTCCAGACCTAAACCACCGGTAATACCATATTCGAACGTATTCTGAATGGGCAGGTCATATTGCTGTGTAACATGATTGGGACGCGATGCCAAAGTTTCACTGCTCCACTCCCCTCCCCGTTTATCCCGGTCATTAAGATAAAAATCCACCTGAGGCCCTAAAACGAGGAATCCCATCACTCCCTTTTCTTCCCGTCCGAAACCGAGACGCGCCAACAGTGGCATCTGAATATAATTAACGGTACGGCTGTATGTATCACTGCTGGTCTCAATCACTTCTTTCCACCCCAACTGCGCATAGTTAGCTTCAAACTGCAAGGCACACAACACCTTGAAGTATTTTTCACAAGTATAGCGCAGCGTAAGTCCCATACTTGCACCGCCATGATAGCCTTGTTTGATTGTAGGATCAAAAGAGACTTTATTCAATACATATCCCCCATTCACGCCAAGTGCCAGTGCATTGCGATATTCACCAACTTGAGCCTTTGCAGCATTCTGAAAAGCAAAGTGAATATTGAAAATCAGCAAAATCAAGATAATACGTCTCATTTCAGCACTTGAATGGTTTTGTTTGTCGTATAATGAACCAATAACGCATACAGATTGACAAAGCCCCCTTGCTCGCCCACACGCTGGAAGCGGAAGCCATGCTGCAAAGGACGTTGTTCTAATACGTTCTGTTGCCTGTCGAAGTCATCACCCAAGGTAGCAATACCCTGCAGAAAATAATTGCCTAAATCGTAGCCCAACATACCCGCACGTGGAAAAGTGTTTCGCATGGTAGAGCCGAAGTTCTGCTGATAGTTCTGCTCAAATTTTGCCACGCGCCCGCTTAAAGGATTACGAAAATAAGGAGAATACACATAGGTATCAAACAGATAGAAATCCTGAAGATGCTCCTTCGTATAAGTCAGCCACTCCGGATAACCAAGCAGAGATATTTTATATTGAGGATATTTCTGCTGATAAGACTTCAGATTCACCAGCAACTGATTGAGAGCCGTGTTGCTACGACTGTCAAGAAGAATCACGTTGCGCCGGAACTGGTTAAGAGCACGGTCGAACGCGAACTCATCAGCGTTTGCGGCAAGCGTAGTTGTCTGCATATTATGTAGGGACAAGACTTGCTTGATATGCTCCACAAAGGAACCTCCGCGAGCATCTGCCTCTCCACTATGGCATATTATAAAATTGCTATCCTCCAGAGAATTAAGGACAAGTGTCGTGATAGCGGGATAAAGCAATTCCTGAGTAACCCCTACCTGATAAATCCACGGATTACTATAAACCTGCGGACAAGGCGTATTGAAAGGAAGTACCATGCGAATCCGGTGCTGCCGGCAATACTCGGACAAAGAGGTTACTTGCACGGCATCCGCCGGGCCAAAAATGACATCCATTTCCTGCAAAGCCGGATTCTTCAGCACTTCCTGAAGCTGCGTTTCCGAAGCACCACAATCCGCCGCATAGACGTCCACATTTATCCCTTTTTCCTTTGCCTGCTCTACGGCCATCAACAGGCCTTGATAAAATTCGATAAACGTCGTTCCACGTTCTGTTTTTTCCTTTAGAGGTAGCAATACGCCTATGCGCACCGACGAAGCTGCATACAACGCGAGCTCCAGCAGGCATAGCCCAAAGAAAATAAATAAGCGTTTCATAAATACTTTTTTCAATTTATAGGGGCAAATATACGACGAAGTGAGCGAAAAAACAAGCATTGCAGACTTTTTCCGAGCGTTAGCCTATAAAACAAGGAGCTTAAACAAGGAACTACGCGTAAAAGGAAACGAAGATTAGTTTATTCAAAGGCGACCGGTTAATTATTCAAAGGTGAGCGAATAATTAACCGGTCGCCTTTGAATAATATAATCCTCCTAAGGACGGGAGACGTACTTTACGAGAATCCGCCCTTATTTTTCTATCTGCTCACGGAATCTTTTACGGGCGATAATTGCGTTTAATTCAGGCAAGGCGCAAAAAACTCTACGTTTTATCCATGTATTTATAAGAAAAATCCGTATCTTTGTCTTTGTTATAAGAATACGATATGATGAAAAAAACGATTCTACTTTCAGCATTATACTTATGGGTGATGGCAATAGCAGGATGGGCCCAGACGGTCAATCCGACGGCTTTATACATCACGACGGAGGGTGAAGAAATTGAAGATGCCGCAGGTGGGCAAAGTGCTCCTCTGCAGGCCCACTTCACGGCGCACCCATCGGATTTGGGAGAGTATTCGGCCCGCTATGAGTGGAAAATATACCGACCGGGAGAGGCACACACTCCTTTGTTACATCGCTTTGAAGAAAACGTAGACTACACGTTCACGGAAAGCGGGTCGTTTTATGTACAACTGTATGCCACCTTTATATGCGGAAACGACACCATCGTCTTCCCGGAAGAAGGCGAAGCCAATCCCATACAGGTAACCATCAGCGAAAGCAAACTGGAATTTCCCAATGCTTTTTCTCCCAACGGCGACGGCTTCAATGACGTGTACAAGGCGAAGGACGGTTTTCAGAGCATCGTAGAGTTCAAGGCAACCATCTTCAACCGTTGGGGACAGAAAATATACTCGTGGTCAGACCTCAATGGCGGATGGGACGGCAAATGGAACGGCCATACGGTTAAGGACGGGGTCTACTATGTGGTTGTGCAAGCCCGTGGGGCCGATGGACGAAAATACAACATCCGCAAAGATGTGAATGTCATCAAAGGATATAATAACGAAAGCAAGGCAATCGGAAATGGCGAATAACAAAGGGGAAATTAAGGTATGGGGGGCTCGCGTCCACAACCTGAAGAATATAGATGTTGAGATTCCGCGCCAGAGCCTTACCGTTATCACGGGACTGAGCGGAAGCGGAAAGTCCAGTCTGGCTTTTGACACTATTTTTGCCGAGGGGCAACGTAGATATATCGAAACGTTCTCTGCTTACGCCCGCAATTTTCTCGGCAACATGGAACGGCCGGATGTTGATAAAATAACAGGACTTTCGCCCGTCATCAGCATCGAACAGAAAACAACAAACAAGAATCCACGCTCGACTGTCGGTACGACAACCGAGATTTACGACTTCCTGCGTCTCCTTTATGCCCGCGTGGGAGAGGCGTTCTCGTATGTGACGAATGAGCGTATGGTGAAATACACCGAGGAGCAAATCGTCAATCTGCTGCTAAATGATTACCTCGGACGAAAGGTATATTTGCTGGCACCGTTTGTCAAGAACCGAAAGGGACATTATAAGGAGCTGTTCGAGACGGTGCAGAAAAAGGGCTACTTGTATGTCCGTGTGGATGGCGAAATCAGAGAAATAGAGCCGGGGATGCAACTCGACCGATACAAGAATCACAGCATCGAGGTTGTGGTAGACAGATTGGTCGTTAAGGAAACTGACGACCACAGGCTACAGAATAGCGTAACCAATACGCTGAAACAAGGCGATGGACTGATGATGGTTTATGACGTTCAGAACGAAGAGATACGCCACTACAGCCGCCGCCTCATGTGTCCCACAAGCGGCATTTCATACGGCGACCCTGCGCCACACGATTTTTCGTTTAACAGCCCGCAAGGTGCCTGTCCGCATTGTAAAGGACTGGGATATGTGTCACTTATCGACCGTAATCTTATCATCCCCGACAAGAGTCTTTCTATCCATGATGGGGCAATCGTGCCGCTCGGGAAGTGGAAAAACAGTATCATCTTCTGGCAAATACAGGCTATACTGGACAAGCACGGCTTCACGGTGAACGACCCCATAAGTAAACTCAACGATGAAGTCCTGAACGAGATTCTCAACGGTAGCATCGAGCGGTTGCGTATTCCTTCGGACGTGACAAAAACGTCTAATGACTATTATTGCACGTTTGAGGGGTTGGTGAAGTACATCCGCACCACTCAGGAGAACGACCAAAGGGCTACGGCTCAGAAGTGGGTGGGACAATTCAGCCGGGACTGCCAATGCCCTGAATGTCACGGGCAACGTCTAAACCGGCAAGCCCTGCATTTTCGCATTGCCGACAAAAACATTGCCGAACTCTCTGCAATGGATCTTGAAGAGCTATACCGTTGGTTGGAGCAACTGGACGCCCGACTGACCGAGCACCAACGCAAAATAGCTCCCGAAATACTGAAAGAAATACGTACACGACTAAAATTTCTTCTCGATGTGGGTCTCGGTTATCTCTCGCTCAACCGTGCTTCCGCGTCACTATCGGGCGGCGAAAGTCAGCGCATCCGCCTGGCCACGCAGATTGGCAGTCAGTTGGTGAATGTACTCTACATTCTGGATGAACCGAGCATCGGACTGCATCAGCGTGACAATCAGCGGCTCATCCACTCGCTGAAGGCACTACGCGATACGGGTAATACGGTCATTGTCGTTGAACATGATGAGGACATGATGCGCGCCGCCGATTGGATAGTGGACATTGGGCCATGTGCCGGTCGCAAGGGAGGTGAAGTTGTGTTTCAGGGTACATTCCCCGATATGCTGAAAGCCGATACGCTCACAAGTCGGTACCTGAAGAATCCCCTTTCGTCGCTTGAGAAGAGAAAAGAGGATGCTTCTTCCTCGGAAAGAACCGAAAGAGAATTGTCGGGCGAGCATATTTCCCTTTATGGCTGTCGCGGCAATAATCTGAAGAATGTAGATATTACACTCCCCCTCGGCACATTCATTTGTGTTACGGGTGTCAGCGGAAGCGGTAAATCCACACTCATCAACGAAACGCTATACCCCATTCTTTCCCAACACTTCTATCGCTCTCTAAAAGTTCCCCTGACCTACGACCGCATCGAAGGACTGGAGTACATCGACAAAGTTGTCAATGTAGACCAAAGTCCGTTAGGCCGCACGCCACGTTCCAATCCAGCTACATATACTGGAATCTTCAACGACATACGCGACCTCTATGCTCAACTTCCGGAAGCCAAAATCCGGGGATACAAGCCGGGCCGTTTCTCGTTTAACGTCAAGGGAGGCCGGTGTGAAACGTGTTCGGGCAATGGCTACCGCACAATTGAAATGAATTTCCTACCGGACGTGTATGTCCCCTGTGAGGAGTGTCACGGCAAACGCTATAATCGCGAGACACTGGAAGTCCGCTTCAAAGGCAAAAGCATTGCCGATGTGCTTGATATGACAATCAATCAGGCCGTAGAGTTCTTTGAAAATCAACCGCAGATTCTCGGAAAGGTCAAAGTTCTTCAGGATGTAGGTCTGGGATATATCAAGCTCGGTCAGCCCAGTACGACCCTGTCGGGCGGCGAAAGTCAGCGTGTCAAACTGGGAACAGAACTCTCGAAGCGCGAGACAGGGCACACGCTTTATATCCTCGACGAACCGACGACAGGTCTACACTTCGAGGACATCCGCGTCTTGCTCTCTGTCCTGAACCGCCTTGTAGACAAGGGAAATACTGTTGTCGTCATCGAGCATAACCTCGACGTCATCCGTGCCGCCGATTACCTCATCGACATGGGGCCCGAGGGCGGCCGACAAGGTGGCAATCTACTGTTCCAAGGCTCTCCCGAAGCACTGAAAGCCGCAGGCATAGGATACACGAGCCAATACCTCTAAAGCAATTTAGCACAATAAAGATTAGAATTTATTCATAATTATTTCCTACCTTTGCAGAAACATATATCAACATAAATTTCAAAGAAGTATGTCAGAAATCAAACCAAACTTACATGTGGCTGTAGCCTATCGGTTGTACACAAAAGATAGTGACGGAAAGCGCGAACTTGTCGAAGAAGCAACGAAAGAGCAGCCGTTCCAGTTTGTGAGCGGACTGGGCATGACGCTCGATGACTTCGAGGGACAGATTGTGAATTTGCAGAAAGATGCCGAGTTCGACTTTGAGCTAACTCCCGAACAGGCTTACGGAGAGTACGAACAGGAACGTGTTATCACGGTGCCTCGCACTACATTCGAAATTGACGGCAGACTTGACAAGCAGTACATCTATAAGGGTGCCATCGTTCCCTTGCAGAATGCCGACGGTCAGCGTTTCAACGGGTTAATCACCGAAATCGGCGAAACGGAAGTCGTTGTAGACCTGAACCATCCTCTGGCAGGCAAGTCCCTTATTTTCGTGGGCGAGATGGTAGACATCCGCGAAGCCACGAAAGAGGAAATCACCGCCACATTAAAGATGATTACCGGCGAAGGCGGCTGCGGTTGCGGTTGTGAAGACTGCGAAGGATGCGGTCACGACCACGAACACGGCGACCACTGCGGATGCGGACATTGCCATGCGTAACACTTTCGGTCATATCTTCCGCCTGACAAGTTTCGGTGAGAGCCACGGAGCGGCCATCGGTGGTGTCATTGATGGTATGCCGGCCAATATTGAGTTCGATTTGGAGTTCATTCAAAGCGAACTCGACCGCCGTCGTCCCGGCCAAAGCAAACTGACCACCGCCCGACAGGAGAGCGACCGCGTGGAAGTGTTGAGCGGCGTGTTCGACGGACGAACGACTGGGCAGCCCATAGGGTTCATTGTGCGCAATACCAATCAGCACAGCAACGACTACGACGAACTACGCGACGTGTTTCGGCCTAGCCATGCCGATTTCACTTATTTTCACAAGTACGGCATCCGCGATCACCGTGGCGGCGGTCGTTCGTCTGCACGCGAAACAATCAGCCGGGTCGTGGCAGGTGCTTTTGCCAAGTTGGCTCTTCGCCAGTTAGGCATCACCATTCAGGCCTACACCCAACAGGTCGGAGACATTTGCCTGAAAGGCTCATACAAGGATTATGACCTCGCCCAAGCGGAAATGAACGATGTACGCTGTCCCGACCCTGCAACGGCAGAACGCATGGCCGCACTCATCTGCGACGTAAAAGCCGAAGGAGACACCATCGGCGGCGTAATAGCCTGCATCATTCAGGGCTGCCCCATCGGACTGGGCGAGCCGGCTTTCGGCAAGCTGCATGCGGAACTGGGCCACGCCATGCTCAGCATCAATGCGGCCAAAGGCTTTGAATACGGCATGGGCTTCGCCGGTATGTGTCAGCGTGGCTCGGAGCAGAACGACATTTTCATGCCGGACGGAAACAGAGGAATCACGACAGCGACCAATCGCAGTGGTGGAATACAAGGTGGCATATCCAACGGGCAGGACATTTATTTCCGTGTCGCATTCAAGCCCGTGGCCACTCTGTTGCGTGAGCAGCAGACAGTTACAACCGAGGGAGAACCCACTACGCTGAAAGCCCGCGGGCGACATGATGCCTGTGTCCTCCCCCGTGCAGTCCCCGTTGTGGAAGCAATGGCTGCCATAACCTTACTTGACAACTATCTAATAAACAAAACCATACACCTATGAAGCGACTCTGCCTCTCTCTTTTCTGTCTTTGCCAACTGTCCCTTGCCCATTGCCAGTTTATCAACCGCAGCACGGCTATTTGGCCGGGTGGTCTGCCGGATGGCGGGGAACAGAAAGAACTTGTATGGAAAGAGCGTCCCAACGACGGACGTTGTTTCTACGAAGTGACTAATCCCACATTAGAGGCGTTCGTCCCCGAAGCCGAGAAGAGCAACGGAAAAGCCGTCATCGTCTGTCCGGGCGGTGCCTACGCAATGTTGGCTTACGAAAAGGAGGGACAGGAAATCGCCCTATGGCTTTCGTCACTCGGCTATAATGCCTACGTATTGGCCTATCGTGTGCCAAACAATCGCTTGGGAGCCCTTCAGGATGTGCAACGCGCCATCCGACTGGTGCGCAGCAAGGGAGCCACGCAAGTCGGGGTAATCGGTTTTTCGGCCGGCGCCAGTCTGTCGTGCCGCGCCTGCACCCGCTGGAATGAACCCGCCTACGAGGCAAATTCCAAGGACAAGACAGACACGCTTTCGTGTCGCCCCGACTTCGGCATACTCATCTATCCGGCTTACCTTGACGAGGGCGAAAATCATACACTTACGCCCGAACTTACCGTCACAAAGGACACTCCTCCCCTCTTTGTTTTCGGCACGCAGGACGACATTCATTACAGCGGCCCCTCCGTTCCTGTAATCTTGGATGCCATGCAGCGCGCCGGAGCCCCTATCGAGGCACACTTCCTCGTCCGTGGAGGACACGGTTACGGCATGCGTCGCGGTGCAGGTCTTCTTTGGCCGGCTCTGGCAGAAGAGTGGCTAAAAGGTTTGTAGAGAAGTGAATAAATAGCTGTTATATTGAGAATCGGCCCCTCAGGACATCTGTCCTGAGGGGCCATTTTTTTTTCTCTAAATCCAAGGTCTGCCGTTAGCAAGTGCAGAACGTCAGAGATGGATTATCCGCACTTTCGCTTTACATCAATAATTCTCCGCACGCAACCGGAAGTAGCTCTGCGGATGGTCGCACGTGGGACAGATTTCGGGTGCCTTCTGACCGATGACAATATGGCCGCAATTAGAGCACTGCCATACCATATCCCCCTCACGGGAAAATACCAGTCCTTCCTTGACATTCTTCAACAACTGGCGATAACGCTTTTCGTGCTCGCGCTCGACGGCGGCCACCAGAGCAAACTTCTCGGCAATCTCCGTAAAGCCCTCTTCACGGGCCTCACGAGCCATGCGGTCGTACATATCCGTCCACTCGAAGTTCTCACCCTCGGCGGCATCAGTCAGATTCTGCACGGTGTCGCCCACCGAACCGCCACAAAGAAACTTATACCACAGTTTGGCATGCTCCTTTTCGTTAGCAGCCGTTTCCTCAAAAATTTCAGCAATCTGCACGTAACCGTCCTTCTTGGCACGCGAGGCAAAATAAGTGTACTTGTTCCGTGCCATGGACTCTCCAGCAAAGGCTTCCTGCAAATTCTTCTCCGTCTTAGTTCCTTTTAAGTCTTTCATATCCGAATTATTTAAGGGTTAAACATTGAAACTTCCGGGGCAAAGATACGAATAAGTGAGCGATTCCGCCAAATTTATCCCCATTTTTATTTGCTTCCCGCGTCCGGTTCCGGTTTACAGTTTCTGCAAGGCTTCCCAATCAATTTCCGGTTCTTTGCCGGTTGGCTTGCAATGGAACTTTGTCCCCATGGGAACGGATTCGTTAAAGAAGCCTCCCATTTTCAGGTAGAAACGGTTGTCTTTGGTATTACCTCCCTGATAATCGAGACGGACTTTGGCATGCGCCGTTGCATCGTGTGTAAAGGTAGCGTCGGTGAGCCGGGTCCACTTACCCTCTTTGCTGCGTGCCCACTGATTGCCGAAGAGCACCTTACGCGACAGATAGCCTTGCTGAGGATTGAAGTTCTCAAGGAAACTATGAGCGTGTCTATACCATGTGCTGGTCTGCGGCCGCAGGAAACTTGCAATGAGTCTCCATTCCTTTTCGTCCGTTGCATAGAAATAAGCCGTATAGATTGTATTCCCTTGCCCGTCGGGCCTTACCTGCATCAGGAATTTGTAGGTATGACCGGCTTTCCAGGGGTACTTCAAGTAACTTTGTCCGCCCGAACCTTCGTTGCCGAACTCTCCGATATACACATCTTTGCCTTGTCGCAACAACTTAATCTTCTGGTCGTCAGGAATCTCTCTGGGATCTTGTGTATCGAAAGGACTCCATACGGAGAAGAGAATGCGACGTTCCGTCGGGGAGTTGTACTGCATCCCGAAATAGCCCTCTCCGAAACCGGCGGCCATGTAGTAGCTGTGCATGGTCTCGCCTTCCTTGGGTACAGTGACTTCATTGTAGAACCATTCGGTATCGCCTTTCGGCAACGTATATGCCAGATGCACGGAAGGCCCGCGGCGTCCCCAATAGTCAGAGAAGTCCTTCACGTAATTACTCTTCCCGATAACATTATTTGCCAGCAACTGCTTGACTTCGCCGAAATCATCGCCACGCTTGGAGAGTCCTTGCAAGTCGATACGGACATATCCGGCGTGCCGCACATCAATGCTTCCTACCGGCACTTGTGTGTAATCGTCCGAGTCCAGACTGACCTTGAAGCTCTTCTTACCATAGCTGACCTTGATTTCGGAATGCCCTTTGGCATATAACGACAGGTCGGCCTTTGTCGGCTGATGCAGGTAAAAGTAGACACTGACAACGCTTTTAGGATTTGTCCAGCGCGCAATTCCTTTGTCTGTAATCTGCGCCCCGTCGTGCTGACGGGTTACATACCCATTGCCGGAAACTCCCACGACAAGTTGTTGAGATTGTGCAAATACGCTACAGGTGCATAGCAGTAATGCCAGTAAACACAGTTTTTTCATAAAGGATGTCATTTTGATAACACGATTGTCTGTTACGGCAAAGGTACGAAAAATAATCAATTATCGGAAGCGAAAGGCCGGTATTATTTCACAACCGTTTTCCTGCCCCTGATGACATAGATACCTTTTCGGGGATTCGACACACGAGTACCGCCGAGGTCATAGACAGTCGGATTCTTAAAGGATGCAGTCCCCTCCTCAGAGGCTAATTGTTCTATGCCGTCGCCCTCGCCGATGGTAACTATCTGTCCGAAAACACTCCACGGTTTCGTTACGCTATAAGCCTCAGAAGAGGCAGCAGGAACATGAAGCGTTGCCGAGGATTGTTTCACGCCGTTAAAAGCATAAGAGCCTGTGTTCGGAACAGTTTCTGCAAGGCAGTAAACATCTTTCAAAGCAATGCAACTGTTAAACGCGAAACTGCCAATGATTGTCACACTATTACCAATGGTTATGGAAGTAAGACCACTACAGTAAGCGAACGCCTCGTCACCTATCCCGACAACACTATTAGGAATGGAGATAGAAGTAAGACCGTTGCATTCATAGAACGCGCCCTTGCCTATCTCTGTCACACTATGGGGGATGGTAACAGAAGTAAGACCACCGCACCTATAAAACGCACGGTAGCCTATTGTTGTCACACTATTACCGAGGGTAATGGAAGCAAGATTACTGCAATAAAAGAACGCGTTGTCGCCTATCGTTGTCACACTGTGAGGGATGGTAACGGAAGTAAGACCATAGCAATAAGCGAACGCATCGTCGCCTATCTCTGTCACGCTATCGGGAATGGTAACGGAAGTGAGACCACCACACCTATAGAACGCGTGCCCGCTTATTCTTGTCACACTATTGGGGATGGTGACGGAAGTAAGGCTACAGCATAAATAAAACGCGTTGTCGCCTATTGTTGCCACACTATGGGGGATGATAACGGAAGTAAGACCTTCGCAACTAAAGAATGCGCCCTCGCCTATCGCTGTCACACTATTGGGGATGGTAACAGAGGTGAGACAATAGCAACCATAGAACGCCTCCTTGCCTATCGCCGTTACACGATACGTGTTATCATCGTAAGTAACGCTTTCCGGAATTACAACAGCACCGGAATAAGCATAACCACCACGCGTCACCTCAACGCTAAGTTCCTCGGCGGACGTAATGTTGTAATAAATGCCACCGACTTCAAAGTCTGCGGCCCGACCGACTACGACGGTCAGCAACAGGAAAAGGGAGAATAAAAGTTTCTTCATTACATATAGTTAATAGATTGAGGCACTATTGCCAAGATGCGGGCAAAAGTACAAAAAATAATCAACTGCCGGAAACGAAAGGTCGGAAAATATGAATGCTCCGAGGCTATTCCGGTCGCGGAATCTGCGGATTCATGCAGACTTTATGAGCTATCCTTCATTCATCGGCCGATGAACGGCCGTCCGTCGTCGATGAATGTTCGTACATCGTCGATGAATGTACGTCCGTCGCCGATGAACAGAGAATGATTTCCGAGGCTGTTTCATATAGCGCAGTGCGCAGCGAATTTGTATCGGAAAACCATGCACTTTGTTGCCGTACATCCGGGCGACAAATCCCTTATTGCGCGCGAACGATGTAAAAGATGGGGGCCGGACTTTGACACCTCGCAGCTTTTTATTACCTTTGCAGACAAGAAAAAGACACTATCATGGAAATATACCCCAAACTGATAATGGACGCCCTCGCCACGGTACGCTACCCCGGCACGGGGCGCAACGTGGTGGAGATGAACATGGTGGAGGACGACCTGCGCATCAGCGGGATGCACGTATCGTTCTCGCTCATCTTCGACAAGCCCACCGACCCGTTCATGAAAAGTATGCTGAAAGCCTGCGAGGCGGCCATACACGCGTATGTGTCGAAAGACGTCACCGTGGAGATTAAGACCAAGACGTTGCAGGCTACGCGTCCCGAATTGCCCGAACTGCTGCCGGGCGTGCGGAACATCATTGCCGTCAGTTCCGGCAAGGGCGGCGTGGGAAAAAGCACCGTAGCGGCCAATTTGGCCGTGGCACTGGCGCGGCTGGGCCATCGCGTGGGACTGCTCGACTGCGACATCTTCGGCCCCTCGGTGCCCAAGATGTTCAACATAGAAGACGCACGCCCCTACTCGGAGCGCATCGACGGGCGCGACCTCATCCAGCCCGTGGAGCAATACGGCGTGAAAGTGCTTTCCATCGGCTTTTTCGTCTCGCCGGAGCAGGCTACGCTGTGGCGCGGTGCCATGGCCAGCAATGCCCTGAAGCAGCTCATCGGCGATGCCAACTGGGGAGACCTCGACTACTTCATCCTCGACACCCCGCCGGGCACCTCGGACATCCATCTGACGCTGGTTCAGACGCTGCCCGTCACGGGAGCCGTCATCGTGTCCACGCCGCAGCAGGTGGCCCTGGCCGATGCGCGGAAAGGCATAAATATGTATCAGAATGAGAAAGTGAACGTCCCCATTTTGGGACTGGTGGAGAATATGGCGTGGTTCACGCCCGCGCAGCATCCCGACGAGCGTTATTATCTGTTCGGAAAGGAGGGCGTGAAGCAACTGGCAGAGGAAATGGGCGTTCCTCTTTTGGGGCAGATTCCCGTGGTGCAGGACATCTGCGAGCAGGGCGACCAAGGCACACCGACGGCCCTCGACCCCTCTACGCCGCAGGGAAATGCGTTCCTGCAGTTGGCCGCCCGCGTGGTCACTCAGACCGACCGGCGCAATCAGGAGATGCCCCCGACGACGGTTGTCGGCACGCGCGGATAATCCGCCCGAAACAAAAAAATCCCCGGACGAACTTATAACCGTAAATGTCAAGGTTATAAGTTCGTCCGGGGATTTTTCCGGTGAGTTCTTTGTTCTCGCTGTTCGCCCCACGGGGCAGAGCGGACACTACTCTATCACAACTCTTGTCCAGCCGTGCACATCGGGGTCGATGCCATACTGGATGTTGCGCAACTTGTTGTAAAGCATCGTGCTGACGGGGCCGGGCTTTCCGTCCTGACTGAAGACGAACGACTGCTTCGTCTCCAAATCGTCAATTCGGCCGATGGGCGAAATGACAGCCGCCGTGCCACAAGCTCCGGCTTCCTCGAACGTAGCCAGTTCCTCTTCGGGAATCTGCCGACGCTCCACTTTCATGCCCATATCCTCCGCCAGTTGCATCAGACTCTTGTTCGTCACGGAGGGCAGAATGCTGGAACTCTTCGGGGTGACGTAAGTATTATTCTTGATAGCGAAGAAGTTGGCCGCACCGCACTCATCCATGTACTTCTTCTCCTTGGCATCGAGGTAGAACTCGCAGGAATAGCCGAGGTCGTGCGCCATCTTGTTGGCACGCAGGGAGGCCGCATAATTGCCGCCCACCTTGTAGATGCCCGTTCCGAGCGGTGCCGAACGGTCGAAGTCGCGAATGATGACGTAGGGATTGGTGGCAAAACCGCCCTTGAAATACGGGCCTACGGGAGTTGCGAATATCAGAAACAGATACTCGGAAGCGGGACGGACACCCACCTGAGCACTGGTACCGATGAGCAGCGGACGGATGTACAGCGTTGCGCCGCTCTCGTAGGGGGGAATGAAGCACTCGTTGAGGCGCACCACGCGGTCTACCATCTCGTTGAACATCTCCGTGCTGACCTCAGGCATCAGTATGCCGCGGCAGGTGGACTGCAGACGGGCGGCGTTCTCGTCGGAGCGGAACACGCGGACTTTTCCGTCGGGACAGCGGTAGGCTTTCAGGCCCTCAAAGGCTTCCTGACCGTAGTGCAGACTTGTGGCTGCCATGTGCAGGGGGATGGTCTCCTCGCTGCATACTTCTATCTCGCCCCACTTGCCGTCGCGATAGTAACAACGGACGTTGTAGTCCGTCTTCATGTAACCGAACGAAAGGTTACTCCAGTCTATTTCTTTCATCATTCTCTTTACCTTATTTGTTATCCAATCTATCCACGCACCCCGTTTCCGGAGTCGCTTCGTGCATGCAAAGGGCTTGCCCTCCCGCATAACACGGGGCAAAGTTAAGGATAAATCATGAATATACCTTACTTGTTTCAATAATTTCTTTAAACAAATCAAAAGATAATAAATGAAAAAATATAGTGGAGCTTGTTCTCCACTATATTTTTGTATCTTTGCAGTTATATAACAGTCTAATTAAAAATATGGTTCCAATTAAAGCATTACCGCGTTGGCTCGCGTGCGTTATACTCATGTCCGTAATTTTGAGCGGATGTAAAAAATGTAATACGGATTCCGATATGGATGATGAATATGAAGTTGTTCATGCAGATATGCGGTACTTTGACTTTGACAAAGTGGGAGACCTCTCAGCCTTTTTTGATTCTATTCGAGGGAAACATACAATCCCAATTTGGGCTGAAGAAGATGAAGAATTTATTGAGAAAGATGTATTAGGATGTATAAAACGTATTGAAGGATACCGTCAAGGAAAAACCAAATACTACCCAGATAGTCTAGTTAGAAGATGCATTGATTTCTTTGGGTTCGAATGTGCGATTATTAACAATCATGCTATAGGTGTAGATATGACGTATGCTGAATGGTTCCTCATGTTAGCAGCATACTATAGTCCTGATATTACTTGTTTAGTTCACATGCAAACTCCTAATCATTGTGCAGGTATCCAGAATTTTGGTTCTCAGTACAACTACAATCCATGGTGGTCTTATATTTTCCTTAAAAGAAAGAAAGAAAGAAAGGGTTTGAAGTACGTAGAATAAATGGTGACAATACCAAAATTGAAAGGATTTATCAGTTCCAAGACGAGAAGAAGCGTCTCTATTATTTGTGCTCAAATAATACCTCTCATATTGGATTTTTGCAAGTCTTATTCTGGGCAAAGAGTGAATATGATGTGGATCTGGTGAATCAATGTGATGATTTACCCAAAAGTAGTAAGACGGATTACGAAGAGATTTATTTTAATCCAAACCAAATGGCCTGGTATTATTGCAAGGTGGATAAAAGATCCGGGAAACTAATTCCTGTTTCTGATACTCCGGCTTTAAGACTTTGCTTGGATGGAGAGGATTCACGTTTTATCCAGGAATAAGTAGAATAAAAGGACAACATATATAATATGGACGTTTGTCTTACTAATACTGTTCGTTAAAGAATTACCCACTAATATTACTTCAATTAAATAATAAAAACCGTGTAACAATCATGTTACACGGTTTTTATTATTATAAGTATTTAACTCAATCTCACTTCACCTCCTCAAAGTCGGCATCCTGAATGTCATCGTTCTTAGGACTGTTAGCTCCGGGTTGCGGGCCACTCTGGAAGCCTGCGTCTGCTCCTGGCTGGGCACCGGCGGCCTGAGCGGCCTGGTACATCTTTTGAGCAGCATTGTTCAGTTCGGCAGTTGCAGCATCTATAGCAGCGACATCCTGTGCCTTGTGAGCATTGCGGAGCTTCTCGAGAGCAGCCTCCACCTCGGCTTTAACATCGGAAGGCAATTTGTCACCGCTCTCCTTCAACATACTTTCCGTCTGGAAAATCATACTGTCAGCCTGATTCAGTTTGTCAATCTTCTCGCGTTCTTTCTTGTCGCTCTCAGCGTTAGCCTCAGCCTCGGCTTTCATGCGCTCTATCTCCTCTTTCGAGAGACCGCTGGAGGCCTCGATGCGAATGCTCTGCTCCTTACCCGTAGCTTTATCCTTGGCACTAACGTTCAAAATACCGTTGGCATCAATGTCGAACGTTACTTCAATCTGGGGCACACCACGACGTGCGGGGGCAATACCTTCAAGATTGAAATGGCCTACCGACTTGTTCTGAGCGGCCATGGGACGTTCACCTTGCAGCACGTGGATGGTAACAGCCGTCTGATTGTCGGCAGCAGTACTGAACGTTTCGCTCTTCTTGCAAGGAATGGTCGTATTGGCCTCAATGAGTTTGGTCATCACGCCACCCAGTGTCTCGATACCCATTGACAGCGGGGTTACGTCAAGCAGAACGATATCGCTCTTGTCACCCGTCAGTACGGCACCCTGAATGCTTGCACCTACGGCCACCACTTCATCAGGATTCACGCCCTTGGAAGGCTCTTTACCAAAGAAGTCTGCTACCATTTTCTGTACAGCGGGGATACGGCTCGAACCACCCACAAGGATAACCTCGTTGATATCGCTATTCGAAAGGCCGGCGTCTCTCATGGCGTTCTGGCAAGGCACTTTACAAGCCTGAATAAGGTTGTCGGCCAGACGCTCGAACTCTGCACGTGTCAGTGTCTTTACAAGGTGTTTGGGCACACCGCCTACGGCCGTGATATACGGCAGGTTGATTTCAGTTGAGGTCGTGCTGGAAAGCTCGATTTTGGCTTTCTCGGCAGCCTCTTTCAGGCGCTGCAGGGCCATCGGGTCTTGAGTCAAATCCACACCTTCCTCTGCCTTGAACGAATTTGCCAACCAATCGATGATAACCTGGTCGAAGTCATCGCCACCCAGATGCGTGTCACCGTTGGTGCTCAACACTTCGAACACACCGCTACCGAACTCCAGGATAGAAATATCGAATGTACCGCCACCGAGGTCGAATACTGCAATTTTCATATCCTTATTAGCCTTATCGACACCGTATGCCAAAGCAGCAGCCGTAGGCTCGTTCACAATACGCTTCACCTCGAGACCTGCAATCTGTCCTGCCTCTTTGGTTGCCTGACGCTGACTATCCGAGAAGTAGGCGGGCACGGTAATCACAGCCTCCGTCACTTCCTGACCGAGATAGTCCTCGGCGGTCTTCTTCATCTTCTGCAGAATCATGGCCGAGATTTCCTGCGGCGTGTATTGTCTGCCGTCGATGTCCACACGCGGGGTGTTGTTGTCACCGCGCACCACGGAATAAGGAACGCGCGAAATTTCTTTCTGCACCTGATCATAGGTTTCACCCATGAAACGCTTGATAGAGAAGATGGTCTTCTTCGGATTCGTGATAGCCTGACGCTTGGCGGGGTCACCGACCTTACGTTCGCCACCCTCAACAAATGCCACTACGGAAGGAGTTGTACGCTTACCCTCGCTGTTGGCGATTACCACGGGCTCGTTGCCCTCGAACACGGATACACAACTGTTGGTAGTACCCAAGTCAATTCCAATAATTTTTCCCATAATCGTATCTTTTTTATTTAATAATTGATTTCATCATTTATATTACAAAGGGCGTGCCAAAGAAAACAACTGACGGGAAATATAAATCGGAAGCGAGGCGAAAACTCGTCAAAAAGTTCTCGCCTCGCGCCATTATGTCAGAATCGCTGACAAAAACGAATCGTTTTCGTTCCGTCGATTCCTTTTTTGCGTCACGAAAGTGCGCTTTCGGTGCTGTTGTTACTTTATCTTCTGTTCCAGATGAGCAAGCATATCCACCGTCATAGCCTCCAAATCGAAATCGGGCTTCCAATCCCATTCCGTGCGGGCACAAGTGTCATCCATCTTGTCGGGCCAACTTTCGGCAATAGACTGACGCAGGGGATCCACCTGATACTCCATTTCGAAATCGGGCTTGTGACGCTTGATAGCCTCAAATATCGTCTCAGGAGCAAAGCTCATGGAAGCCACATTGAAGCCATTGTGGTGCACAAGGCGGTTGCCGTCGGCCTCCATAATCTGAATAGCGGCTTTCAGGGCATCGGGCATGTACATCATGTCCATGAGTGTTCCCTGACCGATGGGGCAGATGAATTTCTCACCACGCACAGCCGAATAGTAGATGTCCACGGCATAGTCCGTCGTACCTCCGCCCGGAAGTGTCAGATAAGAGATGATGCCCGGGAAGCGGACGCTGCGGGTGTCCACCCCGTACTTCAGATGATAGTAGTCGCTCAGCAACTCCGTGGTCACCTTTGAGATACCGTAAATGGTGCGCGGACGCTGTATCGTGTCCTGCGGAGTCATCTGATGCGGTGTGTCGGCACCGAACGAACCGATGCTGCTGGGCGTAAACACGGCGCAGTTGTGCTCACGTGCCACCTCAAGCACATTCCACAAACCGTCAATACCGATTTTCCAAGCCAGACGCGGACGGCTTTCCGCTACGACGCTGAGCAAGGCGGCGAGATTGTAGATAGTGTCAATTTCATACTTCGTCACCACGTCGCTGAGACACTGCGCATCGGTAACGTCGGCCACAGCAGCAGGACCGGCTTCCAGCAGTTCGCCCTTGGGCTCTGCTCCGGGGATGTAACCGGCTACCACATGAGTGTTACCATAAATTTCTCTAAGTCTTCGGGTTAGTTCCGAACCAATCTGTCCGGTAGAACCAATAACAAGAATGTTTTTCATTGTATAACGTATTTGTTACTATGTTTTCAATGCACAAAAATAATAAATAAATATGAATTACAGCATACGTAATCGAATTAAAATTTAGGGGTCGTGCAAAGAAATACAAAATTTATTCGTACCTTTACAGCGCAATTCATAATCTATAATTCCTAAATTAACCAAGAACTATGTACGGAAAGATGAAAGAACACCTCAGCCAGACACTGACTGAGATTCGCGAGGCCGGTCTCTACAAGGAGGAGCGCCTCATCGAGACTCCCCAGCGAGCCGCTATTCAAGTAAAAGGACAGGACGTGCTGAACTTCTGCGCCAACAACTATCTGGGCCTGAGCGACCATCCGCGTCTCATCGAGGCCAGCAAGAAGATGATGGACGAGCGTGGCTTCGGCATGTCGAGCGTGCGCTTCATCTGCGGCACGCAGGACATCCACAAGCAACTGGAAGCAGCCATCTCCGACTACTTCAAGACCGAGGATACCATCCTCTATGCCGCCTGCTTCGACGCCAACGGCGGTGTGTTCGAGCCTCTGCTCGGCGAAGAGGACGCCATCATCTCCGACGCCCTTAACCACGCCTCCATCATCGACGGTGTACGTCTCTGCAAGGCCAAGCGCTACCGCTACGCCAACGCCGACATGGCCGAACTGGAGAAATGCCTCCAGGAGGCACAGGCCCAGCGTTTCCGCATCATCGTCACCGACGGCGTGTTCTCCATGGACGGCAACGTTGCTCCCATGGACAAAATCTGCGACCTTGCAGAGAAGTACGACGCACTCGTAATGGTGGACGAGAGCCACTCCGCCGGTGTTGTAGGCCAGACGGGCCACGGCGTAAGCGAGTTCTTCAATACCTACGGCCGCGTAGACATCTACACCGGAACCTTGGGCAAGGCTTTCGGCGGCGCGCTCGGAGGCTTCACCACGGGTCGGAAAGAAATCATCGACTTGCTCCGTCAGCGCAGTCGTCCCTACCTGTTCTCCAACTCTCTGGCCCCCTGCATCATCGGTGCTTCACTCGAAGTCTTCCGGATGCTGAAGGAGAGCAACGAACTGCACGACCGTCTGGTGGAGAACGTCACCTACTTCCGCGACAAGATGATGGCCGCCGGCTTCGACATCAAGCCCACGCAGAGTGCCATCTGCGCCGTCATGCTCTATGACGCCAAGCTGTCTCAGGTCTTCGCCGCCAAGATGCAGGAAGAGGGCATCTACGTCACGGGCTTCTATTACCCCGTTGTCCCCAAGGGCCAGGCCCGCATCCGCGTGCAGCTCTCTGCCGGACACCAACGCGAGCACCTCGACAAGTGCATCGACGCTTTCATCAAGGTCGGAAAAGAGTTGGGCGTACTGAAATAACGCATGGAACAGTATATTGCTGCAGAACGGCGGTACATGGAGGCTGACTCCATGTACCGCCGTTGCGGTTTAAGCGGGGTGCTGCTGCCCAAGGTCTCACTCGGATTCTGGCACAATTTCGGAGGAAACGATTCCTACGACCGCAGCCGCGAGATTGTGCGCTACGCCTTCGACCACGGCATCACCCACTTCGACCTCGCCAACAACTACGGGCCGCCCTACGGGTCGGCTGAGGAAACGCTGGGCCGGCTGATGAGCGATGACTTCCGTCCCTACCGCGACGAACTCTTCATCTCCACCAAAGCCGGCTACGACATGTGGCCGGGCCCTTACGGCAACTGGGGTTCGCGCAAGTACCTCATGGCCAGTCTCGACCAGTCGCTCCGGCGAATGAAGCTCGACTACGTAGACCTTTTCTACAGCCACCGCTACGACCCGGAGACGCCGCTCGAAGAGACTTTGCAGGCACTGACCGACATTGTCCGGCAGGGCAAAGCATTATATATAGGTATATCGCGCTGGCCGCTCGAAGCACTGAAATTCGCCTGCGACTACCTCCGCCGCCACGACACTCCCCTACTCATCTACCAGGGCCGGCTCAATATGCTCGACCGTGCTCCCGTGACGGAGGGCATCCTCGATTTCTGCCGTGCGGAGGGCATCGGTTTCATCTCCTTCTCCCCGCTTGCACAGGGACTGCTCACCGACCGCTACCTCAACGGCATTCCCGACGGGTCGCGCATGACGCAGAACCGTTTTCTGAAAGAGGATATGCTCACCCCGGACTTGCTCCGTCACCTGCAACAGCTCAACCGCGAAGCCGAAAGTCAGGGACGCACACTGGCCGAAATGGCCCTGCGATGGATTCTGGAGCAGCAAGGTGTCACCAGCGTACTCATCGGCGCAAGCAGCACCGGGCAGTTGGAAAAGAACCTGCGCTGCATCCGCTGACACTCACCAGCAGATATCCGTATAGACGGGGACGTGGTCGCTCACGCCCCCGTTATACGTTGTGCCCAGATAGGTGCGACGGGGGTACCACGTCCCGTCGTTCATCTGCCGCTGCATCCAAGGTCGTGTGTAGAGCATGGCCCCGGAGGCCTTCTCCCGCAGGGCCGGGCTCACAAAGATGTGGTCTATCCAGCTCCAGTTTCCCCGAAAGCGATACGTCCCTTCCGTGGGGCATCTCTTATCCGGAGTCAGGGGAACGAGCCGGCCGAACGCGGCGAACGCCCGCAGCGACCTGTCGCGCAACGTGGCATTGAAGTCACCCATCACCAGCAGGCGACAGTGCGGCACCTCCGCAAGGAGCGAATCCGTAAGTGCCGCGAGGGTCTCCACGGCAAGGCGGCGGTTCCGCTGCCCCTCCCGTCCGCCCAAGCGGCTGGGCAGATGGCAGACCACGACGTGGAGCGTGTCGCCGCCGGGCACCTGTCCCCAGACATGCAGCACGTCGCGTGTGGGCCGCAGCCCGTACTGTTCCGAGGGCACACGCCTTGCCTCCCGGCCCAACAGCCGGAACAGCAGAGGCTGATACAGCAATGCCACATCCATGCCGCGAGGGTCGGGGCTATCCGTCATCACATACTGATATCCGAGTGCCCGCAGCGGGCCACGCTCCGACAAGGCTATCATCACACTGTCATCCTCCACCTCCTCAAGGGCCACCAACGCAGGCGGTACGTCGCCGCCGATGTCCATAATCGCCCGGCTGACATCCTCCACCTTTCGCCAAAAGCGGCCCCATGTCCACTGCCGCTCACTTTCGGGCAAGTATTCTTCGTCCTGCTTCAGCGAGTCGTCCGTGCAGTAAAACATATTTTCGATGTTCCACGTCACGGCCCGGAAGCGCGGCTGCGCCGTCATACGCGACGGAAAGGCCACCTCCACGAGGAAGATACAGAGCAGGAAAAGTAGGGTCTTCATCGCTTTCATACCGGCAAAAGTACACAAAAACAGGCACATTTCACGACAACCCGACGGGAAATAAATGCCACGGACGGAGACGTTTTTGCAGCCGTCCCGACACATTCTCCGTTCATCGTCGATGAACGGACATTCATCGACGACGGATACACGTTCATCGTCGGCGGACGGCCGTTCACCGACGATGAATACAGAATAGCGAAAAATGTAGTGGAAAATGTTGGGTATAAAGTTTGGCTTTTCAGGCCTTAAATCGTATCTTTGTGTCGTGTGACACGAAGTTACGGAACACTCAATCTAACCAATCATACCATGAAAAGAACCATTTTTTCTTTTGTAGCCCTGTTGCTGACCCTTGGCACACGGGCCGACTCCGTAAAGGAAGTGAGAAGACTCAACCGACAGGCGGTGGAGGTGATTGCCCCCGACGGGCACATCCTGACCCTCGACTTCTACGGACCGAACATCGTCCGGCTGTTCCGCGACGACAAGGGAGGCATCCTTCGCAATCCGGCCGCCGTGCCGCCCGCCGACATACTGGTGGAGAACGCCCGGAAGGGGGCCTGCGTGAAGATAACGGAGAAGGACGGAAAGGCCCTCATCGGCGCGGCCGACGGGCTCATCGTGGAGATAGACAAAGCCACCGGCCTGCTGTGCCTCATCGGCAAGGACGGACGACGTATTGTCGAGCAGACGGCCCCCGTGACCTTTGCCAAAGGTGGCTACGATGTGCAACTGGGAATAACGGAGAGCGGCATCCTGACCGCTCCGGGCAGTGCTCCGCAGCAGGAATACTTCTACGGAGGCGGCGTGCAGAACGGACGCTTCTCGCACCGGGGCCAGCGCATCAGCATCGTGAACACCAACTCGTGGACCGACGGCGGCGTGTGCTCTCCTGCCCCGTTCTACTGGTCTACGGCGGGCTACGGCGTATTGTGCCACACGTTCCGGCCGGGCTTCTACGATTTCGGCAACAGGGTAGAGGGCAAAGTGACTCTGCACCACGACAGCGACTATCTCGATATGTTCCTCTGGACGGGCAACAGCCCCGTGGAACTGCTCGACGGATATTATCAACTGACGGGCTATCCCGTGTTGCTACCTAAGTTCGCCTTCTACGAGGGCCACCTGAATGCCTACAACCGCGACTACTGGAAAGAGACCGACGACACCCGGCGCGGCATCCTCTTCGAGGACGAAAAATACTACACCGAAAGCCAGAAACCCGTCGAGGGCGGCATACGCGAGAGCCTCAACGGCGAGGTGGGGGCCTATCAGTTCTCCGGACGGGCCGTCATCGACCGCTACAATGCCGCCGACATGCCGCTAGGATGGGTGCTACCCAACGACGGCTACGGCGCAGGCTACGGACAGACGGAAACGCTGGACGGCAACATTCAGAATCTGAAAGCATTCGGCGACTACGCTCGCAAGAACGGTGTGGAAATCGGTTTGTGGACACAGTCTAACCTCCACCCCATCGACTCCATCCCCGCTCTCCTGCAACGCGACATCGTGAAGGAGGTGCGCGACGCCGGCGTGCGCGTCTTGAAGACCGACGTGGCCTGGGTGGGTGCCGGCTACTCGTTCGGCCTGAACGGCATTACCGACGTGGCACAAATCATGCCTTACTACGGCAATCAGGCCCGCCCGTTCATCATCTCGCTCGACGGCTGGGCCGGCACGCAACGTTACGCCGGAATATGGTCGGGCGACCAGACGGGCGGCAACTGGGAGTACATCCGTTTCCACATCCCGACCTACATCGGTGCGGGACTGGCCGGCATGTCGAACATCACGAGCGACATAGACGGCATCTTCGGCGGGCGCAACATGGCCGTGAATATCCGCGATTTCCAGTGGAAGACCTTCACGCCTATGCAGCTCAACATGGACGGATGGGGCTCGAATCCGAAATACCCGCAGGCGCTGGGCGAACCCGCCACAAGCATCAACCGCTCTTACCTAAAATGGAAATCCATGCTGCTACCCTACACGTACACGTATGCCCGGGAGGCCGTCACGGGCAAGCCGCTCATGCGCGCCATGTTCCTCGATGCGCCCAATGCCTACACACTGGGACAACGCACACAATATCAATTCCTCTACGGGCCTGACTTCCTCGTTGCGCCCATCTATCAGGAGACGAAAGCGGACAAGGAGGGCAACGACATCCGCCACGGCATCTATCTGCCGGAAGGCACATGGTACGACTACTTCACGGGAAAGGCCTACGCGGGCAACTGCGTGCTAAACTCGTTCGACGCGCCCATCCATAAGCTGCCGGTATTCGTGCAGCAGGGAGCCATCGTCCCGATGAACAATCCCAACAACAATCCGTCGCAGATTGACGCTTCCCTGCGCATCATAGAGGTATATCCGTCCGCACAGCAAAGCGACATGGTCGTCTATGACGACGACGGCACGACGGACGCTTACCTCGCAGGGGCCGCCTTGACCTACAAGGTGGAACAGGTGCTGAAGAAAGGAGTGGCCACCGTCACAATTCACCCGGCAGAGGGGAAAGGCTACGCGGGCATGACGAAGACCAAGAAGACACGCCTCATCATCAATCTAGCCAGACAGCCCAAGAAAGTAACGACAAAGGTGAACGGCAAGACGGTAAAGTGCACGTGGCAGTTCGGACAGGATGACCTGATGGCGAATATCGGCATACAGCGTCCGGAACAGCTCCTCGTAGAGATTCCCGAGACCGGAATTTATGATAAGGTGGAAGTCATGGTGGCCGGGGCCGAGACCGTGACGGCCGACAAGGTGGCGGAGAACCTGAGACTGGCGGTTCCCGCCGGCGCAGAGGGAGCCGCTACGGCCTACACGCTCACCCCGAAGTGGCAGCCCGTAGCCGGGGCCGAATATTATGAAATAGAGTTCGAGGGTATGCGCTATACCAACATCCGCGACACGGAATATACATTCGACCTGCTGCAACCCGAAACGGCCTATGTGTTCCGTATGCGCGCTGTCGGCCGGGAAGGTGTAAGCGACTGGAGCGTTCTGCCACTCCGCACCGAGGCCAACCCGCTGGAGTTTGCCATGACCGGACTGACGGCCACCTGTTCCGCTCCGGAGCAACCGGGCTGCGGCATCCGCAGACTCTTCGACCTCGACGAGCGCGGCGAGATATGGCACACCAAGTGGGACAAGACGAACGTCGTGCCGTTTACCATCGACATCGACATGCACGCCATCACGCTGCTCGACCGCATCCAGTACGTTCCGCGTGACAATGCGGGCAACGGCACACTGCTTGCCGGTACCGTCAGCTTCAGCAGTGACGGACGCACATGGAGCAAACCCGAGGCCTTCAAGTGGCAGCAGAACAACCAGCCGAAGACCATCGACCTTAACTCACTGACCAACGAGGTGCGCTACATCCGCATAGAGGTGGAGAAAGCGGTGGGAGGCTTCGGTTCTGGTTCCGAACTGTACGTATTCCGCCGTCCCGATGCCAAAGTGCGCATCCCCGGCGACATCAATCAAGATGGAAAGATTGACGAGAACGACCTCACCTCGTACCTCAACTATACGGGTCTGCGGCATGGCGACAGCGACTTCGACGGCTATGTGTCGGTGGGCGATGTCAATCAGAACGGCCTCATCGACGCTCAGGACATCTCGAACGTTGCCACCAATCTCGATGAGGGAGCCGGACGGGCCGGAAACGCGCTGACGGGAAGCATATCGTTCAAGACCGATGCACGGAAGTACAAGGCCGGGGATGAGGTAGTCGTTACAGTCATGGGCCACAACCTGCAGGCCGTTAATGCGCTGAACCTCGTACTGCCGTACAACCAGCAACAGGTGCAGTTCGTGGGCATAGAGCCTCTGGCCGTGAAACAGATGCAGAACATGACCAACGACCGCCTGCACTCCAACGGCGACCGCGTGCTCTATCCCACTTTCGTGAACATCGGGCGTCAGGCAGAATTGCAGGGCGAGGAGGTGGAACTCTTCCGCCTGCGCTTCCGCG
Organism: uncultured Prevotellaceae bacterium; assembly: GCA_947176535.1. Lineage (GTDB taxonomy): Bacteria > Bacteroidota > Bacteroidia > Bacteroidales > Bacteroidaceae > Physcousia. The sequence goes on from CAMWQU010000006.1 coordinate 26,914, forward strand.
CACAATCTCCTCTGCCCGCCGTCAAATGGCCGGTCTGCGGTATGCTTGTGGATCGCGAACTGCACGCCATAGAGTTCTGAGCTAGAGAATAGAATGACAGCTTTATAAAAGACAAACACTGATAACATTGCAAGAAAGAATGAATCTCGTCATTCTGGATGGCTATACAGTCATCGGAACAGACCTTACCTGGCAGCTCCTCCGCGAGTTGCCGGGTATGGCAATTTCCACCTACGACCGCACCGGAGCGGAGGATGTTGTAACCCGTTGTCGCGAGGCGGATGCCGTGCTGACAAACAAAGTAGCGATAACGGAGGACGTGCTCCGGCAACTGCCACGGCTGCGGTACATCGGGGTACTGGCCACGGGGTACAACGTGGTGAACATTCCGGCAGCGCGCCGACGGAACATCACCGTCACCAACATTCCGGCTTACAGCACCGCGTCCGTGGCGCAGTCGGTATTTGCTCATCTGCTGCATGTCACCAATTCCGTGGCCCACTATGTCGAAGAGAACCGGCGCGGACGATGGACGGAAAGTCCTGATTTCATGTGGGCGGACACGCATTTGTTCGAGTTGGCAGACAAGACACTGGCCATCCGCGGCATGGGGAACATCGGCACTCAGGTGGCTCGCATAGCCCTTGCTTTCGGCATGCGCGTGGTGGCTGTCAGTCATCGTCCGGCCGACGAACTGCCGGAGGGCGTAGAGAAAGTGGATTGGGAAGATGCGCTTTCGCAGGCCGACGTGCTCAGTCTGCACTGTCCGCTCACGGACGAAACGCGCGAAATAATAAATCACGAGACGTTGGCACGCATGAAGTCTACGGCCATCATCATAAACACCGGACGCGGCCCGCTTATCCATGAAGGCGACGTGGCGCAGGCTCTCCGGGAAAACCGGATAGCGGCTTATTGTGCCGACGTGCTGACAACGGAGCCTGCCCTGCCGGACAATCCCCTGCTGACCGCTCCCCGTTGCTATCTGACTCCTCACATCGCGTGGGCCACACAGGAAGCACGTCTGCGCCTCATCCGCACGGCAACGGAGAACCTACGGGCTTACCTCAACGGTCAGCCGGTGAATGTGGTAAGCTAAAAGGTGAATACGCTTATCGCTCTGATTTATCGTAGTCTTCGGATAAATCGTTTGCTCCTTTCTTTCCTCCTATCTTATGCCGGAGTTTCTCCAACACAGGAAGCTCCGGCGTTATGCGTTTCCATGAGAACCAAATGGAAAGCAACAAGCAGGACAGACAAACGACATAGCGCAACAGAGAAGTACCGAACAGACAGGCCAGAACAGACACTGTCAGCAATGCGGCTTGGGGAAAGATGAGCGTAAGGGTGCGGAGACGCAGACGGACACGATAGCGGATGCCGTAGGATATGCCTATCAGCAACAAATCGAACAGGGCCGAGGCCGACAGGGCCAGGCCGGTTCCCGTAAGTCCCATTCTCGAATACCCCAGCATCATGAGCCAGACAAAGACGACATTATAAATGGTCTCCACAAGCAGGAAAGTAAGCGAGTCGCCTTTGGCCAGGGCGGTATAGGCCATCGGCGTGGTGACGACCTTGAAGAACATATAGAAGACGGCACAGACCGCCATCGGAACGACGGGCAGGAACTGGCCGGAATAGAGCAAACTTACCACCCACGGCATGAAAAGAATGAAGATGATAAGGAAAGGAGCCATGAGGGAGACACAGACGTCAATCTGCTGATTGATGGCATGATTGAGCCGCTGCGTGTCGTGATTGATACTGGAAAGACGGGGAAAGAAATCGGCATCCATCGCCTTGAAAATCATACCGGCATAGGTGACCATCAGGCCATAACCCACACTGTAAAGACCGATAATGCGGTCGTCACCAAGGAACTTAAATACTTCTCCCGTGGCCATGGCCGCCACAACGCCGGCCAAGACATACGGAATGCCCATGCGGATGAGCGGCCATCCTTCGCAGACAATACGAAATGACAAGAGGTGAACCCGAAAGGGATAGATGCGCGTGGAGAAGTAAAGATGAAGCAATGCCGTGGCCCATCCGCACAAGACCAAAGAAAGGACGATGCCACGCATACCCAACAGGAAATAGAGGGGAATGGTGAATAGGAAAGTGGACAGTGCGCTGAGCACCTCAATAAGGGCTACCGTCCGCAAGCGACGAAGACCTTTCAACAGCGCGCACTCCACAGCCTCCACCGATAGGGAAGCCACAAAGAGAGACAGGAGCATAATCTCCAGCCGATGCGGTTCGTCGGGAATGTAATAATCATTGAGCATGGAGGCAAGAAAGAAGCACAACAGGGCACCTAATAAAGCCGACCAAAGTCCCCACGTGCGGATGACGCGGACGAAATGATTCATCTGTTCCTCCGTGCCCTCTTCATAAATCTCCGAGATACGTTGTACGGAATAGAACGAGAGACCAAAGTTAGTCCACGCATAAAGCACATCCGAGATGTTTATAAAACGCTTGTTTAATCCCATCCCGGCCTCACCGAGCAAACGCGCCGTGAGTTTGTTGCGTATCAGGGTTACACAGATTTTCAATCCCTGTACACCGCCAAACACTCCCGTGTACTTCAGCACATGACGATAACTGTCATTCGGTTCTCTTCTTTCCATCTCCTTGCAGATTTCGCGGCAAAGGTAAGAAATAATTGTGATATTATAAATTTAATTGCTATCTTTGTCCGTTGCAAACCACATTAAAAACAGGAATATGAAACAGAAGTACCTATGTTTGCTTGCCATCATACTCACGTATGTACTGGGGGCAAAAGCTGAGGTTCTGACTATCTATGACCTTATCGCAGGCCATGATTACTACATCTACAACTGCTATTCGCAACGCGTGCTCGGCCCGTCGGCTGACTTTTCAAAACCCCGTCTGATGGCTTACGACGAGGCGCAGGATGCGCAATACCTCTTCACGGCCGAGGCGGCTCCTACGGCCGGTTATTTCCTGCTTCGGCACAAGGCTACGGGCCGATATATGGCGGCCAGCACATCCGACACTTATTCGGTGCTGTTGCAGAAAACCTCCGGCACGGGAAGTGCCTATCAGTGGAGTGTGCGCCCCGGCCTGCAGGGCCAGTTAGTGAACATGCGCAACCGAAAAACGACATTGGGCATCGACGCAGAGGACACTGGCACGGACATCGGGGTCTGGTACGACAAGGAACAAGGCGCAGCAACTACGTGGTTTCAGATTTTCGAGAGCAACGGGCAAGGACTGGAAGCGAGCCGCAAAGCCTGGGGAGTGAAGGAGCTGTCCAACGTCAGCGAATATATCGAACAGGAAGTGCAGAACACGAGCTATCCCTACCTTTACCGCAAGAATCTGCCCAAGAGTCTGGAAGTGGCCAAAGCATGGTGCAATGCTCCCGAGACAAAAACCGCAGACGAAATTCTCGCCAAAGCCGCGATTCTGCGCGATTCGGTTGCTGTCATGACCGGCTACGAAAGCAACGTACTGCTAACTACAACTGAGATGAGCGATTTCGGCAGCACGTTCTCTTTGGGCATTACCGCATTTTCCCTGAAAGACAACTATAAGAACGATTCCGTTTACGTTCTCATACGCAGTTACGAAGGCCGCGGCATCCGCTATCCGCTCAAGGAAGACGGCAACTATGCTTTCGTTTATCAGGATGCCCAAATTTCCGTCTACAAGGATGAGAGCCTGTTGGAAACACTCGATGCCTATTACCTGCCGAAGTTCTCGGCGCAGGGAACCGAAGCGGAATGGACACTCATCCGCAAAAGCCGCATGGGCAGTGCCCAACCCGAAATCCTGAGTGAGACGAAAGCAGTAACCGGAGGTGGCGGCATAAGTGTGGACAAGTATGACAACAACACCCGCACGGTGGTATCGCTGAACAACGTAACCATGAATCTTGACGGACAAATCGACTTCCACATCATCTCCGAGAGCGCTCCCATGACCCGTTGCAACATCAACCTCACGAGCATGGATGCGTGGATTATCTTCGACAACACCCTGCCCGGCACGGTAATAAGCGACTATCTCTCACAGATTAAAATCAACGGAGTTACAGCAAAGAACAACGTAAACTGCCGCGTAGTCATCTACCTCAACGGTGCTTTGGTCATGCCCTACGACATCTACACGGACGTTTTCACCGGTTACGACGGAGAACAATACACCGGTGCCGCTCTGGGCTACAATGTCGGAACGGTGGAGACAATGGGCAAGAATGCCAACCGCATCCGTTCATTCCGCCTGAAACGAGGCTACATGGTCACACTGGCAAGCGGAGAATCGGGCAGCGGATACAGCCGCGTCTACGTTGCCGACCACCATGACATCGAAGTCCCCGTGCTGCCCAAGGCACTGTACGGCCGCATTTCGAGCATCGTCATCAAGAAGTGGCAGTACGTGAGCAAGAAAGGCTGGTGCAGCACGACCTCAAGCAGTGCCATAGCCGCCGAATGCAAGAAGATGCGCGCCACGTGGTTCTACACATGGGGCGCCGACCGCAGCTCCACCATCGACACGGAGTATATCCCCATCCGCCAGCACATCTACTGGCCGTCCATGTCCGCCATCAAGGGACAGACCAATTCCACGGCCTGCCTTTCCTTCAACGAACCGGAGCACGGCGAACAGCACACCGACTGCGACTGCAAGGGCACGATCTCCACATGGACTGCCTGCACCTACACTCCCGATTTCCAGCAGACGGGTATGCGCATCGGAAGCCCGGCTCCGACGGATGCCTCATGGCTCACGGAATATATCCAGCACTGCAACAACATGGCCTACCGCTGCGATTTCGTCGCTTTCCACGCCTACTGGGGAACCAACGAGGCGGCCAACGCGCAGGCCTGGTACAACCGACTGAAAAGCATTTACGACAAGACGAAGCGCCCCATCTGGATTACGGAATGGAACAACGGTGCCTCATGGACTACGGAAAGCTGGCCCAACGGCTACAACGAGAAGCTGGAAAAGCAGCGCAAGGCCATCAAGGAGATTCAACACATGCTGGACACCTGCTCGTTTGTCGAACGCTATGCCATCTACAACTGGGACACCTACTACCGCGCCATGATAAACTGGGACGACGGCAACGTACTGCCGGCCGGAAAGGTCTACCGTGACTCCAAATCCGACTTTGCCTACAACGCTGACGTTCAGTTCACTCCCGTCTGGTGGACGCCGTCCTTGAAGACGCCCACGCTGACCGCCCGCATCAACGAGGCCGATGAGACACTGGCGTTGAGCATTCTGAATCAGAACGGCGACGTCACCGACATCCTGACCATACAGCGCCTCAATCCGGAAACCGGCAACTGGGAGGACTACTACACCGAAACAAACCGTTACAGGTTCGACGAGGAGACACTAAACTACACGTTCCCGCTCTCCGATTTCGACATTGCCCGTACCCAGTTGCGCGTCTATGTCAAGCGAACGGTGGGAGACGAGATAACCGGTACCGCAGTCACGATAGGCTACATTCAGAATCCCGGCATTCAAGTCACCAGCAAGGACGAAGTTCCCGGATGGACTTGCCGAAGGAGCGCATCGGCCGGTTACACCAAAGCCACCGGCGACACCTACATGGAGGTATGGAACGACAAGGCACAGGGTATGCAGTTCGACTACTACCAGGACATCGAGAACCTACCTCAGGGCATTTACGAGCTGTCGGCCGCCGTCTTCAACTCCACCGACAATGTAGCAAATGCCACAGTCAATGGCAGCGTCGTGCTCTACGCGCAGGCTGACACCGTGCAATACCTCGCCCCCGTCACCACAGACAGCGAAATAGACTACGAGCATCGCCTCACCCTCCCCGGCATCGTCGTGCTGAACGGCAGGATGCGCATCGGCATCAAGAACCTCGGAGAAATGAGTGCGCGCTGGGCCGGCGGAGACGATTTCCGCCTTGTCCGCACGGCCGCTCTCGACGCCGACAAGCACCGGCAGTACATGACCACCCGCGCTCAGGCCGAAGCCTATGCCCGCGAGCACTTCTTCCGCGCCACAGACGACGAAACGGCCGACGCCTCGGCCTACGTCATCAATCCCGCCTGTCAGCGCAGGGACACTTACGGATGGACGGTGGAGAACAACGACACCAACACCGGCGAAGCCAGCGACGGGATATCGACGAATGCTTACTGGAATCTCTGGAAAAGCAGTGCTTTCACCAGCACCATGTCTCAGGACATCACCTACCTGCCTGAAGGCAAGTACAGTGCGACGGCCCTGCTCCGTGGCAGCACCAATGAGAATATCAGTCTGACGGCCTCCGTCGTCAGCGACCACACCGAACGTGCCGACAGCCGGAGCGTCTCCGTCACGCCCATCGGCAACAGCGGCGGTAAGCTGAAGAACGGTTGGATTGCGGCCGAGACACCTTACGTCATCATCCGTCCGGGCGACACGCTGCGCATCACCATGAAAGCCACCGCCACCAACGGAAGCGCATGGTGGAGCGCCGACGACTTCGGACTGAACTGGCAATACGTGGAATCACTGCCGGATGGCATCACCGACCTGCCCACCACAGCTATCCCCCGTCCGACAACGGGCCTCTACGACCTCACCGGGCACCGGGTTTCCCAACCCTCGAAGAAAGGCATATACATTCTTGACGGTAAGAAAATTATAAGATGAAGATTCTACTTGTAGGAGAATACAGCAACGTGCATTGTACACTGGCCGAAGGGCTCCGCACACTGGGGCACGAAGTGACCGTCGTGTCCGACGGCGACCACTGGAAAGGCTATCCGCGCGACATCGACCTGCGCCGCCGTTCGCTCGGAAAAATAGATAGTCTGCGCTATCTTTTCGACCTCCACCGTGTCATGCCCCGTTTGCGCGGCTATGACGTGGTGCAGCTCATCAATCCCGTCTTCCTCGACCTACGCGCTGAGCGCATACTCCCCTACTACAAGCAACTGCGTCGGCAGAACGGACGCCTCTTCCTCGGCTCCTTCGGCATCGACAAGCCGTGGGTGGAAGAAGGACTGAAACCCGACACATTCCGTTACAGCGACTTCTACCTGTATGGTCAGCGTCGCTTCAATGCCGCCACTTACAACATGGAGGCCGATTGGCTGCGCGGGCCCAAGGCAGCTCTATTTGACCGGATTGCCGACGACTGCGACGGCATCGTGGCCGGACTTTACGAAAACTACGTCTGCTGCCGCCCGCACTACGCCCACAAACTCCACTTCATCCCCTTCCCCATCAATCCGGAACAGACGACCCGCAAACAACCCCATCCCGACTTCCCCGGCATCCGCTTTTTCATCGGCATTCAGCGCGGCCGTTCCGACTACAAAGGCACCGACATCATGCTCCGTGCGTTGCAGACCCTCCAAAAGCGGCATCCCGTCAGCATGCAGGTGGTACGTGCCGAGAGCGTACCTTTCGCCCAGTACCGGGAAATGATGAACCACAGCGATGTCCTGCTCGACCAGCTCTACAGTTACACCCCCGCCATGAACGGCCTCCTTGCCATGTCCAAGGGTCTTGTCCTCGTGGGCGGTGCCGAACCCGAACATTACCAACTGCTCGGCGAAGACACGCTCCACCCCATCATCAACGTACAGCCTTCCGAGGAAGACGTTGTCCGGCAAATCGAACAGCAGCTCCTCGCCCACCCCGACCGCCTCGAAAGCATGGCGGAAGACAGCATCCGCTACGTGCGTCGCCACCACGACCACGTCCGCGTGGCCCAACAATATATCGACTGTTGGAGCAACAACTGAACCGACAACTCAGAAGTCTGTCGTAAGGAAAACCATCTCGCCTCCTCCGCTCGGGGGAGGCGATTTCTTTATAGGACTTGTTTATTCAAAGGCGACCGGTTAATTATTCGCTCACCTTTGAATAATTAACCGCTCACGACCGAATAATGTAGTCGTCGTAGGGTCGGAAAGCGGCCGATATGCCGTCAGGGCCGTGCCAGCGTAAGCACGCTGATGCGCAAATGCGGGTTGGCAGCCACCATGGCACGGGCGCAGGCCGTGAGCGTGGCTCCCGTGGTGAGCACGTCATCGACGAGCAAGACATGGCGGCAGGGCATTCCGGGTCGGGAGCGGAAGAGATTTTCGACGTTCCGGATGCGCTCAGCCGGGCTCTTGTGGGTCTGCGTTTCATTATTTCGGACACGTCTGACCCATCCGCGCAACACGGGCAGTCCCGTGACTTCGGAAATTCCTCGGGCCAGCAGCAGACTCTGATTGTAACCCCGTTGCCACTGCCTGCGCCAATGTAGCGGAACGGCCACAATGGCCTCCACACCATCGAAGAAACCGTAAGGCAGGAGCGTGTCGGCCATGAAGCGCCCAGCCCACCGGCCCAGTTCGGGCCGATGCTCATACTTCAGCCGCACAAGCAACAGATGGGAATCGCTGTCAGGCCGGTAGTAGAAGAGGCTATGCGCTCGCTCCACGGGGACATTCTCCCACAAGCGACGGGCGGCGGGATTATCGTAGAAGTCGGCACACGCCACATAGGGCAGCTCCAGCAGGCAGGAGCCGCAGAGTTCCCGTTCCGTGGCATTGAGCCGTTCCCCGCAGACGGCACAGTGGCGAGGACTGAACAGGTCGAGAAAATCACGAAGCCAAAGGGAAGCAGAGGGCATGTCGGCTAACAGAAGAAAAGGGCTATCCGCCACGCGCCACGGCCGCCTAAGGCGGTATAGTGACGGAGCAGGAAAGCAAGGAAACGATACCACAGACCGACCCGGACGCGATAGCTGTAAGCGGAGGAGGAGGCTCCCTCGCGGCGGAGCATACCGAAAAGAATGGCCTGACGCAGGAAGAGGGCCCGGCAATCGGCCGGAGCCTCTATCTCCCCGGCCACACAATCGAGCGTGGCCTGACGCTCGGCAAGGCGGGCCGACATCGACGGCCCCGTAATGCTGTCCGGATGGACGTGAATGAGATGGAAAGGCTGACGGAGCCAAAGGATGCGGGGACGGTGGAGAAGGGCCCGAATACCCAGTTCCCAGTCCTGCCACACGTCGAGGCGGGTGTCCCATCCGCCGATCTGACGCAGAAAGGCGGTGCGGAAGAGCATCCCCTGCGTGTTGAGCGTGGAGGAAAGTATCTGAGAGGCCGGGGAGGGAGAAGGCCGGAAAGCGCGGGTGAACGTATGCCCCCCTTTCTCCATCCGTGTGGGAAAGGCTATCATATCCTCGTCGGTCACCAACGGCATAATCTCCTCAAGGAACGTGGAAGTCAGTTCGTCATCGCTGTCAAAGAAGTAGACCCAATCCGTCCGGCAGGCCGCCAGACCGCGATTGCGCGCCGCGTTGGCCCCCGGCGTAGGTTCCTCAATGACCGTCACCACCATGGGAGCATCCTCGGCAAACGAACGGCAGCGGCCGAGCGAGGAATCCGTGGAACCGTTGTCCACGAGCAGAATCTCCAGTTCCTCGTAGGTGACATCGGCAAGCGTGGCAAAGAGTTGCGGCAGAAAGGCGGCGCGGTTGCGGATGGGAATGACTATCGTGACGTTCTTCATGAGCGGATGTAACGAATGCCCCACAACATATTCCGGTACATGGGGATGGGGTTGATATGCCTCCGCACCATCCAGCCCAACGCCTCGCGGAGACAGCGGTAACGGGCATACCACGCGCCCCGCGTGTAGCAGAGCGCAGCCCCCTTGGAACGCTGCAACCGCGCGTCCCCGTAGCGGCTGCCCGTGGTGGGCCCCTGCGTGCGGCAGATGGTTTGCGGTTCGTAACGGATGACAAGGCCGGCACGGCGGGCGTCACAGAGGAATACGTCTTCCTCGCCGGCACTCAGAAAAGGACTGCCCAGCCCGAAGCGTTCGTCGAAGCGCACATCCCCCAGACGCTTGCGCCGCAGGGTGATTTCCCACGACGAGACGTAGCGGGGAGGATAGACTTTGTCGATGCCCCGGGCCTGAAAGTGCACAAGGTCATAGTCGGGATGCCGGCGGTAGGTGTCCAAGAGTACGTCGAAGTCCTCCGGGAGCCAGTTTTCATCGTCGTCGCAGATTTTCACGATGTCGCCCGTCGCCCGTTGCAGGGCATGGTTCCGGTTGCGGCAAAGTCCCCGCCCGGCGAGGAAAAAGACGGAAACGTCAGGGCGCAGCAGCCCGTCGGGAACCGCAGGAGGCTCTCCCAGATACTGACAGGAAATGAGATAACGCACATCCGAACGAACGGGCAGCAGCCGATCGGGAAGGCCGTCAAGATGCTCGTCCACCGTGCATATCAGCAGTTCCAAGGTCATAGTTCAACATTAAAGGTATTCAGCAGACGGATGATGCGTTGCACCTGAGCCTCAGTGAGCAACGGACTGATGGGCAGCGAGAGTATCTCGCGATGGATGCGCTCCGTCACCGGCAGCCGTCGGTCGTTCCACGCGGCATAAGCCTTTTGCTTGTGCGGCGGTATGGGATAGTGAATAAGAGTATGTATGCCATGCGCTTTCAGGTAGGCCTGCAACTGTTCGCGGGCCGGGCAGCGCACGGGATAGACATAGAAGACGTGTTCTTCGGCCTGCTTGGGGAGCGACGGCAGGGTAATCAGGGGATTCTGAATGCCGGCACTGTACAGGGCGGCTATCTGACGGCGGCGGGCGTTGTCCTCATCCAGACGCGGCAGCTTCACGCCGAGCACGGCGGCCTGTATCTCGTCCGTGCGACTGTTGATGCCCCGGTACAGATTGACGTACTTTTCCGAAGAGCCGTAGTTGGCCATCATGCGCACCATGTCCGCCAGTTGGTCGTCGTCGGTTGTCACGCATCCGGCATCGCCCAGCGCACCGAGATTCTTTCCGGGATAGAAACTGAAAGCGGCGGCATCGCCCAGATGACCGGCACGCCGGCCCTGATACTGCGCTCCGTGGGCCTGGGCGGCATCCTCAATAACTTTCAGGCCGTGGTCTGCGGCCCACGGATTGATGGTTTCCATCCGGCAGACACGCCCGTAGAGATGCACCGGCAGCACGGCACGGGTGCGTGCCGTAAGCAGCTTGCACATGGCCTCCGTGTCGATGAGATAGTCTTTCAGGGAGGGTTCACAGAGCACGGGAGTCAGTCCGGCTTCCTCAATAGCCAAAATGGTGGCTATGAAAGTGTTGGCCGGGACAATGACTTCATCACCGTCCGCCCATCCGCCCCGCAGTTTCTCGGCACGGAGTATCAGCGTGAGCGCATCCATGCCGTTGGCCACGAGCACACAATGACGCACGCCGCAGTAGCGGGCAAACTGTTCTTCAAACTGACGGTTGGCCTCTCCCAGCAGGTAGCGGCCGCTCTGCAGCACCCGCTCGATGGCCTGCGTAAGGTGCGGCTCAAAACTGTCATTGATGGCCTTCAGGTCGAGGAACTTCACGGCCTCTTCCTCCGCATTCGGCGGGGTGCCGGCCATGCGGTTGATGACGGGATTCAGCAAGTCCACCTCGTAGCAATCGTAGCACACGGCCCGACCGCCGAAACCCTCTTTCTGGAAAATGAGTCCCGTATTCAGCACTTCCCCACCGTTCTCCGTGGATATGCCGAAGTCCAGAAACTCCATCTGTTTGTAGCGGTCGTTGATAAGATGGGTGAACAGCAAATCGAGGGCTCCGAACTCGCGCCCCTCGGCTCCGGCCGCAATGTACTGCACATGGGCCACCTGATGGGTCAGGAAGACCAAAATGCCGGCCGTGATGCGCTCCTCACGCTTCACGACGAAGAGACGGATTTCGCGGGGGAAGCGGCTCATGAGCAACTGTATCTCCTCCTCGCTGTGCACCGGCCGGGCGTTGTGCGCCGCAAGCACCTGCGCCAGAATCTGCCAGTACTGACTGATGCCTTCGCGGTCGCTCTCCATCACACGGTCGATGTAGAAATTGTTATCGATGGCCTTTTTGGCCTGCCGCTGACGCAGTGTACGCATCCGCAACTGGTGCTGCAAGGCCACAACGGAACTCACGCCCCGGCACTTCAGCGTGGCCCCGGCGCGGAAGATGGCGTACAGGTCTTCACCCGTGGGATAGGGGCTGTAAATGTAGGGTATGGGCTTATAATACACTTTCACGGCCTGGAGCATGTCGCGGTAGTAGCGCATGACGGCCTGCATGATTTCCAACACTTCCTGCTGCGTAATGCCCACGCCCATGATAAGGCCGCCATAAGTCAGCCCCTGATGGGAATATACCGTCCGCTCCGCCTCCACCCAGTTGGCCGGGAAGAGTGCTTTCAGCCCGTCGGCACTGTCGGGAGAAGGAGTTTCCGTTCCGGACAGCTCGCCCTCGTAAATCAGCAGCGAACAGTCGAAGAAGCGGTCGGCATGGTAGTCCATGAAGTCGCGCTGAAGCAGGAACGTGGCGTTCTTCGACATGCGGGCGAAGTCGTCCCAAATCTCTTTATAATGTATCGAATAAGGAACAATGATCATCTTTCTTTCAGTTTTAGGTAGTCGGCATAGTCGTGTACGTAACCGCCTGCGTCATAGTGGTGAGAGGCCATGACTACAACCACCGTACCCGGCTCGAAGTCGCACAGTTCGCACCAGACCCCCGCAGGTATCAGAATACCCTCATCGGGACGTTCCAGCCGAACCCTCGCCCGCCGCTGCCCGTCGTCCACCACCATCGTGAAGGCACCCGTCACGGGAACGACAAACTCGGAGCACACCCAATGGGCATGCCCGCCACGCACGGCCTCGCGGGGCACATCATAAATCCAAAATACACGCTCTACGGGGAAAGGAATAAGCGAATCGGCCTCGGCAAAGACCAAACCGCCCCGCTCATCGACCGCATAGGGAATTGCAATGAGCCGGCAGCCCGATGGGAGAACCATTTGCTTCCTGTCATCCATTTCACCGACAAAGATAATGAAAACCAACCGCAATACAAAACAAAAACTGTTTGTTTTTATTTTCTGCACCAATCCGGGTAGGTACAGGGGGCTGCTTTCGAGGCCGCTCCCCCGTCCCGGTATGGACGGCCCCTTGTCCCGCTATGGACGAAGCCTCATCCCGCTATTGTCGAGGCGGGGTCGTCCTATGCACGCGCACACACGTACACGCACGGGCGCGATTCCTTAACTATATATAGTCGTGTCAAAAAACTTTTTTTAATATTTTTGCCCCTACCATAATAATATAACGTTATCTTTTTGTACCTTTGCAGCCGAGGGCAGACCGGTTCCGCCACTTCCGTCGCACAACGACGGGGGCAGAAGGGACAAGGCGATCCTCAAAAAAAATACATCGATGGAAATCGGAGGCCAACGATGCCGTTCGTAGGGCAGGCTGAAGAGAAAAGGACGTTTTCGGACGTTACTGTCTGTGCTATCAAACTTCGCAACTTTGAATCTTTCCACAGAAGTAATGCAACGGAGACGCTCGTGCGGGTATATTATTCCGACTGGTTCGGCGTATCCACTTTATTGTATATCGTGGTGACCGCTGACGCAGACGTATAATAGTATTACTCGGCGTGGGCTGACTTGCGTTGCTTATCCTTGGAAAGAGGCAATGCGAAGGCCTGATAGCGGGGATGGGCGCGGAGGAAAAACTCCCACGTCTTTTTATTTCCGAACTTAAAAAACATTATTAGTAACGCTGACTTTGGGAGTTATAGGCATAAATTAAATTATTAAATTTATGTTTATTATTGTTTTAGTTGCGATTGCAGCACTGTACGTGTGGTACAAGAAGACCCACTACAACGACTCCCCTTGGGTAGCCAAACGCATCAAAGGACGTAACGCCGATCAGCAGGCAGTAATCCGTTACTTCTGCAACGACCCTGCGTGTCTGAGCAAGAAGCCCATCTCCGACAGCGAGTATGAGGCACTCATCCAAAAGCATCTCCAGTCTGCTGACTTCAAGAAGAAGGCACTCGACAAGATTGGACTGGACGAAGACCAAGTGAAGGAAATCGAGCCGGTTCACTTCGAGGGCTATGTATTCGACAAGAAGAGCCTCGCCAAACAGGGAGATGATGGCCAGTACCGTTCTTCCACGTATCAGGTAAGCTGGATATTCTTCAGCGACACTCAGGTCTACATCTACCAGAACTCATTCTGTCTGGACGAGGATGGCCGCAAAGAGAAGACCGAAGAATACTTCTACAAGGACATCACGAACTTCTCTACATCGAGCGAGACCAACGAAGTGGCTCAGTACGACAAGAAAGAGGACAAGACCGTGCTTGTGAACGTTGATGAGAACCGCTTTGCCGTAACCGTACCCGGCGACAAGTTCTATTGCTCACTCGAACAGAGCGACTACACCGAACGTGCCATCCAGGGCATGAAGGCCAAATTGAGAGAGAAAAAGAATGCGTAAGCATTGAAGGATGAGCTCGCAGACTGAGGCCGACCGCATCCGGCACTATTGCAGACATCACAAACTGAGCCGACCGAGAATCAACTGGCCGCTCATCGCTACTGCAATACTGACGACAGAGAGTATTCTGTATATTCTCATCCGCCGGTTGGCCCCCTCTGCGGGTTCATTCTTTCTTCTGGAAGAGGTGTTCCACGGAGTCATTGTTCTCCTCTGCGGGAACGCGATTCTCCGGCTTCTGGTGCAAATCTATCAAAGATACGCTCCGGAATCCCTGAGACGGCAGTGCAGATGTCAGCCCTCGTGTTCCGAATATGCCCTTCTTGCCCTGAAGAAATATTACTGGCCCAAAGCTCTTATCCTCATTCTTCGGCGCGTTGTACATACCTGCCAGCAGCCGGGATATAAAAAAGACTACCCTTAAAATCTATAAACGAACAACATCATGGGATTTTTCAATAAACTGCGATCAAGCGGTGAAACATTCGACGGACAAGGCAATGAGCGCCGCGGACTGGTCGATGTCATTCAATACAACGGCGCTCCCGACGAACTGGTATGGAAGTTCCCGTACAACAATCTCTCCACCGGCACCCGACTTATCGTGTACAGAAGTCAGGAAGCCACTTTCGTAAAAGGCGGAGCCGTATGCGACGTCTTCGGCGAGGGCACTCACACGCTCTCTACCAACAATCTGCCGCTACTGGAGAAAATCGTAAACCTGCCATTCGGCGGCCGGACACCCTTTACGGCGGAAGTGTGGTATGTAAACAAGACCATACGCCGTGGACTGAAGTTTGGCACCCCCTCCCCCATTCGCATTTCCGACCCACGCTACTCCGGGGTCGATATAAGCGTCACTGCCCACGGAGACTACAGCATCCGGGTGAAGGACAGCCAGATGCTGCTGAATGAGTTTGTCGGCACTCAGCATCTGCTGACCACCGACGAATTTGTAGGACAGTTCAAGACGATGGTGGTTCAGGAACTCAAAACGAATCTCATGCGCTACGCACACAAGCATAACCTATCCACGCTCGACTTCCCCGAATACGCCCCGGAGATTGCCGACTTCATCAAGGAGACACTAAGTGCTAAGTTCGAGCTTTACGGTGTAAAACTGATTGACTTCCAGTTTGCGCACGTTGGCCCCAACGAGAACGATAGCATAGTCAGGAAACTGTTGGACAACCGCCTCGAAGCCCTAACAGAGCGAGAGCGCAGAAGCATTCAGGGATTCAACTACCAGCAGGAACGCCAGTTCGACATTCTCGAAACGGCGGCCGGCAACGAGGGTTCGCAAGGCAGTGACCTAATGGGTGCCGGAATAGGTTTAGGCATGGGAGTCGGCATGTCCGGTATGTTTGGCGCACACATGCAGCAGACCGCTCAGGTGATGAACACGCAGCAGGCAACGCCCCCGCCTCCTCCCATCATAATGTCTCCGTATTATGTCTATATCAACGGAGGCCAGCAAGGCCCCTTCGACGCAAACACGCTGCAAAGCCTTGTGGCAAGTAAAGTGCTTACGGCCGACACGCTCGTCTGGAAACAGGGTATGGGCCAATGGGGAAAAGCTGGCGAACAACCCGACCTGCAACCGCTGTTCGGCGCCACACCTCCCCCTCCGCCACCCATGATGCCCTAAAGTCATTGCAGAATGAAAACAGTCAATAAATACATCTTGGCCTCATGCGTGTTCTGCTACTTCATGGGCCTCTATTTAATTGTCGTCAAATTCGGGGCCATGCGGCTTATCAGCCGTTACGGCCTTCATCGCATCATCGCCAACTGGCCGGAGGATTTTCCCTCCCTGAATCTGGCCTGCATCTGTTTAGCCGTCTACACGCTCTTCTTCGCATTGATAACCTACGGAATCATAAAGGCGTGCCAACAGCACGAGAAAGAAACGGAAGTCCTGCAGCAAAAAGCCTCAACCCTGCACCATCGCGCAGCCAATCTGTCGCTTGCAGTTTCCCGATACAACAGAGTATGCCGGGAAAAACACATCCCGAACACAACGCAAGGCAGACGCCTGCAACTGCTGGAGAAACAGATTGCCGCACTTCCGGCCTCGGTGCTCAACAGCAGCAACGCGGGCAGCCGCATTGCGCGGATAGTGGAGGACATCAGCACCGCAGTTGCTGACATAGAGACAAGTACAGAACAGGACTTCGCAGCCTCGAACATCCGACTGTGCAATCTGGTGGAAGCTGCCATTGAGGATGTGCAGCGGCTGCGAACCGAGAGTATCACCATCAAATAGAAACATCATGGAAATCATAGCCTTAAAATGCCCCAACTGCTCGGCAAGCATCACCACGCAGACCAAACAATGCGAGTACTGCCAGAGCGACATCCTCGTGAAGTCTTTCAAGAGTCTTTCCGCTCTCTCCACACCGGAAGTCAGCAAATACATGGCCACCTACCGGTCTGCGGCCTCTGAACATCCGGATCACAAAGACCTCAATACGTCTGTCGGTCTGTGTTTCCTGCGCCTGAAAAAGTACGACCAAGCCATAGCATACTTCGAGAAGGCCCAGGCTGAGAACTTCGACGATGCCACGCCTTTCTTCTATGCAGCCGTCAGCAGACTGAAAGGCCGGAAGCCGTTTCTGCTCAACCGCCCCGAAATAGACCTCATCATGACGGATATTCAGGCGGCAATGGACATTGAGCCGAATACGGAACAATACTATTTCATGTCCTACATCAAGCGCGACTACTTCAAACGAAAGTTCCTGAACACGTGGCCTACGTGGGAGGAGTATATGCAGACGGCCGTGGACAACGGACTTTCTCCTGCCGACGTTGAGGAGTTCCACGCCATGCTCGGAACGCCCGTAGACATCGAATTGTAACCCTTCCGACATCCGGGTATATCCAAAAACGGGGAAGCAGCTTTTGAAAGCCGTTCCCCCGTCCCGGTATGGACGGCCTCTTGTCCATAGTATGGACTCACCTCTGTCCCGCTATGGACGAAGCCTCGTCCCGCTATTGTCGAGGCGGGGTCGTCCTATGCACGCGCACACACGTACACGTGCGGGCGCGATTCCTTAACTATATGGATGTGCAAAATTCGGCAAACTCCATTCCGAGCGAAATGCGGCTTTCATTCAGAAAGAAGAAAACTTTTTTAATATTTTTGCCCTTACCGTAATCATATAACGTTATCTTTTTGTACCTTTACGACCGGAACCCCTTATGATGTAAAACCTTACAAGTAACAGATATGAGACGAATCGCCTTTTTATTATGCCTGATAGTGCTGTTGGCTGGTTGCAATGACAAGAGTGAAATACTCGAACCTCTCGGTCGTCAGTCGGATACGATAAAACTTTCTGCTAAGGAATTGCTTTTCGACAACACGGAATCGAAACAGTATGTGACGACCGAGGGAAATTCTTGGCTCTTGGAACCAACGGTCTATATAGATGGCAAGTGTATTGAAAAGGATGATCCGACGCTGAAAGTTGAAATGGGAAATATGGATAAGTTTGGCTCCATGCCTACCACCCTGAGCATCGAGGGCGAGTGGTTTACCATCACTCGGGAGCTTCAACGCATAGACATCAGTGTAAAAGCGAATCCTATGCCTAAGGAACGTACATTACAGTTAGACCTTCAGGATGGCAATTATAGAGGCTTTCTGACAATCAAGCAAAAGGAGGCATCGTCATTTTAACCTGACGAAACTACTTTCAGACTCCCGTTGAGGTATATAACTGAGTAAAAACGCCACAAAGTCCGCTCAAACAACAAATATTTACTAAGTATCGAAAAAATATCGGCAAAAGTTTGGTAGATTCGCAAAAAAGTCATACCTTTGCAACGCATTTGAGATAAAGACCCCCGAAGAAGCGCATCGGAGGATGCAAGAAAAAGGAAGTTTGGGTGAGTGGCTGAAACCACCAGTTTGCTAAACTGACGTGCGGGTTACCGTACCGGGGGTTCGAATCCCCCAGCTTCCGCAAGGGTCAAGCTAAAACTTGAATGCAAAATGGCGCTTTCGTCTAGCGGCTAGGACACATGCCTCTCACGCATGGAACACGGGTTCGATTCCCGTAGGCGCTACAAGAAAAACTACCATAATCAAGCGATTACGGTAGTTTTTTATTGGTTTAATACCCTGAGCATCGGCCCGGTTCATTCGAAACGGATGCTCTTGGCGGGCTGAATGCGGGACACAAGGAAACTGGGGAGAATAAGGGCCAGCGTGGAAATAAGAAAGGTGACGGCATTGATGAGCAGAACTCCGGGCCAGGAAAGCTGTATGGGCACGACATCCACATAATAGGTGGAGGCATCCAGATGCACCAGTCCGAACTGCTGCTGAAGCAGACAGAAACCGATACCCAACAGATTGCCGAACAAAAGCCCTTTGCCGATGACAAGAACGGCATAGTTGATGAACAGGTGCCGCAAAGAGCGGTTGGAACAGCCCATGGCTTTCATGATTCCAATGAAGCGGGTGCGTTCCAAAATGATAATCAGCAGGCCCGATACGGTGGTGAAACCGGCTACCGCAATCATCAGGACAAGAATGACAATGACATTGAGGTCGAGCAGGTCGAGCCATGCGAAAATGTGGGGATAGACTTCCTTGATGTTGGGCGAAGTGTAATAACTGCCATAGCGATCCTGGCAAGGTTTCACGACGCGAGCCACCTGTTGGGAAACGAGGGGCAGACAGTCCATGTCGGCGATGCTCACCTCTGCCCCACTCGACTGGTCGGGTTCAAATCCAAGAAGCTGATGGACAGTCTTGTAGTCGCAGAACACAAGCCGGGAGTCGTACTGCTCCATGTGGGTGGCATAGATGGCCGCAACCGTAAAGCGACGGGCACGCAGCGTGCGGCCGAAGAAATAGGCATAGACCCGACTGCCGATGCTCAGACGCAACTGGCGGGCCAATTGTTGGGAGACAATCAGGCGGCCGGTGTTCTCCGTCTCCGAGAAAGGCCGGTCGATGTCGCCCTCTACAAGATGGTCTTTCAGGAACGTGAGGTCGTAGCCCTCGTCGATACCCCGGAAAGCCACTCCTTGAAAGACATCGTCCGTCTTCAGCATACCCGTTTTCAGGCAGAACCGCTGCACGTGCGTGACTCCCGGAATGCGATTCAGGGCCGTAACAAGACTGTCGGAAACGACTATGGGCTGCGCCTCCGCGCTGTAAAGCGACTGATAGTTAAGAATTTGCACGTGACTACCAATGCCCACGACCTTATTCTGCACCTCGCTCTTGAAACCAAGCACAACGGAAATGGAAATCACCATAATGGCAATGCCCAAAGCCACTCCCGCCGAAGCGATGCCGACGGCCGCACGGGAGGCACGTTTGCCCCGTCCTTGGCTGTAAAGCCGCCGGGCCATGAACCAGATGTATGACATATCAAGTATTACGTTATCGGTCTATCCCTTACAGAAAATAGAAAACGGAACAGTCTGCACTCCTACGGAGTCACTCTCCCCGGATAGGCCTCCAGGGCCTTCTGCAGGACAAAGAGTGCCCGGTTGAGATCGTCCTTCTTCAGCACGTAGGCCAGACGAACCTGGTCGCGTCCCGCTCCCGGCGTGGTGTAGAAACCCGCTGCGGGGGCCATCATCACGGTTTCTCCCTCATAGTCAAACTCGCTCAGGCACCATGCGCAGAACTTCTCCGCATCGTCCACCGGCAGTTTGGCCACCGTGTAGAAAGCACCCATCGGGATGGGACTATACACACCGGGAATGCGGTTCAGACCGTCAATCAGACACTTGCGGCGTTCCACGTACTCGTCGTAAATCTCACGGCTGTATTCTTCCGGCTCGTCCAGAGAGGCTTCTGCCGCAATCTGACCAATCAGGGGGGGGCTCAGACGAGCCTGACAGAATTTCATCACAGCCTGGCGCACTTCTGGGTTCTTAGTCACCAATGCCCCAATGCGGATTCCACACTCGGAATAACGCTTCGAGACGGAGTCAATCAAGATGACATTGTTCTCTATACCCTCCAGATGGCAGGCCGAGATGTAGGGAGACCCCGTGTAGATAAATTCGCGGTAGACTTCGTCGGAGAACAGATAAAGGTCGTACTTCTTCACGAGGTCGCGAATCTGATTCATCTCCCGACGCGTGTAGAGATAGCCGGTCGGGTTGTTGGGATTACAGATAAGTATGGCACGGGTATGCTCGTTGATGAGTTCCTCGAACTTCTCCACCTTAGGCAGAGAGAAACCCTCTTCTATCGTTGTCGCAATCGTGCGGATGACGGCACCTGCGGAAATGGCAAAGGCCATGTAGTTGGCGTAGGCCGGCTCCGGAACAATGATTTCATCACCGGGATTCAGACAGGCCAGAAACGAGAACAATACGGCTTCCGAGCCGCCACTGGTGATGATGATGTCGTCGGGGGTAACGTCGATATTGTACTTCTTATAGTAATCGACCAACTTCTTGCGGTAACTCAGATAGCCTTGCGACGGGCTGTATTCCAAAATCTTTCGGTCGATATTACGTATAGCGTCCAAGGCCGACTTAGGAGTCGGCAGATCGGGCTGTCCGATGTTGAGATGATAAACATGTACCCCCCGTTCCTTGGCGGCATAAGCCAGAGGGGCTAGTTTCCGGATGGGCGACTCGGGCATCTCAAGCCCGCGTGTAGAAATCTTTGGCATTATCGTAAGTTAATAAAATCTCGGACAAAGGTAATGATTTTTTTTGATACATACACTAAAAAGGGTCTGTTCTGCCGGGCTAAATGACCTTGAACTTGGCAAAACGCAGGAGCAACTGTTTCTGACCGGCATTCTCGAACTGGACGGTGGCCTTCGTATCCAGTCCCGTGCCCTCGATGGCAACTACTATTCCGCGACCGAAGCGCGAATGCTCGATACGGTTCCCAACTTGTATCTGCTGTTCTGCCGGCAGAGCCGTTGCAGCCGTAAATGAGGACTGCACGGAGCGCATCGGGCGGTAGGAAGATGAGGCGGGAGACGATACTGCGGGACTTTCGGATTGAACCGGACGGGAAGCCGGAGCGGGCGAAACGGTTCTCTCTGTTCGGGAGGCTCCGAATAGCAGACTGCTTTCCTTGCGTGCAGAGGACAGATAACGGGAATCTATTTCCTGCACAAAACGGCTGCGCTGGTTGTTCTCGAATTTGCCGAAACGCATACGGGAATGGCTCCACGTAAGAAAAAGACGCTCGGCAGCACGGGTAATGGCTACGTAGAAGAGGCGGCGTTCCTCCTCGATATTTCCTTCATTAACGGCCATCTCCGAGGGAAAGAGGTTTTCTTCCAGTCCGACAATGAAAACCACGGGAAATTCCAGACCTTTGGCAGCATGAATAGTCATCAGGGTGATGGTGGGAACATGCTCTTCTGCCTTGCTATCCTGATCCGTAAGCAAGGAGACCATCTGAAGAAAATCTGCCAGCGTGGAGGGTTGCCCCTCTTCCGTTCTATCGGCTACAAAGGACGAGATACTGTCCACAAGTTCCTGCAGGTTGGCCTGTCGTTCCCTATCTTCCGCATCGCGTCCGGCATTGATTTCCGCAGTCAGTCCCGACTCACGCAGCAAGCGGATGGCCAAAGAATTGGCCGGTTCGGTGAAAACGTGGGCATTGTAGGACAGAATGAGTTCGGCAAAGGTTTTCAGTTTGTTCTGCGTGCCTGCATTGACGGAAAGAGAATAGTCGCCGGGATTACAAACAACCTGAAAAGGAGGCACACGGTGGTCAATGGCCGCGTTATAGACTTTCTCCATCGTTGTCTTTCCGATGCCGCGTGCCGGATAGTTGATGACTCTCCGCAGGGCTTCCTCGTCATTCGGATTCAGCGCAAGGCGAAGATAAGCCAACGCGTCTTTCACTTCCTTGCGCTGATAGAAAGACAGACCGCCATAAATGCGGTAAGGATAATTCCGACGCAGAAACTCTTCCTCGAACACACGACTTTGGTCGTTCGTCCGGTAAAGGATGGTTATCTGTCCGTAGTCGTATTGTCCGCGACGTACCAGTTCCTGTATTTTCCGGGCCACGATGGCGGCTTCCTCCTTGTCACTGTATGCCTCGCAAAGTTCTATCGGTTCTCCCAACTCCTTCTCACTATACACATTCTTGGCTATCTGATTCAGGTTCTTGTGGATGACACAATTTGCGGCATTGACAATATTCTGTGTAGAACGGTAATTCTGTTCGAGTTTGAAGAGCTTAGCCTCCCGATACATCTGCTGAAACGTCAGAATGTTGTCGATGCGCGCACCGCGGAAACTGTAAATGCTCTGTGCATCGTCGCCCACAACGGTAAGACGCTGCCGGTGCTCGGTCAGCAACCATACTATTTTGTGCTGGGCATAGTTGGTGTCCTGATACTCATCCACAAGGACGTGCAGAAAGCGGTCTTCGTATTTCTGACGGATTTCCGGATGCTCGGTCAGCAAAATATAGGTGTAGAGAAGTAGGTCGTCGAAGTCCATGGAATCGCTCTGGCGAAGCCGTTCCTGGTAGGTGGCATAAATCTCGTGCACCTTACCCATCCGGCTACTTTGGTCGCGACGCATCAGTTGAAAGTCCTGAGCGTACTGGGCAGGACGGATAAGTTCGTTTTTCGCTTCGCTGATACGACGGGCTATGGCTCCCGGACGATACTGTTTCTCGTCGAGGCCCATTTCGGAAATTATGGACTTGATAAGGTTCTGCGAATCGCGGTCGTCGTAGATGGTGAAGTGGGAAGAGAAACCGATGCTCTCGCTCTCGTAACGAAGAATGCGATAAAAAATGCTATGGAACGTTCCCATCCAAAGCAAAGAGGCTTCCTGTTCTCCCACCAGACGTCCGATACGCTCCCGCATCTCACGGGCTGCCTTGTTCGTAAACGTCAAAGCCAAAATGCTCCACGGCTCAATGCCTTGTTGCATGAGATAGGCTATCTTGTAGGTGAGCACACGGGTTTTGCCGGAGCCGGCACCGGCTATGACTAACGAGGGGGCATCCGTACAGAGCACGGCTTCACGCTGAGCAGAGTTCAAAGAATGGGCTTTCAGGAAATCTTCGTCGGACATCGTTTACGCAAACTTTTATAGGTTATACATTGATGGATTGGTATCTACTCTTCGTCCGGCTTCAGATTGTCGATGTCGAGAATATGCAACTGCAAGGCACGAACTGCCAGGCGCGTGGCATTTACCCCCGTTCGCTCGTTCTCAGTGAAAAGACGGTTTATCAGGTCTACCTGTCGCTTCTCAAGGCTCTTGGTACCGAAAGGCATTCCTTTCAACTGGGCGATCATGTCTTTTGTGTAGCCCAAAGCCAAATGCCGGAGGAAGCGTTCGTCGTACTCGTCTATGTCGTAACTGATGATGGCATCGCGCCTCATCGACTCCGAGATAACGGATTTCTTGAAACGGGCCACAATCTTTTCAAGAATGGGTTGATTGAAGACCAACTGACGACCTTTCATGACAAGCATGACATCGTCGCGGGTAAGCAGTTCGCCGGTTTTAAGAATGATGCCGGCGGCACCGGCTTTCAGGACTTCCACCCACAGCCGCTCGTTTAATATCTCGCCCGTGAAAATGAGCACACGGCACTGAGGGTAACGGGTGCGCACCTGACGGCATATCTCGACGCCGATGGTCGTGCTACCGCCGAGACCGAGGTCTAACAACAAAAGGTCAGGTTCGGCCGCACGAAAGAGTTTCCATACCTCCGCCTCGTTTTGAGCCGTACCGATGACTTCCGCCTCAGGAATCTCCGTGCGGAATATCTGCTCCGTGCCTTTAAGTTCCAATTTAACGTCTTCAACAATAATAACCTTGAACGCTTCCATATATCGACTACTTTTTGATTTCTCTTATTTTCAGCAATGTGAAGAATATCTCATAACCTCCGCCCTCGGCCTGCTGCGCCACAAGACGACAGCCCGGATGATTGGAATAGGTATCGTGTTCACGAAGTATCTGCTTGGCCACAAGATAGGAAATGTGACCGGTCTGTGGGAAGAACAGGGAATCAAGTACCTCATCCGAAAACTCGACGGAAGTATCGCGCAACGTGAAGCGGACAAAGTCTCCGTCATCCTCGGCCAATAAGGTGAGTTGCAGACGCTCGTGCATCATGCCTGTCAGCAGAGACTCAAAGAGCATACCGAGGATGCTCTCGTCCGCAACAAGCATAACGTCTCTCCCGATGCGCTCTACAAACTCCGGTTGGGCCGACACTTGGGCACGCTTTAGCAGACTTTGTATCACATCTGCGGCGCACGTCAGCACATCGCCGACAGTTACCTGATGTCGCTTGAAGCCGGGCTGACTGATTTGTGTATCGGCCTGACGACAGAGCAATGTATATATATGGCGATAGTATTGCACCAGTTCGGAAAGCTGGTTAATATCCTCGTCCTGCATTTTCTCTGCCAGCAGACGGATGCGGGAGGGATAATACATCGACTCGTGCTTGATGGTGGAAAGGCAGTTGTCAAGAACCTGATTCTGGATGTACAGCCGGTTCTGCTCATAGTCAAGTTTGGCCAATTCATCCTCTATCTGCATTAGAACGGTCTGAAGTTGGTTTATCGGACGAACCGACTCATCGACAACCTGTGACTGATAATCCATCGCGCACTTGCGCATCTCCGGATAATCGGCGGTCTGAAGCCTGAAATCATGTTCCGCAGGCCGCTGTCGGGCAACCTCGAACAGATGTTGCAAATAGTTTCTCAAGGCCTCTATCTTCCGCTTCTTCTCCACCTGTCCGCTCACAAGCAACTTGTAGGAGAAGAAAAGTATGATAACGGAAACAAGCAAAATGAGAACTAAAAGGATGTTCCCGTTACGATGGGTTTGTTGCAGTTTACGGAAATAAATAGGCAGCGTCTTGTCCTGATGAAGGTATCGGTGGAGGCGGACACATGCACGATTGTTGTAACGATAAAGATTCCAGTCGTTCAAAGCAAGTGCCGCCAAAGCGACCTCATTACGCAAATCCACCAACGCATTATAATCTTCCGGTATAGCATTCTGCGCCCAACGTATCTCGGCCAACTCACGTTGATACATCTGCGGCTCCTCTAAAACAATCGGGGGTAATGAAGGATGGGTACGGTTCAACTCCAGAAAGTACTCATGGGCATAAGAGACGGCATCTGCGTACCTTCCGTCCAGATTAGCGTGGTAAACAGAATCATAAAGTGCAGACTTATGCGCAGTAGCCTGACCGCCAAAAGGCATAAGTATGAACAAAATCAACATCTGAAGCACACGAGGCAGACGGAAATAGAATGTACTACCCTCGCCCAACCGACTGCGAACACCAAAAGCACAACAAGCAAACAGCGAAGATGTCTTTTTGTACTTTTCAATAATGCCTCGACAATTCATCAGTCCGAAGCCGAAACCTTTGCCCTCCTTACCTGTCCCAATCTTTGTTGCATCATAGACTTTGTTGTTCATCAGGATATTTACATCCTCTTCCGAGAGACCGCAACCGGTGTCGCTAACCTTTATTTCTACATAATCATCTACCTCCTCGGAAGAGATGGTAATGCTACCGCCGGGCGGCGTAAACTTACGGGCATTATCGGCCAACGTGTTTATCATAAACAGAGTCAGGCTTTCGTCAGCCTTCACCAAAGCCTCCGTGTCTTCAATATTCAAGGTAATAGATTTCTGGTCAAAAGCATAATGCCCTTGCCCGACAATCTGAAACAAAGTCTTAATCGGGAAAGTAGAAATATGGAGATTAAGTTGGCCCTGCTCCATCGTAATCCACTCCGTCAGGATGTCGTTATGCCGTTCAATCTCATCAACCAGTTCTATAATATACTCTTTGCGCTCCGGTTCAACCTTCCCCTGTTTCTTCATTCTCACGATTTCGCCGGATATACGATCAAGGAAAGGAATTATCCCATGCACAAGAGAGACTTTTGCACGGTTCTCAACATTCTTACGCTTGTCACCCGTAAGGCGGCGTTGAACAATCTGCAAACTTTCCATCTGCTCTTCCTGTTCTTCTTTCAAACCGGACTGCACCCGCTCATTCCACATCCGGAAATCCTTGTAGGGCGGCCAAAGGTTATCTTTCAGTTCGCGAAAGAGCGTGTCGGCGGAATGCTTTAAGCGCTGCCGGAAAAGAAAGGCTAGGAGAATGGCTATTGCCAAAAGTATTACGCATAAATACATACGGCCCCGAAGCGAACGCGTTTGCTTTTCCAGCACCTCTGTGCGGCTTTCGAGTTCCAAATTCTGGTTTGTCGCCTGCAACAGTTCAAGGTAGGAATTACGATTGTAATCCGAAGCCTGCTTCATCCCCAATGCACTATACGTGAGGCTCAACTGTTGCCGTATGCCCGAAATCCAGTCCGGAACAGTCAGAATACGCGGGTCAGCAATCCACTCTTTCTCCACGCTACGCCCCAAGTGAACGGAATCAAACACCGACAAGGTATCAGGAGAGAAATCGCCATAATACCGCAAATGGTGACGGTTCACGCAGGTCAATGCCGATTCATAGTTCATGAGCGACTGTTCATAGTGGCCCAACTCAAAATAGATTTCACCTATTGTACGATACGTGCAGGCCGTTTGAAAAAGATCGTCATACGCTTTGAACAATGCCAAAGCATGCCGGGCCAAAGCCAACGGGAGCGTTGCTTCGCCTTCTAACCAGTCCGTATGCTGAAAACGTAACAGATGATAGGCATCGGAACGCTCGGTCGCAATCAGAGAGTCATTAGCGAGAAGCATGGTAGCAAAAGCCTGTAAACAGTTCGCCTCAAAATAGCGGTACCCCTCTCTTCGGCTGACAGAATAAGCACGGAACAGGTAATCGAACTCCTGAAGAGTAATATCCGTTACATTACGGCCTTCCACCAGTCCACCGGGCCCAAGCATATAATTGTAATAAACCCACTGCGCCGTGTCCACATACAGTTTCATGCAGGGAAGCACCCGTTCCAGCTCGACACGCGCCACGGAATCCTGTTCCTGATAGAAATAATAAGTGGCGGTGATGATGTAAAACTCCGACTGAGCATATACCCAAAGCGGTACCTCATGATCGGAAAGCCTATCCTCGCACCCGGCAATCTCCTGCATGAGATCCTCGGCATGGTTCTTCACCCGGAAGAAACGTTCGCCTTCTCCAATACGCTGGCAGGTCTTCATTTCCATAACATCAGCACAAAGCAGCAACAACGAACCGGGACGTTCCTCACGGATGAGGGAGAGAATACTGTCCACCCGGTCAAAATCCATCTGCTGATAGGCATGGAAAGCAAGGGCATTCAACGCCTCGGCCCGCCCCTCCACATAATCATTTGATAGCGTAAGGGCCTTGTTTGCCAAAGCCTCTACGCTATCAATGTCAATATAACGGTAATGATAGGCTCTCCTGTTCAGAGAGTCTATAAACTCCTTTTCGATCTGCCTTTTATACGGTTGGCACCCAACAAACAGAGAGAAGAGAAGTAAAGCGGGAAAACACCATTTATAGTGCATTCAAAATCTTTTCCATCTCGGCAAACTCTTTACCCTTATTCAGATTAAGATAGATGTAATACAACGGTTCTGCCCAACGCTTGGCATCCTCTGGAGCCAAACGGCGATACTGTTCCATGGGATAAAGTGCATCACGATAAAACTGCGCCAGTTGCCGGCGATCTTCTTTGCATTTGGGATTACGAATATCATTGCATACTGTGGCAGCAAAGAGTTTGGCGATGTTGTAACAAGAGATACCCTTGTTATAGTAAGCGTCGAGTGCCATCGAATCGAGTGCCAATGCCTGGTCGGAGGCCACGATACACGCATCATAGTCCTTTTTGGCAAGGTACATCTGACTCTCGCCAAGCCAGTAAATGCTACGGTTTCCGACATCCTTCAACATACGTTCGCAAAGCGCGATACCATCATCGTAAAGATTATTCTCCGCATAGACATCCATCAAATGCAAGTAGAAATAATCGTGCTGAGGATAAAGCATACTACCCTGTACCATGCTTTCCATCCATCTCTCCTTATCGCCCAACGTCTCGTAACAGCGCACCTTGTATTCCTGAAGCAAGATGCGGAGCGTGTTATCGACTCCGGAAATCGCATCATCTATATACTTCAAGGCAAATTGCGGTTGCTTGGCATTGTAAGCCGAAATCGTGGCCCAGTAAGCCACCCGCGGCAGCAACGTATCATTCCGAATCGCATTGTAGGATTGCAGTATAGGACTTTTCGCAGACCGGATATACATATCGAAATAGGGATAGGCCTCGCTGTATTTATCCCGTCTAAGCAGGAACTTTCCACCATTCAACAGATTCAAACGATAGTTTTTCAGCAAGTCCCGACTTTTACTGCGATATTTATACTTCACTGCCCCATTCTCATCGGGCCTCGACTCCACACTGTCACAATCCAACAGGTGCTGATGCATGCGGAGTATGGTGGAGAAGAACTTAATCGTATCATAAGGCTGCTTCAGATACAGTTTCATATTTTCCGCCTTATTCACGCTCCGTTGCAGTTCCCCAGCAGTAAAATAAATATCCGCGCGCTGCGCATTTGTAATATCCTCCCGGTTTACAATCTCCAACAGTTGCTTTTCCACTTTCTCCTGATCCCTGCCGTTCTTCATGGCAGTCTTCGCCTCACTAAGGAGTTTCTTACATTTCACCGGTTTGGGAGCAGTCGCTCCATAAGTCGTGCTGACATTGCCTGCCAGACAGAACCCACCAAGAACAAAGAATAGTATGTTTGATAATCGAGCCATAAGAAAAAAGATTGCCACCCCAAGCCCTATTTGCTCAGGGTGGCAAATATTGTTTGATGCTGTTTATTTCGTGTAAGGTTCCACTTCGGCGGCCTTTTCTTTCTCGCCGAGGTTCTTGTAGATGGTATGCAGAGGCAGTGCCCACATATCAGGCTTATCGGATGCCTTATCACGGCAATCTTCAAAATAAGTAGCTGCTTCGCGATAATATTTCTTTACGAAGTTTTCCTCAGCAGTCTGCATTTCTGCCGTAGTCTTAAATTTCTTTCCGTCCACTTCCTTATAATAGTTCTCCGTACCCTGACGGTAGAGCGACATTCCGGCCATATAGATACCCTCTAAATAATCCGGATCGGCCTCAACAGCTTTCTGGAAATACGGTACAGCGTCATTGAACTTTCCTTTTGCAAACAGACTGTATCCTTTACCGTAATTGGCAATTTTGCTGCCCGGATTCTGTTCCAGCAACTGATCGGCAAAAGCGTTCATCAAAGAAGCGTCCTTCTTGTCGTAGTAGGCCAGCAACTTCTGAGCAGCAATCTCGGCGTTGGCACTTTCGGGAGTTTCCTTAATAATCTTTTCCATACCCTTCACCCAATTCAACGTATCGCCATTCTCCAGATAAATCTGCGGGCGGCTGCTTAGCACGAAGTTATGACTTTCGGGGTCGTTGAACTGACTTGCCAAATCGTAGTATTTCTCACAGATGTCATAACGTTTGGCGTTAAATGCCGTCAGGTAAATATTAAAGGCCATCTGGCTTACAGGATACTGCGGATTCTTTACGAGTTCATCCTCTGCCGCTTTAGGATATGTCTTTGCGAAAGCAGCATATTTGTCCAATGCAGCCATGGCACCGTCGAGATTCTTGGTCTCGATGTAGAAGATACAGAGATAAGCATAATAAACCATCAGTTTGGGCATCTTCTGTACGGCCTGCGTATAAATGGGGCCCTGCTCGTAGTGCTTGGGATTGCCATATTCCAACTGGCCGTAACAGCCCTCACAAACGCCATCAACCGACTTAGCAAAAGTCAGTGTGTCAAAGGTCTCCTTTGCCGCAGCCTTGCTCAACTCCGGGTTAAGCAACTGAGAGCTTACGTCATCCAGAGCCTTGTAGGCATTGAAACGTTGCTTTTCAGGAACAGCCCCACTCTGCAAGGCTTTCATCAGAAGATCGTTGGCTTCCAGAGACTTTTCCTTAATCGTAGCAATGTTGGCGTCAATCAGACCTTGGTCTTTCTTATCGGCCTTTGCAAATTCGTCCTGATTAGCCTTGTATAAGACATTCACTTCGTCGCGCAACTTTATACCCTTTGCAACCAGGCTCTTGGCCTCCTTCTCGGCAGCTTTTGCAGCAGCTTTCTCCTCCGGAGTCATCTGTGCGAATGCAGTATTGATGGCAGCCAGCATCAACAATGATAAGAAAATCTTTTTCATAGCTTCTTTACTTTTATTCGTTAAAAGGTTAATCGTTTCTCTCTGTGCTTTCCGACGTTTCGGCAGGCTCCGCGCCCTCCGTAGTATCAAGATTCTCATCCTCCTCGCGAGCCACGACGCAAACGTTGCTGATGACATCATTGCGCTTGGCAATGTCGATAAGTTTCACGCCCTGCGCCACGCGGCCCGTCTGACGAATGTCAGTAACGTGCATGCGGATAGTGACTCCCGACTTGTTGATAATCATCAAGTCGCAGTCATCGTTCACCGCCCGCACGGTAACGAGTTTACCCGTCTTCTCCGTGATGTCGATGGTCTTCACACCTTTTGCGCGACGCGAGGTCTTGCGGTAGATGTCGTTGCCCTCCTCATCGGTGAGCGCACTGCGCTTTCCATATCCCTTTTCGCTGACTACCACGATGGTGTCACTTGCCGGATCGTTCACGGCCACCATGCCAACAACCTCATCGTCTCCACCGTCGAGAATCATACTCTGCACACCCGTAGCCACGCGGCCCATGACGCGGACCTGGTCTTCGTTGAAGCGGATGGCGCGACCATTGCGGTTGGCAATGACAATTTCGTCCTTTCCGTTCGTCAGTTGAACGCTTACGACGCGGTCTTCATCATTGATGTTGATGGCGCGCACGCCGTTGGTACGCGGGCGGCTGTAATCGGTCAGGCAGGTTTTCTTTATCACACCGTTCTTCGTGCAGAACAGTACGAAGTGATTTTCGCAGAACTCCGGGTCGCCCAGTTTGCGGATGCACAGGCAGGCATTCACCTTGTCGCCCGGCTCGATGTTGAGCATATTCTGTATGGCACGTCCTTTTTGGGCTCTGCTGCCTTCGGGCAATTCATATACTTTCAGCCAATAGCAACGACCTTTCTGCGTGAAGAAAAGCATCGTGTTGTGCATCGTGGCGGGATGGATATACTCGATAAAATCGTTATCGCGGGTTGAACTACCCTTAGACCCTACTCCGCCTCGTGTCTGCGCACGGAATTCGGCAAGCGGGGTACGCTTGATGTAACCCATATGCGAAAGTGTGATAACCACCTCATCATCAGCGTAGAAATCCTCTGCATTAAACTCGTTTGCGGCAGGCTTTATCTCTGTACGACGCTCGTCACCGAACTTGTCGCGCACTTCCGTCAATTCGTCTTTCATCACCTTGCGGCAGAGTGCGTCGTCGTTCAGAATCTGATTGTAATACTTTATCTTCTCCTGCAGTTCGTCGAACTCACCGTGCAGTTTCTCCTGCTGCAGACCGGTCAGTTGTGCCAGACGCATATCCACAATGGCCTTGGCCTGGATTTCATCCAGTTCGAAGCGAGCCATCAGGTTCTGCTGTGCCTCGGCCGGGGTTTTGCTGGCCTTGATGATGTGCACCACCTCGTCGATGTTGTCCGAAGCAATAATAAGTCCCTCCAATATGTGGGCACGCTCTTCGGCCTTGCGCAGGTCGTACTTGGTGCGGCGAATAACCACGTCATGGCGATGCTCCACGAAGTTGGCAATGCAGTCGCGCAAAGTCAGCAACTTGGGACGTCCCTTCACCAAAGCGATAGCATTCACCGAGAACGACGTCTGCAAAGGAGTCATCTTGAAGAGTTTGTTCATCACCACCTGGGCGTTGGCGTCACGCTTCACGTCCACAACGATGCGCATACCCTCACGGTCCGACTCGTCGTTCACATTGCTGATGCCCTCCAGTTTCTTCTCGTTTGCCAACTGAGCGATGTATTTTATCATCTCGGCACGGTTCACACCGTAGGGTATCTCGGTGAAGACAATGGTATCGTGCGTGTCGCCGCTTTCGATTTCTCCCTTGGCACGCATGATAATACGGCCGCGACCGGTCTCGTAAGCGTCCCGGATGCCCTGCACACCCATGATGTACGCACCTGTCGGGAAGTCGGGGCCTTTCACCCACTCCATGAGGTCGAGACTCTGAAGTTCGGGATTGTCGATGAAGGCAATCGCGGCATTCAATACCTCGGTCAGGTTGTGGGTGGGAATGTTAGTGGCCATGCCGACGGCAATACCCGTGGCACCGTTCACCAACAGATTGGGAATCTTGGTGGGCATAACGGTGGGTTCCTTCAACGTATCGTCGAAGTTGTTCACCATGTCCACGGTTTCCTTATCCAATTCGTCCATCATGGCCTCGCCCATGAGCGTCAGTCTCGATTCCGTGTAACGCATGGCGGCTGCGCTGTCGCCGTCTATCGAACCGAAGTTACCCTGTCCGTCCACCAGCGTGTAGCGCATATTCCACTCCTGGGCCATACGCACCAATGCGCCGTAGACCGAGCTATCGCCATGGGGATGATACTTACCGAGCACCTCGCCCACGATACGGGCCGACTTCTTATACGGCTGATTATGAACATTGTTCAGCCCTTTCATTCCATAAAGAATGCGGCGGTGCACGGGCTTAAAGCCGTCGCGCACATCGGGCAATGCACGAGCTACGATGACACTCATGGAGTAGTCGATGTAGCTCTTCCGCATTTCATGCTCAATATCAACTTTAATGATTCTATCTTCTGCGTCTTGCATATATATAAATAGGTTTAATTGTTTGTCGCTTGTATCTTCTTCTTGCAAAGGTACGAAATAATTGCAAATTACGAATTACGATTCCTAAGTTTTTCTTCATAAACTTTGTTAAAGACCGCCCGTCCGAGGGTTTCCGGAGAGTGTCGGGCAGCACCCTCCGATGCGCTCAGCGTCGATTTTTATGCCCTTTACGGGGATTGGGAGGTGTGAGGAAGAGTTTTTCAGGCCCGCAGACCGAAAACAGGGAAAATGCCCGCTTCGTCACGCTCATCAGGATGACCAATTCCGGTCCCGGGCAGGACGGTGGCTCGTCCATAGCGGGACCAAGCCGAGACAATACTATGGACGAGGCGCAGACAATAGCGGGACCGAGGCCCGACCTGCTATTGCCCCCAAACGGACATTCTATATAATATATAAGAAAAGGGTATATTTTTTCCCCCCGAAGCTAAAGATTTTCCGAAAAGATTGCGTAACTTTGCAGTATTGTTGGACTTCACACTATCTATATTTATTATGGTATTCAGAAAATGGCTCATCGCGTCGGCACTATGTTTCATGCTGCCGCAGTGCCTCGAAACGGCTTTCGTAAAAGCGCAGAGTACAAAACAGAATTTTGACTTCGGATGGAAGTTCATGGAACAGGACGCGTCCGATGCCGCCGACCCGAAGTATGACGATTCCCGATGGGCTGCCGTCGATCTGCCTCACGACTGGGACATCTTCCACGCGCCCGCAATCGACGCGGCTACGGGAAATGACGGTGGATACTATCCGGGCGGTATCGGTTGGTACAGAAAAACGTTTGCAAGTCCGACGGTAACGGCCGGGGACGCGGTGAAAATCCACTTCGAGGGTGTGTACCAGAAGTGCAGGGTTTACATAAACGGCCACTTGGCGGCCACGCACGCCTACGGCTACACTCCTTTCATGGTCGATGCTACGCCTTACCTCAACAAAGAGACTGGCAATGTGGTGGCCGTGCGGGTGGACAATTCCCTGCAACCCAACTGCCGTTGGTACTCCGGCTCAGGCATCTATCGTCATGTGTGGTTGGAAGTGTACAACGAGAATGTCATTGACGACCCTGCCCTCCTGCACCTCACCACAGAGCAGGTGTATGGCATTTCGGCAGACGGCACACGGGCGGATTCGGCAGCCTTGCGCGTGGTGTACGGAGACCAAATCAACGAAGTCCGCATGTATCGCAACGTGAAATTGTGGAGCCCCAAGCACCCGAATCTGTACGATGTGGAGGTAGGAAAACTCAACGTAAAACATGGCTTCCGCACCATCGAATTTGATACAAAGAATGGTTTCCGCCTGAACGGCGTGCCCACGCTCATCAACGGAGCGTGTGTCCACCACGACGACGGCGTGATAGGCGCAATGGCTTTCGACGCAGCCGAGATTCGCAAGGTGCGGCTGATGAAGGAAGCGGGCTTCAATCTCATACGCACCGCACATAACCCCACGTCCCGCGCTTTCCTCAATGCTTGCGACAGCCTGGGCATGATGGTTATCGGAGAGATATACGACGGCTGGTACGCATGGAAAACCGCAGGCGACCATCATCTCGATATAGATTCATGCTATCGGGAGGAAATCCGGGAGTTTGTGACACGCGACCGCAATCATCCCTCCATCATCTCGTGGAGCATCGGAAACGAAGTCATCGAACGTAAAGAACTGCGCGTGGTGCACACCGCAAAGAAGTTCAAGAACGAAGTCCGGCACTGGGACAGCACACGTCCTGTCACAGAGGCACTCTGCACATGGGATAACAATTGGGAAATCTTCGACCCACACGCTGAGGTGCTGGACATCGTCGGGTACAACTACATGATTCATAAGCACGCATCAGACCACATTCGTTGTCCGGGACGCATAATCTGGCAGACCGAAAGCTATCCCCGGGATGCTTTCAGCAACTGGGAAAAGACGCATGACTACCCCTACATCATCGGCGACATCGTGTGGACGGGACTTGACTATCTCGGAGAATCGGGAATCGGACAGTTTTACTACGACGGTGAGCCACGCGGCGAGCATTACAACGGAAAGCATTTCCCCTTCCACGGGGCCTACTGCGGTGACGTGGACATCACGGGGCTGCGCAAACCGATATCTCACTATCGCGATATGCTGTACAACGTCGAGGAAGGCGACACCCGGTTCATATACATGGCCGTCCAAGAACCGAACAACTACAAGGGCGGAGAGATAAGCGAAACGGCGTGGTCGGTCTGGCCCACATGGGAAGCATGGAATTATGCAGGCCACGAGGGTAAGAAACTGAATGTTGAGGTCTACACGAAAGCACCCGCCGTCAGTCTCTATCTGAACGACAGACTGATAGCCACGCAGGCAGTCAGCCGTTCTACGGAATACAAGGCTACGTTCCCTGTTCCATACGAAAAAGGCACACTGAAAGCCGTAGCCCTCACAGCCGACGGAAAAGAGGAAGCCAGCACGACACTGATCACTGCCGGAAGTCCGTACAGCATACGTCTGACGCCAGAGCAGCGACAAATCAAAGCCGACGGAGAAGACCTCGCTTTCATCCTCGCCGAGGTGATTGACAGGAACGGCGTGGTCGTACCGGATGCTGACGCTACCATGACGGTTTCCGTCAAGGGAGCAGCCTACCTGCTGGCAGCAGGTTCCGCCAGTTTCAAAGACCTTGAGCCGCTTACCTCCAATCGTGTAACGACTTACAACGGACGTGCCTTGATTGTCGTCCGTGCCGCACGCCGGTCCGGCTCCGTATCGGTTTCTGTTTCAGCAGACCTGCCACGGCGCACGTCTACGACAAAGGTTGTGGCAAAATAATAGATACTTTCCCACGCCCTTTCCTCCGATTGGCACGCCGTTTGTAATCATAAACGCTATAGATACGTCTACAGTTATGATGATAAGTAAACGATTCTCTCCGGAGGTAACCATGATGCTCTCGTTGAGCCGGGAGGAAGCCCTCCGACTATATAATGACAAAGTGACACCCGCACACATGCTACTGGGTATCATCCGATTGGGCCGTGGGGCAGCCTTCGAGGCCCTTACCCGTCTCCATGTGGATATGGCACAACTGAAAGCGACATTAGAGAATGCCGTGCGCGGACAAGGAGAAGACACTCCCTGCTCCACCGACGAGATGACGCTGGACAACATGGCCAGCCGGGTGATGAAACTGTCCGTATTGGAGTCGATGGCTACGAAAAGCGAAAACATCGACATAATGCACATTCTGTTGGCCATACTGCGCGAAGAGAGCAACGATGCCTCGCAGGCGTTAGCTCGACAGAACGTGACTTACCAGAATCTGGCACAGGCTCTGAATCTGCAGCCCGACGTCAATGCAGGGTACAGTTTCAGTGAAGACGAAGAGAGTAACGAGGGAAATGCTGAGCGGAGCGAGGAGACGGAAGGTACCGTTACCACAGCCGACAAGCCCGGCGAGCAGACGCCCGTATTGGACAAGTTCGGTACCGATTTGACGCGGGCTGCCGGCGAGCACTTGCTCGACCCCGTTGTCGGACGCGAAAAGGAAATCGAACGTGTGGCCCAGATACTGAGCCGCCGGAAAAAGAACAATCCGATACTCATCGGCGAACCGGGCGTCGGAAAGAGTGCCATTGTAGAAGGACTGGCACAACGCATCGTAGAGCATCGCATATCCCGGAGCCTGTGGGACAAACGTGTCATCGTGCTCGACCTCGGAGCCGTGGTGGCCGGAACCAAATACCGCGGACAGTTTGAGGAGCGCATGCGGGCCATTATGATAGAACTGCAGAAGCATCCCGAGATTATCATATTCATCGACGAGATACACACCCTCATCGGTGCGGGATCGGCCGCAGGCACCATGGATGCCGCCAATATGCTGAAACCGGCCCTGTCGCGCGGCGAGATTCAGTGTATCGGAGCCACGACAATCGATGAATACCGGAAAACCATAGAGAAAGACGGGGCACTGGAGCGACGCTTCCAGAAAGTGATGGTGCAGCCTACAACGGCCGAAGAGACACTGACAATTCTGCAAAACTTGCGACCCCGATACGAGGAACACCACAACGTACACTATACCGACGAAGCACTTGCCGCCTGCGTGCGTCTGACGGAGCGATACATCAGCGACCGCTCTTTTCCCGACAAAGCGATAGATGCGATGGACGAAGCGGGTAGCCGTATGCACATCATGAATGTGCCGGTGTCTGCCGAAGTGGAGTTCATGGAGCAGCAGATGGAAAAACTGGAAGAACTGAAACAGACGGCCATAAAGGCAGAAGATTTCAGAATGGCCAGTGAATACCTTGGCCAACAGAAAGTGCTGAATCAGGCATTGGAACAGAAGAAGCGCGAATGGGAGGCTTCCCTAAAAGAGGAGCGGCAGGAAGTCAGCAGTGAGGATATTGCAAACGTTATCTCCATGATGACCGGCATACCCGTACAACGCATCGGCGGTGAGGAGAACCAACGGCTGCGGAACTTGGGAAACACCCTAAAATCGGAAGTCATCGGACAGGACGAAGCCATTGAGAAACTGGTGCGTGCCATACAGCGTAGCCGCATCGGACTGAAAGACCCGAAGAAGCCTATCGGGACGTTTATGTTCGTCGGCCCCACCGGTGTGGGAAAGACTTATCTGACAAAGAAGTTGGCCGAGGAACTATTCGGGTCGGAGAAGAATCTGATTCGCATCGACATGAGCGAATACGGCGAGAAGCATACCGTAAGCCGCATGGTTGGCGCTCCTCCGGGTTACGTGGGTTACGAAGAGGGTGGCCAACTGACTGAAAAGGTGCGCCGTCAGCCCTACTCTATCATTCTGCTCGACGAGATAGAGAAAGCGCATCAGGAGGTATTCAACATCCTGCTGCAAGTAATGGACGAGGGACGAATGACTGACGGGAACGGTACGACTATCGACTTCCGGAACACGGTCATTATCATGACCTCCAACTCGGGCACACGCCAGTTGAAGGACTTCGGACAGGGAATCGGCTTCTCCACCCCGGCCGACCGGAACGGTAGCCGCGAGTATGCCCACAGCATCATCAAGAAGAGCATCGCCAAGCAGTTTGCACCGGAGTTTCTGAATCGTTTGGATGATATTATTTTCTTTGACCAACTCTCCGAGGAGGACATCAAGCGGATTGTAGATATAGAAGTGAAACCACTCCTGCATAGAATCGAGGAAATGGGATACAGGCTCATCCTGACCGACGAAGCGAAATCACTGCTGGCCAAGAAAGGCTATGACGTGCAGTTCGGTGCCCGTCCTTTGAAGCGCGCCTTACAAACCTTGCTCGAAGACCCCATCTGCGAGTTGCTGATGAGCGACGAGGCTCCACAAACAGGAAGCACCCTGATTGCAAAAGCCGACAACGAGAAGATACGGATTGAGGGGAAAGAGATTAGAGAATAGGAATGATTATTCCTTGAGACAGTTACAATAGTATGAATGATAAGCAAAATTAAAATATAAAATAAAATTATGGCACAAAAAGGAAACATCGGGGTTACGACAGAGAATATTTTCCCCGTCATCAAAAAGTTTCTCTATTCCGATCACGAAATTTTTATCCGCGAGATTGTCAGCAATGCTGTCGATGCCACGCAAAAATTAAAGACGCTGGCCGGCAAGGGTGAATTCAAGGGAGAATTGGGCGACCTGACTGTAAGCGTTTCGATTGACAAGGAAGCCGGCACCATCACCGTGTCAGACCGCGGTATTGGTATGACGGCCGACGAAATCGGTAAATACATCAACCAAATTGCATTCTCCGGTGCCAACGACTTCTTGGACAAGTACAAAGACGACGCAAACGCAATTATCGGTCACTTCGGTCTGGGTTTCTATTCGTCGTTCATGGTATCAAAGCGGGTGGACATCATCACAAAAAGCTACCAGGACGGAGCCGTAGCTCAGAAATGGTCGTGCGACGGTAGTCCGGAATTTACGTTAGAGGACACCGAGAAGGAAGGACGAGGCACGGACATCGTGATGCACATCGACGATGACTGCAAAGAATTCCTTGAGAAAGACAAGATGGAGCAGTTGCTGCGTAAATACTGCCATTTCCTGCCCATCCCCGTAGCGTTCGGCAAAAAGACGGAATGGAAAGACGGCAAACAGGTGGACACCGAGGAGGACAATATAATCAACGACGTGGAGCCGCTGTGGACGAAGAAGCCCGCCGATCTGAAAGACGAAGACTACAAGGAGTTCTATCGCAAACTCTACCCCATGAGCGATGAACCGTTGTTCTGGATTCACCTGAATGTAGACTATCCGTTCAACCTTACCGGCATACTCTACTTCCCGAAAATCAAAAACAACCTTGACCTGCAGCACAATAAAATCCAGCTCTATTGCAACCAAGTGTTCGTCACCGACAACGTGGAGGGCATCGTTCCCGAGTTCCTCATGTTGCTGCACGGCGTCATCGACTCTCCCGACATTCCTCTAAACGTCAGCCGCTCTTATCTCCAGAGCGACCAAAACGTGAAGAAAATCTCCGGCTACATCACCAAGAAAGTCAGCGACCGTCTGCAAGGTATCTTCAAGCAGGATCGTCCGGACTTCGAAAAGAAATGGGACGACATCAAGATTTTCATCCACTACGGCATGCTCTCTCAGGACGACTTCTACGACAAGGCCAAGTCTTACGCCCTGCTGAAAGATGTTGATGGCAAATACTACACTTACGAGGAATATCAGACCCTCATCAAGGAGAATCAGACCAATAAGGACGGCCAACTTGTCTACCTCTATGCTCAGGATCCGGAAAGCCAGTACACCTATATTCAGGCAGCCAAGGACAAGGGCTACAACGTGATACTGATGGACGGCCAACTGGATACTCCGCTCATCTCCATGTTGGAGCGCAAACTGGAGAAAACGACCTTCACCCGCGTGGATGCCGACGTCATCGACCGCCTCATTCAGAAAGAAGAGACCAAGCGCGAACCGCTGGAGGCCGAACGCAGCGACCGTCTGACAAACATTTTCAACAGTCAGATGCCCCGCACCGGAAAACTGGACTTCCACGTCGAGGCACAGGCCTTGGGCGAAGATGCGCTGCCCGTCATGCTCACCCAGAGCGAATATATGCGCCGCATGAAGGAGATGGCCCACATACAACCCGGAATGAGTTTCTACGGCGAAATGCCCGACATGTACACCCTTGTGCTGAATACCGACGCACCACTCATCAAGAAAGTGCTTGAGGAGAGCGAAGCGGAAACAGCCGAAAAACTACGCCCCATCGAAGCCGAAATCAAAGGCCTAACGGCACGCCAGTCGGTGCTTCGTCAGGAGCAGGACAAAAAGAAAGCCGAAGAAATCACGCAGGAAGAAAAAGACGACCTGAAGAAGTGCGGCGACGATATACAAGCCCAGCGCAACAAGAAGGACGAAATTCTTGCCGAGTACGCGAAGGACAACGAGCGCGTACATCAGCTCATCGACCTCTCCCTTCTGCAAAACGGTATGCTCCGTGGCGAGGCCCTCACACGCTTTGTCAAGCGTAGCGTTGAACTGATTAAATAAACCAAACCTTACTCTACTACCATACTCCCTGCAGGCCCAATGGGTCGGCAGGGATTTTTTTATGTCCCGACGCCAGCGTCTCAGGACATCTCCGCCCAAAGCCGCTAAGGTCGGGCTTCCGTCCATAGCAGGACTGAGGCCCGACAATAGTATGGACTCGCCCTCGTCCCGCTATGGATCAAGCCCCGTCCTCCTATACGTGTGCGCCCGTGCATGCGCATGCGCGTTCCTTACT
Source organism: uncultured Prevotellaceae bacterium (assembly GCA_947176535.1). Classification (GTDB taxonomy): domain Bacteria; phylum Bacteroidota; class Bacteroidia; order Bacteroidales; family Bacteroidaceae; genus Physcousia. The sequence continues at coordinate 67,773 of CAMWQU010000006.1, forward strand.
TATATTTTGCAACGTTCTTCGGATGCTCTCGGACAGCAACGTTCTTTTATTTCATTCCTCATAGTTCACAATTCGCAATTATTTCGTACCTTTGCCCTTTGGATAAACAAAGTAATATATGCGCATAGACATCATCACCGTATTGCCCGAACTCCTCGAGGGCTTCCTCAACGAGAGCATACTGGGCCGTGCGCAGCAGAAAGGACTGGTGGAGATTCACCTCCACAACCTACGCGATTATTCCACCAACAAATGGAAACGTGTGGACGACTATCCTTTCGGCGGTTTTGCAGGCATGGTAATGCAATGCGAGCCCATCGACCGCTGCATTTCGCAACTCACGAGCGAGCGGCACTATGACGAAATCATTTTCACCACCCCCGACGGTGAACAGTTTTCCCAACCCATGGCTAACCAATTGAGCCTCTGCGAGAACATCATCATCCTTTGCGGACATTACAAGGGGGTAGACTATCGCATTCGCGAGCACCTTATCACGAAAGAAATTTCTATCGGCGACTATGTGCTGACGGGAGGCGAGTTGCCCGCAGCCGTGATAACCGATGCCATCGTGCGCATTCTCCCCGGTGCAATCGGAGACGAGCAGAGCGCGCTTTCCGATTCATTCCAAGACAATCTTTTGGCAGCACCCGTCTACACCCGCCCGGCAGAGTATAAAGGCTGGAAAGTCCCTGATGTCCTGCTTAGCGGCCACGAGGCCAAGATAAAGGAATGGGAACTGACGCAGAGTCTGGAACGTACAAAGCGGCTCAGACCGGATTTGTTAGGAGACGGACATTCCCCGAAGAGCTAAGTCTCATAAGCCAAACTTTCTCTTTCAAGAACACAGAACTATGAACGACAAGAAACTGAATCTCTACATCATAGCCGGCTGCAACGGCGCGGGCAAGACTACTGCCTCGTTCACCGTACTGCCCGAGATGTTGGATTGCCACGAGTTCGTCAATGCCGACGAAATCGCACGCGGCCTTTCACCTTTCCACCCCGAGGGAGTGGCCATTCAGGCCGGCCGTCTGATGATAGAACGTGTCATACACTTGCTGAAGGAAGGCGAGACGTTTGCTTTCGAGACCACACTCTCCACACGCTCCTATGTCAAGCTCATCCAACAGGCACAGAAACGCGGCTACTTTGTCACACTTCTGTTCTTCTCACTGGCAACACCCGACCAGGCCGTGCAGCGTGTGGCCAAACGGGTCAGTCAGGGAGGGCACAATATTCCTACGGATGTCGTGTACCGCCGTTTCGAGGGAGGCCTGTCAAACCTCTTCAACCTCTATATGCCCATCGTCGATTATTGGGCTTTATACGATAACTCGAACATCCCCACCCAACATATCGCAAGCGGCGAACTGGGCAAGAAGCCGGTCATTCTGGACGCGGAGAAATTCGAGGCATTACGAACCAAATACCAGACAGTAGATGAGCAAGCAAAAGAGAAATAACCAAGACGTGCGACTCATGCAACGACGCATTGATGAGGGAATTTTACTGGCTCAGCGCCGTCTACTCGACCGTGGCCTGCATGACAATCTCTCTTTCATTATCTGCCAGGGAGGGCACGTCCGCGATGTTCCGGCACAGGACATCAGGAAATTCTAAACAGCAGACCGTCTGTTAAGTAACAGAAAAGAAGTAATACATTAAATAGTTTGAAACAGAAATGAACATATCGAATACGATTCGTTACATCGGTGTCGATGACTTGGACATCGACCTTTTTGAAAGTCAGTACCATGTGCCCGAAGGCATGAGTTACAACAGCTATCTCATTCTCGACGAAAAGACGGCGGTAATGGACACGGTAGACCGGCGTAAGTCCAAGGAATGGAAAGAAAAACTTGTTGAAGCACTCCAGGGCAGAACCGTGGACTATCTGGTTGTTCACCACATGGAACCGGATCACGCTGCCGATGTAGCAGATATGGCCCGGTCGTACCCCGACATGAAGATTGTCCTCTCGGCCGCAGCCCGGAAGATGTTGCCCAACTTCTTCCCCGATGCCGACCTCACCGAGCGTCTGCTTGTTGTGAAAGAGGGGGATACGTTGTCGCTGGGGCAACATACATTACAGTTCATCGCCGCACCGATGGTGCACTGGCCCGAGGTGCTGATGAGCTACGAACAGAGCGAAAAAGTGCTCTTCGCCGCCGACGGCTTCGGCAAGTTCGGTGCCATCTGCAACGAGAAACGCCATGCCGACGGAACGCCTTCCGACTGGGCTTGCGAAGCGCGCCGCTACTATTTTAACATCGTGGGCAAATACGGCATTCAGGTTCAGAATGTCCTGAAAAAGGTAGCCGGATTAGACATTCGCACCATCGCCCCGCTCCACGGGCCGGTGCTCACGGGTGATCTCACCCCTTACCTCAGTCTCTACGACACATGGAGCAAGTATGAGCCTGAAACCGAGGGCGTTTTTGTGGCCTATGCAAGCATACACGGCGGCACCCGTGCTGCGGCAGAAAAGATGGTGGAGATTCTGAAAGCCAAAGGTTGCCCAAAAGTTGCCCTCAGTGACCTGTCGCGCGACGATATGGCCGAGGCCATCGAAGATGCTTTCCGCTACCCCAACCTCGTTCTGCTCGCCGCCTCCTACGATGCCAACCTGTTCCCGCCGATGCACGATTTCCTCTGGCACCTGCAAATCAAAGGTTTCCAGCGTCGCCGTTTCGGTCTCGTAGAAAATGGTTCATGGGCTCCCACGGCCGGCAAAGTCATGAGGGAAATGATTGAGCAAATGAAAGATTGCCGGATTGTCGGGCCTTTAGTCACCATTTACAGTCGGATGAAGCCAACCGACCTCCCGCAACTGGAAGCCTTGGCAGATGCGGTACTGAGCAAAAAGAATAAAACGTTAGGACTTGCTATATAAAAAAGAGAGGATGGGTTTAAGCCCATCCTCTCTTTCGTTTAGGAAATAATTAAAGACGCTCTTCTACATTATCTCCCTGAGTTTCTTTCATATCCTCGTCAAAATCGGTGATACCGTTATCTATAAGCAGATTGTACCACTGGATAAGTTTCTTAACATCGGAGGCATGAACACGCTCACGGTCGAAAGCAGGCAGTACCTCAGCCATAAACTGGAAAAGTTCATCCTTGGAAGCCGTTTTCAGGTCTACAGATGCTACCTTTCCACCTTCCATCTTTTCTTTGATATTGTTGAGCACCTGACGCAAGGGTACTTCTTCCTCATCGGTGTACATAGCAATATCTGCCAACGAAATAATACGATCCGTACCGAAAGCCGGCATTCGCTTCTTTTTTTCATCAAGTGTTTCCACGATGAGACTACGATTACCGCGAGACACCAATTTATAGAGTCCGGGCTTGCCTGAAATGGCGAGAATTGTCTTTAACATAACTTTACTTTAATAATTTAATGATTTCAGTATTTCTAGAAGTTGAGAAGGAATATCTGCAATGCCATCGTTCACAATCCTATAATCGGCACGATGTTGTACTTTGTCCGTATTTTGTCGGGCTATACGCCGGCATACCTGTTCTTCTGTTGCGCCGTCACGTTCCATTGCACGACGGATACGCAGTGCAAGCGGTGCTTCAACAAAAATAACTTTGTCTACCTCCACATCAAAACCGCTTTCGTAAAGAATAGCACTCTCCATGGCTGCCACAGGGACTGCCTGCTCGGCAAACCATCTTTGCAAATCCTTTTGCACGGCCGGATGTACAATCCGGTTCACGTTACACGCATTCTCGTCAGAAGCAAAAATATAACGAGCCATACGCTGCTTGTCCAGTTCGCCATTCGGAACGTAAAGATTGTCGAGGAGCGACCGGAGACGTTCCACAACATTGGAATCTGAACGCATAATGCGGGCTGCATTTGCATCACAATCATAGACTGGCACATCAAAGCATGTCTGCAAAACATGGCAAATATAGGACTTTCCGCTACCTATGCCTCCTGTTATACCCAAACGTATCATGCTTAGTCCGCCTCGCTTAAAGATTCAATGAGATAGTCTACCTCGCCGGGATCAATACGCACGTTCTTCACGCCCTCCGGTATACTCTTGACATGAAGAGGAATGCGGGAAATTCCCCGTCGCTGCAAGTCCAGTATGTCTTCATAGGTGACAACAATAACAAAGTTTTCACGCGCAATCTCCTTATTGTGGGCATAACCTACGGTATAGGTCACACGAACCGTAGAGGGAAATGTACGCAGTTGCTTGTCACCGGGAAAGTTCAGTGAAATAAGAGGTACCTCGATGGTATTCTCCATATACACATCAACCTTAGCCGTCAGCTTCACACTATTCGGTTCTATTCTTGCACCACGTATGGGACGCAAATCCACGTCAAGGGTCGTGTTCTCCTGCAAACCGGATAGTTTCACGGGATGTGTCTGCACGACAGTCAGTGTATCCAGTACCAAGGAAGAAGCAAAGACCTGCACTTCTGACGGCTCCGTAGACAAGTCAAGCAAATAATGATGGGATTCAACATCCACAGTCCCGGCAACTTTAACGGGAACCGTAACATGCTGGCCATAATTGTAGTAAAATTCCAACGTATCAGGGCGGACGGCCTGCACCTTCGTCGTAGCAAGCAGACGTTCCTGAACAGCATTCTGAATCTCTAAGGGGGAAAAACGCCCATGGCCATTGGCCACATCGCAGTTGCAGTCGGAGAAAGAAAGCTGTATAGGAGGAATCCCATTCTTCCAATAACGGAGCAACACCGTTCCCTTGTCATGAACAGATACATGAAGTGCATCCGGCAAAGAAGAGATTATTACAATATCTTCCGGTACATCGGTCAGCTCTATGGGTATGGTAACTTCCGTGTCGAATGTTTCGTCAAGTGTCTGCAATAACCAGAAGACGGAAGAAAGAAATAGAAAAAATAAAAACACCCAAAGTTCCTTGTTCACAGAAGCGAGCAAGGAATCTCGGGTGCGATTCCAATATTCAAGTATCCGATACTTGTCCATTCGTCTTTTCGGAGAGAGACAAGAAAGCGGGTTAAGCCTTATCGTTTACAGGAGCAGTGGCATAAACGCAATTGCGATCTACCTTTACTTTCACATCACGGGCAATCTCGATGATGAGTGTATTATCTGCATCCTCAATACCTTTCACCGTACCATACAGACCACCGGCAGTGACAACCGGACTTCCAACGGTAATGGAGTTGCGGAAGTTCTGAATCTCCTTCTGCTTCTTCTGCTGGGGACGAATCATGAAGAAATACATGATAGCAAAAATAATTACCATCATTACAATAAAAGACATTCCCCCTCCTTGTTGCGGGGCGGCCTGAAGTAGAATAAATAGAGTGTTCATCTTACTTATATTTTTGTAATTAAATTATTTCTATTAACAATATAGACAAAGCGAAAATCTTATTTCTCTCCAATCTTACCTTCTGCAATAAGACGTTTGCCGATAGTATCCAACATTCCATTCACATAGGAACCGCTACGGGGAGTACTATAACTTTTTGCGATTTCTACATACTCGTTGATGGTCACACTGAGAGGTATTTCCGGGAATGAAGTAATTTCAGCCAATGCCGTTTGTATAAGGATGAGATCCATACGGGCAATACGCTCCATATCCCAATTCAACGTCTGTGCAGCAATCAACTGACGATAATAGTCTGCATTTTTAAGAGATGTACGGAACAAGACTACGGCAAACTCACGATCTGCGATATCCTTGAAATCAGGAAGCAGTTTCTGCTCACTTCCTTTTGATTCTTCCAACTGACGTATAGTCTTCAACACAAAGGTGTCTACAATGACTTTATCGTCATTCCAGTAAAGACTGCTGTCTTCCAAAATATCATCCAACTCATCGTTGTTACAAAGAATATTACGGTAAATCTTACGCCACAACTCACGATCCTGCTCATAAGACTCGTTTGTGTCTGCCATATATTCTTTATAGAAGTCTTGCTCTGTTATTCGGGTGTAAATACGGCGCAGAAAATCTTCATTTTCCGCCCACAATACATTCTGCTTCTCACGATAAGCACTCAGTTGTTCGTTACTTCGTAACAAAGCTATAAAGCGGTTCCGGACAAACTTCGTTGATACGGTACCTTCCTCATTAAGACGAATCGCCCTATTTTGTTTCATCTCCACCATGCGCTGTCCGATGTGGGCAATACTGAGCAAAAGCAGGAGCAACTCCTGATACAACTCATAGGCCTTGGACATACTGAATATCAACTCCTTTTCTGCTTCATCAATCGATTTATCACCATTTCCATAATAAGCGTAAATCACTTGAACTACTTTCAGCCGAATCAATTCGCGATTAATCATTTTATCAAAGAATGCTTGTTAGTGTTATTTTGTGACACAAAATTAGGTATTTTATGGCAAAAAAATGCAATTCATGCGTATTTTTTTTGGTAGTTATTGAAAAATAATGCAATTTTGAGGACGAATACAAACATCAAGTTACTATTATGGAAGATTTTAAAAGAAACGAGGAGGGGAAAGAGCGCGAAATAGTCTTTTCTCGTACCATCAAGGCCGGCAAGCGCATTTACTATGTTGATGTAAAACGTAACCGCAAAGATGAATTATATCTGGCGGTCACCGAAAGCAAAAAAATCGTAGACGGTACGGATTTTGCCAATCAGCACATCAGTTTTGAGAAACACAAGATATTCCTATACAGAGAAGACTTCGAAAAGTTCCAGAACGGGCTAAACGAAGCTATTGCATATATAGAAAGCCAACAAGGAAAAGCCGTGCCACGCATAGAGCAGGACAACTCCGAGATAAAAATCGACATGGATTTCTAAAAAACAAAACATTGAATTTGGATACTCCGAAATATTATTGTATCTTTGCAGCCGCTTTTGTAGTACATCCCGTGTGATGGCGAATTAAGCACAAACTTAATTTAGAGTAACACAACTAAAAAACAAAACAAATGAAGAGCATTGACATTAAAGGTTCTGTACGTACAGCAACCGGTAAGAAAGCAACAAAGTTAGCACGCAAAGAAGGCTTGGTTCCCTGCAACCTCTATGGTGAGGCTCGTGGAGAGAACAACCTGCCCGTAGCATTGAGTTTTGTAGTTACAAATTCAGGTCTTCGCAACTTGGTGTACACTCCCGATATCTATAGCGTAAACCTCGACATTGACGGCAAGAAATATACTGCCGTAATGCGTGAGTTACAGTTCCATCCCGTAACTGATCAGCTTTTGCATGTAGACTTTTATGAAGTAACTCCTGAGAAACCTATCGTAATGGAAGTTCCCATCAAACTGAATGGTTTAGCAGAAGGTGTTCGTGCCGGTGGTAAATTGGCTGCCAACGTTCGTAAGTTGAAGATTCGCGCTCCTTACACTCAGATTCCCGAGCGTTTGAACATTGACGTAACCAGCCTCGGACTGGGCAAAACCATCAAAGCTGGTGAGTTGCACTTTGAGGGTCTGGAACTCGTCACCTCTCCTAGCGTTGTCGTTTGTCAGGTGAAGATGACACGTAGCGCAATGAGTGCAGCAGCTAAGGCTCAGTCTTAAGAATGAAACACTTGATAGTTGGATTGGGTAACATCGGCTCAGAGTACGAAAGAACCCGTCACAATATTGGATTCAGAATATTGGATGCTCTTGCAGGAGCGTCCAATATTCCTTTTCAAGACAAACGATATGGCTCTGTCGCTCACATGAGAGTCAAAAATCAGGAACTTGTCTTGCTTAAGCCATCAACCTACATGAATCTTAGCGGAAATGCAGTCCGCTATTGGATGCAACAGGAGAATATATCTGTTGATAGTTTATTGGTCATTGTTGATGACCTCTCATTACCCGTCGGCACCATCCGAATGCGCCAAGGCGGTAGCGATGCAGGCCACAACGGCCTCAAACACATTGCCCAGATATTGGGTACACAGGCATACAGCCGACTGAAATTCGGTATTGGTAATGACTTCCCTAAAGGAGGACAAGTAGATTTTGTACTGGGGCATTTCTCACCCGACGATGAGAAACAGATAAGTGAGAAAGTTCCCGTTGCATGTGAAGCCATCAAAGCATACGCGTTAAGCGGATTGCAGTTTGCCATGTGCAATTTCAACGGAAAATAGTCGATAAGATTCAAATATTTTTCTTACCTTTGTCCGTATGGACAAGAAAATTACAGAAGAACTGGTTCAACGGTTCTTGAAATATGTATCATTTGACACACAGTCGAACGAAGAGAGTAATGGTGTATGCCCCAGTACGGAACGGCAATTTACATTAGCCAAGTACTTAACAGAAGAACTGAAAGAACTGGGACTGGAAGAAGTTGAAATGGACGAGCATGCGTACGTATATGCAACTCTGCCGGCCAATACAACAAGAGAAATTCCCACAATCGGATTTATTGCCCACATGGACACTAGTCCCGATATGAAAGGGGCAGACGTAAGACCACGCATTATACAAAACTATGATGGGAACGATATCATTCTAAATGAAAAAGAGAATATCGTTACTCGTACCGAGTTATTCCCAGAGCTGAAAAAGCACATCGGTGAAGATTTGATTGTCACCGATGGCAAAACTTTGCTCGGTGCAGATGACAAAGCTGGAATTGCAGAAATTGTCTCAGCTATAGTTTATTTGAAAGCACATCCGGAAATCGAACACGGAAAGATTCGCATAGCCTTTAATCCCGACGAAGAAATTGGAACTGGCGCACATCTTTTCGATGTGAAAAAGTTTGATTGTCAATGGGCCTACACAATGGATGGCAGCGAAGTGGGTGAATTGGAATATGAGAATTTCAATGCAGCCTCTGCAAAAATTAACATCCGAGGTCGTAATGTTCACCCCGGCTATGCCAAAGGGAAAATGCTGAATGCAAGCCTTGTGGCACAAGAATTTATTGCAACACTTCCCTTAGAAGAACGCCCTGAAACAACAGAAAACTACGAAGGTTTCTTCCATCTTATAGGAATAAGTGGAAGTGTAGAGGAAGCTACGCTAAACTACATCATACGCGACCATGACCGCGAGAAATTTGAAGCGAGAAAAAACAGAATACAAGCTATTGCAGAATCATTGAACCAAAAGTATGGGTTGGAAACTGTAACTACATCTATCAAAGACCAATATTACAATATGCGGGAGCAGTTGTCGGATAAGCCACACATCATTGCAATTGCCCAGAAAGCCATTGAAGAGGCCTGTGGTTTCTGCGTAGTCAAGCCTATCCGGGGAGGAACCGATGGAGCCCAGTTAAGTTTCATGGGATTACCTTGTCCCAATATCTTTGCCGGTGGACTCAACTTCCATGGACGTCATGAATTTGTTCCTATACAAAGTATGGAAAAGGCTATGATGACTATCGTTAATATTTGTCGCATAGTTGGAGACGAACAACGATACTAGGAAACGGATAGAGGATGGAGAAAAAAGTAAATCAAGAAGCGAGAGTTGATAAATGGCTATGGGCCGCACGCATTTTTAAGACACGGACTATTGCTGCAGCTGCCTGCAAAAAAGGTCTGGTGAGTATGGGAAACATACAACTGAAACCCTCGCATATGATAAAAGTTGGAAACATTGTTAGCGTCAAGAAAGCTCCTATTACTTATTCTTTTAAGGTACTACAAGCCATAGAACACCGTGTCGGTGCAAAACTGATAGCGGGAATTTTGGAAAATGTGACTGCACCTGAACAGTACGAACTATTGGAAATGAGCAGAATCAGCGGATTCGTAGATCGTGCACGGGGAACAGGACGACCCACTAAGAAAGAGCGTCGCGCTTTGGATGAGTTTAAAGGCGACATTCCTGCTTACTTCGGAGACTTTGAGTTTGACTTTGACAATGAAGAATAAAACATGAGAGACTTACAAAAGAGATATAAATCAAGCCCCATAACATTGTAAATATTACGGATATGAAATGGATTACAATTTTAGCGTTGGAACTTATTTACTTGCTTCCGGCACAAGCAGAAACACAAATAGACATTACCTCTACATATCTGAAAAATCCTTCTTTCGAGCAGGATGACATAAAGGATTTGAGTCCAGTCCAGAACTCTAATGATGGGTTACGTGGATATACCTTGGCAAATCCAATAAGTTGGGTTGTATCCGGAACAGACGTCACGAAATTGCTTGTTACCAAAGATTGTTACACCGACAACAACTTTGGAAAGGTTACTACCATACCCGATGGAGAGAAAGCCTATTATTTGCGAATGGGTTGGAGTACCGGTACAACAGCCCTTACACAGAGTGTTACATTACCTGCCGGTAACTATCGTTTTTCGGTAGATCAACGTACAGCCTATGCTAATGCGGCCTCTTCAACATTAAACCTGAAAGTAAATAGTGAAAGTACAGGTATCGGCTTTATATCCGGTAGCACAAATTGCTTTACCTCAATGTCATGGGCAACAAGTTTTTTAGACTTTACGCTTGACAAGGAAGCAAATGTCTCACTTGGCTTCAGCATCAATTGGGTATCAGGTGGGTCATGCGTAATGCTTGATAATGTCCGTCTTTACCAGATTGACGAAATAGCCGAAGAACCAACAGAATCAGATACGCCCTCTCCGTCAGAGGGCTTCATCACCGCCAATTTTGTAGAAGAAGCTCAAATGATGACTGATTTACTGCAAATGTTGGCTAATTTCAGTACTTATTTGGTGAATGACTATCAGGCTTGCACCTACCCGAACAGCGTACAAGAGGCCTGCGGTTGCTTCAAGGGCGAAAGTACCATGGCAAGCAACGAGGCCGGTGTTCGCACAAATGCCGATTTATCTATGATTTGCGCATTCCTTGTGAAATATGCAAAGCCTGCGGGCATTAGTTTGCCTATCGGCGTCACTTGGGAAAAAATTGAAGATATGGCTATGAAAACACTTGTATTTGCCTACTCTACCCATAAAGCAAACAAGTTAAAAGTATGTGCCGGTAACGATTATTGGGGCAGTACAAGCAATAGTGACAGAGTGTGGGAATCGTCATTATGGGCCATGTCGGTGGCTTATTCTGCCTATTTCCAATGGGATAAACTTTCGGATTCCCAGAAAGGCTATATATACAATTTACTAAAAGCCGAATGTAATTATGAATTGGAACGTAGCATTCCAACCGGGTACAGTGGCGACACAAAAGCCGAAGAAAATGGATGGGAAGCAGATGTTTTAGCAGCAACACTGGGACTTTTCCCCAATGACCCAATGGCACCAAAATGGTTTGAACGTTTACGTCAGTTTGCAATCAACTGTTACAGTCACACCAATGATGCTTCAAACAATACGATTATTGATGATTGGTATAATTCCAAAACGGTGGCAGACCTCTATGTAGGACAAAATCTCTACGACGATTACACATTACAGAATCATAATCTATTCCACACCTCATATCAGAATGTTGTAATGCAAGAATTGGGAGAAGCAGCATTAGCTTTGAAACTTTTCCAAACAGGTCAGGGATATGAGGAGAAATGGAAAACCAATGCTCTGATGCATAACAACCAAAAAGTGATGGACAATGTTCTAAACTGGCTTGCACTAACTGACGGAGAATTGGCAATGCCCAACGGAAATGACTGGAGTCTTTTCCTTTACGACCAGATTACAAGCTATACCACATTGGCATGTTTTATCCGCGATACAAACGCCCTAATGTTGGAGAATTTAGCTTACAAATACATTAAGGCCCGTCAGGAAACGACATCTGACGGTTCATGGTTGCTGCGGCCAGATGTGCAAGCCCGTCGAATGGGGGTAGAAGCACATCGTGTAATGATGACCTACCTAATGCACCTTACAAACTCTACAGTCGACCTCACTCCAACTACATGGGAAGAGTTCCGTGCAGCCCGAAGCAAAGCGAAGATACTTCCATGCCAAAATATTGTCCGCGCATTCACTCCCGAACGCTTCACCACATTCTCATGGAGTAATGGACTTAAAAGCTACACAGGTTATATTGCAGCAAACAGCGTAGACAAAAACAAAATTATAGTACCTTTCCGAGCCAACAATACAGGTAATTTCCTTGGTTGGTACACGGTGAGCGGAAAAGGAACTAATGCAACTCCCGTTGTAAGTGGTATATATAAACTAAAGGGAGACGGATATACCATGAACGGAGAATTAAAAACCAACGATGCCACACTTGGCAACCACTTTGTCATATATTCTACACCCGGCAATGCGGTCATATATCTTGACTACATACAAGGATTGACCAACGGCACGATTACTGGAGAATATGGAGGTCTGATGGCTATCTCCGTGGACGAACTGACAAAAACATCACGTACCTTGTATTATGGCGACACGCATAAAACACTTGATGGCTCTACCTTAAAGAGCTACATGACAAACTGGCTTAACATTGACAATGAAATTGGTTTTGTAAGTAAAAGCGGGAAAGCCATGGCTTTTGGAGACAAGACAAACAACAACAGCATCATAACGGCAAAGCTATATTCCTCATATAGTACAGAGAATCGCCCATTCACAAGTGGTAGCGTCATTGACCGACGAAATATTACCTACTATAGTAACATCACAGCAGAAGAAACCAAAAGGATGGAGCAAGAGTTGCAAGTTTTGACTAACGTTCTTGCAACTGGATGGAATGGTGTGATTGCCGCAGATCCTAATGGTATAAATTATCTGTTACTGGCAAACTTTACAGGTGAGAATAAAGAAACTACACTAACAAACCTTAGCTGTAAACTGGGAGCACCGGTGTTTGGAGTAGAAACTAAAATCACAGAAAATAAATCCCAAGCAACATTCAAAGCCAACAAGAACAATAGTATTTCTGATGTCCTAAAAATATTCATAAAAGGAACCGGAATAACAGCACTGCAAGATGCGGATAATGATGAAGCAGCCTACCTAACTGCCAATAGCACAACTACGGCTACTATTTATATCATTTCCAATGGAAACATCTTAAACAAAGATATTACACTCTTTACAGATGAGACGTTAAATGTGTTTGTCGAGAACGGTGAAATCAAAACCCAAGTTAAGGATTTTCCAGACAGTCCTGTTCCCGGTAGCGATCAAACCGAATACATCGTTAATCCCTCTTTTGACGGAAACACGACAGACGGTTGGGACGGTACTGAATTAACGTCTAATTACAATGAGGTTGAAAAGTTCAATGCCAACTTTGATTTCTACCAAAAGATTACGGGACTTCCGCAAGGATTATACGAACTATCCTGTCAAGGTTTCTATCGTAACGGTTCATACGCCAATGCTGCGACACTGCGAACAAAAGGTAAGGAAACCATCCATGCCCAACTTTATGCACAATCTTCCGTCGGAGAGGACTACTCTACTCCATTGTGCTCCATTTATGACGAAGCCAATAACAAAGGGGCTGTAGGTGTGAAGCAAGCTGTATATGGTTATATACCGGACAATATGGAGCAAGCCTCTATATATTTCTCAGCCAATCTTTATCCGGTCTCTATGCAGGTTAAAGTCGGTTCGGAAGGCACACTGACCATTGGCGTCCGCAAAAGCGTACACGTCAGCAACGACTGGAGTATTTTTGACAACTTTCGCCTTCGTTATTTAGGAAAAGAAGAGGATGAAACATTCATTACAAGCCCTACTCCCTCTCCAATGAACCATACCGCCTATACCCTTAGCGGTATGCAGACAGATCATCTTACCCACCAACCACGAGGTATATACATTGTAGACGGAAAGAAAGTCATAAAATAAGACCTTCACATGATAGATAGGGCTACGATAAACAAAATCATGGATGCCGCCAACATTGTTGACGTTGTCTCTGATTTTGTCACACTTAAACGTGCCGGGGCGAATCTGAAAGGATTATGTCCTTTCCACGATGATCGTACGCCCTCATTCATAGTTTCGCCTGCTAAGAACTACTGTAAATGTTTTGCCTGCGGTAAAGGTGGGAATCCTGTCGGATTCATTATGGAGCACGAACAGGTCTCCTATCCCGACGCGTTGCGTTATCTGGCAAAAAAATACGGAATAACCATTGAAGAACACGAACTGACTCCTGAAGACTTGCAGCATCAAGACGATCGGGAATCTATGTTTATCGTCAATGAGTGGGCTAACAAATGGTTCCAGCAACAACTTCATGACACTGCGGAAGGAAGAACTGTCGGGCTTTCATATTTCCGGGAACGAGGATTCCGTGATGATATTATTGAAAAATTTCAATTAGGCTTCTGCCCGGATAAAAACGTGGAATCCCCCAATGAAGAGGGACGAATTTTACGTACAGGGGCCATGAGCCACGATGCACTGAAAGCTGGTTACCAAGAAAAATATCTTATCAACAATCCCGAGACAGGCATTGGCACAGGTATCTCCATTAAAAACGATAAAGGCTGTCTGCGTGATCGTTATTGGGGCCGTGTCATGTTCCCCATATTTACTATCAGCGGAAAAGTGGTAGGATTCGGCGGACGTGTACTCAATGCCGCCACCAAAGGGGTAAACATCAAATATCAAAACTCGCCTGAAAGTATTATATACTCCAAGAAGCGAGAATTATACGGTCTATTCCAAGCCAAGCAGGCCATTCGTCGTACCAACCTCTGTTACCTCGTCGAAGGTTATACTGATGTAATGGCTATGCACCAAAGCGGTATAGAAAACGTGGTAGCCTCATCCGGAACAGCCCTTACCAACGACCAAATACGTCTCATTCATCGGCTTACCGACAATATTACTGTAATCTATGATGGCGATGCGGCCGGTATCAAAGCATCCCAAAGAGGTATTGATCTGTTGTTGGCACAAGGGATGAATGTACGTCTATTGCTTCTGCCGGACGGAGACGACCCCGACTCCTTTGCACGCAAACATAATGCGGAAGAATATCAGGAATACCTCAGCCAACATCAGGTAGACTTTATCAAGTTCAAGGTGAATCTCTTGATGGAGGAAGCACAAGGCGACCCCATTAAGAAAAGCCAGTTAGTAAACAACATCGTACAAAGCATTGCCTGCATTCCGAACGAAATCACCCGAAGTATTTATGTTCAGGAGACTGCCCGAACAATGCAGATACAAGAACAACTCATTGTTAGTGCTGTAGCGCAACAGATATCCGACAACTTAGCTTCTGAGCGTCGGCAGCGCGAAAGAGCTGTACATAACCAATCCTCACAGACCACTCAAAGTTCGGAATCCGACAATCTCCAAGTATCTAATAATCGTTCTGCTTATGGGGAGAGTTTGGTTTCTACAACTCCCCCTGTTGAAGATAATGAGACAGAAGAACAAAATTCACCCTATGAGAATCTTGCTTCTCAGATCCAACAACGCGAAGATGAACGTCTCGGCCAAAAGGAGAAGGAATTATTACGACTTATCGTACGGAGAGGAGGAGAAGAGGTTGGAGTGTTAGAAACCAGCAATGAAACACCCACTCGTCTTAATGTACTCCAATACATTGCAACATCATTACAGCAAGATGGTTTATCCCTTACCGTTCCTCTCCATCAGCGTATGCTTGAGGCCGCGATGGAAGGTTCCCAGGAAGAAGGTTTTGAAGTCGAACGCTACCTCTTAAACTATCCAGATCCCGCCATCAGCAATCTTGCATTTGAACTCGCTATTGATCGTGACACGCTCAGCCGCATTCACCAAGCACGCAACACTTCGCTTAAACCCTCACAGACACTTTCTACACTTATTATCCACATATTGACCGACTACAAACTTGAGATTCTTGCTCACGAACAACGGGAAGCCATGCGCCAACTGCAACAACCCGGTGACATCCAACAACAACTGGCAGCTATGCACCGTCTTCGTGAACTCAAAGAAATAGAACGTCATCTCTCTGCCATCCAAGGGGGACGTGTGATGACATAGCAAATTTTTACCGTCCGAAGTTAAGTTAATCAATACCTACAATACCTCTTTTCATTAAGCACCTGAAACAAATATGACACCTGATGAGATTCTAAACTATTGTCTTGAGAACCTTGACGGAGTGGTAGAAATAAACTGTTGGGGCGAGCGCGGTATTTTCTATAATCCGAATGGAGTGCTTAAACGCGGCGTATATGTACTGACCGTCAAAGAGGCGGACGGAGATAACGACCAATCTTCCCAACTTAATCGGGAGGGAATATTTCGGGTAAATCTCGGCTTGCGTAAATCGACTTTTCAAAACTTATTCGGTGATTTGCCCGAACGGCCCGTCAAAGGATGCATTGTAGAGATGCCCTATGATTTCACAACCACAAACACAATCATACCACATCCCGTTTATGCATGGATGGGCTGGATTTGTGTGCTGAACCCCACGATAGAGACTTTTGAATTTCTGAAAACACATATTCAAGAGTCCTACGAATTTGCCAAAGAAAAATTCAGCAAAAGAAAAAAGTAAAGGTAATATTAAAGAACGTATATGCGTATGCGCGGGCGCGCATGTATAGCAGGACGGGACTTGGTCTATAGCGGGACAAGGCCGAGACAATACTAATGTCGAGCCTCCATCCTGCTATTGACCAAACCCCGACCTTACTATAAACATCGGAGACCGTCACTTTCTGTTAAGTGGCAGCCTCCGGTATTTTCTCTTATAATTGGCTTTTGAACTTCAAGCTACGCCCCATGACTGATGAGCCGAAGAAACTCGTCACGTGTCTTTGCCGTCTGAAAAGCACCCGTAAAATCACTGGTAGTCGTTATCGAGCCCTGTTTCTCCACACCACGCATTTGCATACACATGTGCTGAGCCTCAACAACGACCATGACACCTAAAGGTTGCAGAGCTTGTTGTATGGCCTCACGGATTTGCAACGTCATACGCTCCTGTACCTGCAGGCGATGGCTAAAACAATCTACAACACGCGCTATCTTGGAAAGCCCTGTGATATAGCCATTAGGAATATAAGCCACATGCACCTTACCATAGAAAGGCAATAAGTGATGTTCGCAAAGGGAATAGAAGTTGATATCCTTCACTATCACCATCTGACTATAATCCTCACGGAACTTTGCGGAATTTAGTATCTGGACAGGATCTTCTTGATAGCCTCGGGTAAGGTCTGTCATTGCTTTGGCTACACGTTCGGGAGTCTTTAGAAGTCCCTCACGAGTGGGTTCCTCACCTAATTGGGTCAGTATATCAGAGACATGATGCTGAATTTCCCGCTGAGCAGGTGTCAAGTTCTCATTATTGTTCTTCATAAACGAATGCATTGATTTTGCACTTTACCGTGATAGCTTCGGGAAAATGCCCGGTATGCCGCATGTTCTCGAGTAACTCAAGAGCCTCCTCACGGGTTTGGAAATCGCCAACGTGACATACCCAACGCGGACTAACGAAACGCGTATAAACCGGTTGATCCGGAAAATAGATTTTAACCCTATTTTCCATCTGATAGGCTTTCTGCTTGGCATCACGACTATTTCCGCCCGCATAGACCTGCACACGATAGCCCGATATGCGGATTTTGCGAACCGGTGCTGGCGGAAAGGATAGAGTGTCCGCAAGAGTATCAACAACTTGAGGACGTACTATCAATGACGAGGGAGGAATGGAAACCCAGCGTTTCCCATTGACCAAACTAGCAGTCTCTGCGTCTTGGTACAATCTTACGTTCCCTTGTCCCTCTACAGTCTTCTGAAGTCTGTCAGTGAATGTCTCCTGAGCCTGCAAACTACTGAAAATTGACAATTGGCAATTGACAATTATAAATAATATAAATGTAATTCTAAATCGTTTCATTTCCACCTCGTTCATTATCAGTAACGCCTCACGACTTTAAGTTAGCTATTCCCAATCAAACAATTACTTGGCTCCTGCGTGTGTAAAGAGCCAAAGTAATTGTTTTATGATGTCTTTAAGCAATTATTTCCAAGCGTCGATAATACCCTTGAAGTCCTCGCATTTGAGGGCAGCGCCACCAATGAGGCCACCATCAACATCGGGCTTCGAGAATATCTCACGAGCATTTGAGGGCTTGCAGCTACCACCATAGAGGATGCTTGTGTTCTCGGCAACTTCTGCACCGAACTGTTTTGCAATCTCTGCGCGAATGAAAGCGTGCATATCCTGTGCCTGTTCGCTAGTAGCGGTTTTGCCTGTACCAATAGCCCAAACAGGCTCATAAGCCAAAATAATATTGCTCATCTGCTCAGAAGTGAGTTCGTAGAGGCTACCTGCCAATTGTGCACCAACCACTTCGTTCTGCTTACCGGCTTCACGCTCTTCGAGAACCTCTCCAATGCAGAAAATAACTTTCAGACCATTGGCAAGAGCCAGATTTACTTTCTCTTTCAGGATTTCAGCAGTCTCACTATAGTATGCACGACGCTCTGAGTGACCGAGGATAACATACTGAGCACCGGTGCTCTTCACCTGTGCTGCACTTACCTCGCCCGTGTAGGCACCTTTTTCTTTGTCTGCACAGTTCTCTGCACCCAGACCGATAACCGTATCATTTACGATTCCGGCAACAGTAGCCAAATGAATGAAAGGAGTGCAGATAACAACATCACAATTGGGTTTGTCTGCTGCGAGAGCGGCTTTCAACTCTGTAGCCAATGCTACGCCTTCCTGCAGGTTCAGGTTCATCTTCCAGTTTCCTGCTACAATCTTCTTTCTCATAATCTTTTAATTTTAGTTTTCTATTGTTTTATGTATCTTATATCGTTCATATATCTTTAGTCCCACAAGAATGCGGTCAATGGAAGTCCATATAAATAAGGGCACCAGAAACCAAAGTAATAATCGATAGATGCCTTTCAAACGGCTTTGTTCCTGTCCTTGTCCCATTTTTGTATGCTCCAATGACAAGTCGAGGCTTTCCACTACAGGTAAATCGTTGCACGACCATTTCTGATAAATGATACCATCATACAGCAATAACAAGCCGGGATTTGAACGAATCATAGTTTTAAGCATTGTGCCGTCGGCCCGGGCGAAATCATATTCAGCTCCGGTAAGGTCTTTCCACCGATCTACACTGGCTTCCACACTTGACGTCAGTGCAAGAAAAGGATATCCCTTTTCTATGCAATAGTCATAGATGGCATTTATCTTATCCATCGAACCGTCATCTGCCAGTTCCAAAACGGAAGAGACAAGGAGAAACTTATACCCCGGCTGCTCTAACCAATCAAAAGTGATATCCGTTCCTTTCAAGTCTTGTATGCAGAAGTCCGCATAACGCATGGTAGCAGCATCTCCTGTCCACTCTTCCAGGACCGCCTTTGGCAAATCCACCCCGACATGATACGGCCGAAAATCCATGATCGGCAGGTAATATATATTATACAAGGCCAGAATAAAAGCAAAGAAGAGTGAATAGAGCGATAACAGCCACTGATTGCGTTCCGTAATAAACCGTGTCATCATTCGATACGGTAAAACGATAACAACAGCAGCCATTAACAATACAATGTTCTTCGCAAAAGTCTGCCAATTGGTCAGTACAATGACTTCTCCAAAGCAACCACAATCCATGTGCACATCAGAAACAGCCAACAGAAATGTCAGCGGTGTCATCACGAGCATGAAGAGCAAAGCCAAACGTGTAGTTGTGCGACGCCGAATGCCAAAGAAAAGATTTAAGCCCAAATAGAACTCAAACATTGCCAAAGCGACGGATAGCACCAACGCGACATTGCCTCTCAAGATATCTGTAACGTCCAACCACGCAGCATAGTCCTCAATTTTGTATTGCACTCCCCGAGGGTCTATCAACTTAACGATTCCTGAGAAAAGAAAAGTGACGGACAGCAACAGACGGCACAGATTAACTCCGAGCCACCTCCACAATCGGGGATTGACCCTCGCCTTTTTCATCTTCGCCGTAAGTCAGTTTTATCAGCCCAAAGACCGCATAATTCATCATATCCATATAGTTCGCATCAATGCCCTCAGACACCAATGTCGCTCCGCTGAGCGTTTCAATTTGTTTCGTTCGAAATACTTTCATTAGAATGAGGTCGGTATAACTGCTGACACGCATTCCCCGCCAAGCCTCATCATAATCATGATTTTTGCAAAGCATGAGGTCAAGACTTGTCTGCGCCCACTTATCGTAAGCAACCAACGCTTTCTCCACCGACATATCATCGGCTTTCTCCGCAAAACCATACTCTAACTGAATCAGTCCTATAACTGCATAATTTACGATTCCGATAAATTCCGAGCGTATTCCTTCGTCTACCAAAGCCACTCCTTTGATTTCAAGACTACGAATACGGTTTGCCTTAATGTATATCTGGTCTGTAAGCGACGAAGGGCGCATGATGCGCCACGCCGCTCCGTAATCATGCAGTTTCTTGGCAAATAGCGTCCGGCATTCGGCCATCACCTGCCTGAACTGTTCTTCCGTGTTCATGAACATTTTAAGATTTGTCCGGGCTTCAGCATCTTTGTGCGCGAGATATGATTCAAGCGACACAACTGATCTACCGTAACCCCGTGTTTCTTTGCGATTTTGCTCAACGTATCCCCCGTTCGAACCTTGTAAACACGCGAACGAGCGGAACGCTCCATCTTTTTCTGCTGATAGGCTCGTGATTCTTCGGCCTTGGCTTCAGCCAATACAGGAGCAACGTCCGGCAGTTTGCTTACCTCATGAGCAGCCATAAGTTGCGAACATCCATTCGAGCGAAAGACATAGAAGTCTCCCCGGATGTCACCTGCTTCAAAGTCAAACAATATTTCGGGATCAATCTTTTCATTCAGCAAGCGAGTCTCAAAATGAATGTGAGGCCCCGTAGTACGCCCGGTCAAACCAACCAGACCTATAGGTTCGCCAACTTCCACAACCTGGTCTTCTGCAACAAACTGTTTTGCCATGTGTCCGTAAATCGTTTCCAGCCCATTGGGATGACGAATTACAACATACTTACCGAAACCTGCCGGTTCATTTTTAACGACACGTACCTTTCCACCGAATACAGAGCGTATCGTATCGCCCATATACCCTTTGATATCAGTTCCAAAATGCTGGCGTCTAAACTGTCTGCGGTAACCATAATGCGAATTTACCACACGGCTATCACTTGGCATACAGAACTGACGAAGATCGATTTTACACTCTATGGGACGGGTACAATCGGGATTAAATACACTATTATGCGACCAACTTTGATAAAGGTCTATGGCAGGCTCCTCTGTAGCTTCCGCTTTTAACAGACGGCCGATAGAAACCGAATCCACGGCACGCAGTTTGACATCTATGGGAGCCTGTCGAGCCATAAGGTCTTGTCCCTGAGCGGGCAGCGAAGCGACCGCGACCACAAGTCCCCATCCATATTTCAGTAAGTTCTTCATTTCTCTTGTTTATGATTTACAGTTCCACCTCATCCACTGCATAAAGCGAACTGAAGTTTAAGTCACCAAAGTCAAAGATTTCCTCCGGGCGGAAGAAGCGTTCCAACTCCTCCTTTGCTACCGTAACGCCATCACTGGCATGAACAATATTCTGTTGATTGGACATCGAATAGTCGCCGCGAATGGTACCAATAGCAGCATTGCGTCCATTTGTCACGCCGGCCATGGCACGCACAACCCGCACCACTTCTACTCCTTCCAAGCACATTGCCACTACAGGTGTCGCCTGCATAGACTTCTTCAACAGCGGAAAAAAAGGTTTGTCTTTCAAATGTGAATAATGCTCCTCCAACAGTTCGTCAGTCATATAAAGCATTTTCATACCGATGATT
This sequence comes from uncultured Prevotellaceae bacterium, assembly GCA_947176535.1. Lineage (GTDB taxonomy): Bacteria > Bacteroidota > Bacteroidia > Bacteroidales > Bacteroidaceae > Physcousia. The sequence continues at coordinate 89,469 of CAMWQU010000006.1, forward strand.
CTGAGTCCCTTACGCTCGAATCGGCTGATTATTTCCCCCATCAGCATACGCTTAACAACCGAGGGTTTCAGCAAGACTAAGGTTCTTTCCATATTTTATTTCCGTAGTTCCACAATAAGAGAGACGCTAAATAACGCCAATTACGTCCGCAAAGATACGCAAAAATACCTATACGAACAAATATATTAAGTTTTTTTACCATTTGGTCACGAGATAGCCGACCAATCCGTCCGGTAACGATTAAGTCTGGCCAGTTCTTCCCACATCCCCCGATGCTCGGGGTGCCGACCATCGGCATCGCTCTCAAGCACACGTTTGGCCACATCGCGCGCCAGTTGAACCTCCTGTCCGTCACGCGCCAGATTGGCTATGTGCAGTTCGAAAGGAATGCCACTCTGTTGTGTACCCTCCAAATCGCCGGGGCCGCGCAAGCGCATATCCTCCTCAGCAATCTCAAAACCGTCGTTCGTTTCCGTCATTATCTGTATGCGGCGGCGTGTATCACCGGAAAGTTTGAATCCGGTAACAAGAATGCAATACGATTGGTCGGCACCACGCCCCACCCTGCCCCGCAACTGATGCAACTGGGCCAGTCCGAAGCGTTCTGCGTTCATAATGACCATAACCGAAGCGTTGGGGACATTGACACCGACTTCAATAACCGTCGTTGCCATCAGCAACTGCGTTTCACCGGAAACGAAACGTTCCATTTCCCGCTCTTTATCGACCGCCTTCATCTTTCCGTGCACCATACTGATACGGAATTCCGGGAAAGCGCGTTCAAACTCCTTATACCCTTCCTCCAGATTCTGCAAATCCACTTTCTCACTCTCCTTAATCAACGGAAAGACAACGTAAGCCTGCCTTCCGAGAGCAATTTGCTGCCGCAGTCCATTATAGAGGTCTTCGCGGCGGTTTTCATAATGATGGACGGTCTGAATCGGTTTTCTGCCGGGCGGAAGTTCGTCAATCACGGACACGTCAAGGTCACCATAGACAGTCATCGCCAGTGTTCTCGGAATGGGCGTTGCTGTCATCACCAGCACATGAGGAGGAATCCGGTTCTTCGCCCACAACTTTGCTCTTTGGGCTACACCGAAACGATGCTGCTCGTCAATCACTACAAGACCGAGATTGTGAAAACAAACGTTATCCTCTATGACAGCATGAGTACCCACTAAGATTTGAATATCATCATTCTGCAAACCCTCCATAACAGCCTGACGGCGTTTTCCTTTGACCGTCGAAGTAAGAAGTTCAACGCGCACCGGCATATCCCCCAAGAAATGGCGAAACGTATCAAGATGCTGCTCGGCCAAAATCTCCGTGGGTGCCATGATGCAAGCCTGAAAACCATTGTCCAAAGCAATGAGCATCGACATCAACGCCACCAACGTCTTGCCGCTGCCCACATCGCCCTGCAACAGACGATTCATCTGTCGCCCCGTCATCGCATCCTGCCGCACTTCGCGAATGACACGCTTCTGCGCCCCTGTCAGTCCGAAAGGCAGATGATGGTAATAAAAATCATTGAAATATTCCCCCACCTTTGCAAACACATGGCCTGCATACCGGCGGTTGCGTTCCCGACTGTATCTAAGAATATTGAGCTGAATAAAGAACAATTCCTCAAACTTCAGTCGATAAGTAGCCTGACTGAGTTGTTCGGAGCTTCGGGGGTAGTGCATGGCACGTATGGCCTCGTCTCGCGGCATCAGTTTCATTTCCTGCACCAAATATTCGGGCAGCGTCTCGGGCAAAGGCTCATGCAACACACGGAATACGGTCAAGACCCATTGCTCCATCATCCGCGTATTGAGACCACGTTTCTGCAACTTTTCAGGCACCGAATAATACGGCCGCAGCCCCATGGGGGAAAGGCTCTGCTGCTCGGTCAGTTCGGGATGCGTGATGCTATACCGCCCCTTGAACAGAGTCGGTTTGCCGAATACGACATACTCCGTCAGCAGTTTATACGCCTGCTCGACATACCGCAAACCGTTGAACCATACAAGGTCTACGATACCATGCCCGTCGGAGAAGTGTCCCACGATGCGTCGTTTCCGTCCGTCTCCCTCTTCCTCGAAACTCAGAATCCGGCCCCGAAGCTGCACATACGGCATATTTGTCGTCAGTTCGTGCGTATAATAGAAGCGACTGCGGTCGATGTGCTTCGACGGATAGTATTGCAGCAAGTCGCCATAGGTCTCAATACCCATGCCGTCCTTGAGCAGTTTGGCCCGCGTCGCACCGACGTTAGCCAAATAAGTGACGGGATAATCGAAAACACGACCTGTCGGCATTCTATCTACTGACTGTCATTGACTTATTCTCGTGCAAATATATTTCTCCTATTTAAGGTTCGCCTTAAAGAACTCCTCCATCTTATCAAAAGGTATCGCATCGGCGCGGTCGTCATAGAGATCGACATGCGAGGCACCGGGAATGATAAGAAGTTCCTTGTTTCCAACGATCGCACTTTCTCCCTCGACGTGCCGGCCGGTCATCCGCTCGAAAGCATATTCACTAAAGTAACGGCTATGGGCACGTTCGCCGTGAATGAGCAGCACAGGCGATTCTATTTCGTGCGCCCAAGCAAGCAAGGGTTGATTGAGGAACGACTGACAGCCTATGACGTTCCACCCGTCATTTGAATTGCCGGAACGCTTATGATAACCGCGCGAAGTCTTGTAATAGTCATAGTAGTCCTTCACAAACCACGGAGCATCCTCGGGAAGCGGGTCCACTACCCCGCCGGCACGCTTATGCGTCCCCGCGCGAAAGTCCTCCGTGCGCTGCCGGGCAATGGCTTTTCGCTTCTCCATGCGCTGTTCCGGCGTGTCTTCGCTCTTGAAATAACCTTCGACGTTCACCTTTGACATATCATACATGGTCGAGGCTACGGCTGCTTTGATGCGCGGGTCGATGGCGGCGGCATTGACAGCCATACCGCCGAAACCGCAAATACCGATGACGCCGATGCGTTCGGCAGCCACATTGTCCTGCACGGAAAGGAAATCGACGGCCGCAAGAAAATCTTCCGTATTGATGTCCGGGGAGGCCATGAAACGCGGTTCGCCACCGCTCTCACCCGTAAACGAAGGGTCGAAGGCAAGAGTCAGGAAACCGCGCTCCGCCATGTGTTGGGCGTAGAGACCGCTCGACTGCTCCTTGACGGCTCCGAAAGGCCCGGAAACGGCAATGGCGGGAAAACCGTTCTTTTCAGCCTCGCACGAGGCGACTTTCGGCGTGTACATATCGGCAGCCAGTTCGATACCGTAGCGGTTGCGGAACGTTACTTTCCGGTGCTCCACCTTGTCGCTTTTGGGAAACGTCTTGTCCCACTCCTGAGTCAGATTCAATGTCGTATTCATTTCTTCTTTATCGTTTAAGTTCTGTTTTTCTGAGGTTTGCATGCAGCCCGCCAGCATCATGCCCGCCAAGGCTACCCCTAAAAGTCTTTTCTTCATATCACACTTTTCCATCTTCTTATAGAGTTGCCGCGCAACTGCTATCACACTGCAAAGATACATTTTTTTCACGAAAGAACGCACACCCTAACCTTTGTTTCTGCAATATTTTTCACGGACGAGGCGGAAAGTCAAACTCCAGTTGAATCCAATCACCGTGCAACTGCAGTTCGTCATGCGGCGGATTGCTTACGCCCAGTCCCAACAGGCGGATAGGATGCGTGGCATAATCCACCTCCTCAAGCATTTTCCCAGCCAGTGAGAGAAGCAGGTCACCATCCAACGGAAGTATTGTAGTAACCGTATGGTTTCTTGTAATTTGCGTAAAGTCATGAAACTTCACCTTTAAGGTTAGTGTTAGTCCCCGGAAGCCCGAACGGCGCAGACGGCCAATAAGGTCGGCAACAAGCTCCTGCAAGTGTTCATGCAGTTCGCTCCCGCTACTGATGTCATGCCCGAAAGTACGTTCGCAACTGACACTCTTTCGCTCCCATTCGACAACCACGGGGCGGCGATCCTCCCCACGGGCAAAACCATAAAGGAGGGTTCCCGCCTTCCCGAAACGCTCCTTCAGATAAGGCAGCGACCGAGCCCGCAGGTCGGCTCCGGTGAAGATGCCCAGACGGTGCATCTGCTCCGCCGTCTTGGGCCCCACCCCCCAGAACTTTTCTATGCGCAGAGTGTCGATGAAATCCTGCGCGCGGGAGGGATGAATCACGGTCAGCCCGTCCGGCTTGCGCTGGTCACTGGCAATCTTGGCCAGAAACTTGTTGTACGACACTCCGGCCGAGGCCGTAAGCTGAAGGCGGTCGCGGATTTTCTGCTTTATCTCCCGGGCAATATCCACCGCAAGGTCTATGCCGGGTTTGTTCTCCGTCACATCGAGGAAAGCCTCATCAAGAGAGAGAGGTTCTATAAGGTCGGTGTACTCATGAAAAATTTCGTGCATTTGCCGCGACACGTTCTTATACACCTCATACCGCCCATCGACAATGACGAGCTGCGGACAGCGGCGCTTGGCCGTCGCTATGGGCAACGCCGAATGAACCCCGAACTTTCGGGCCTCGTAACTGGCCGTGGAGACTACGCCACGCGGCCCGTCGTGCCCGACGGCAATGGGAAGTCCGCGCAACTCGGGATGGTCGCGTTGCTCCACTCCGGCAAAGAAAGCATCCATGTCGATATGGATGATGCGCCGCAAATCGGATTTCGTGTTCACAGAGACAAATATACGGAATAAATACGTAACCGGCCGCCCCTCCGCACAGTTTTTAAGGAGTACAGGGCGATATTTACGAATTACGGAATCGGAGAAAGAAAAAAATGCGGCCGATTGATGTGTAATTCGCATTTTATATCTATATTTGCCCCCGAACATAACCCTTAAAATAATAGAAAGATGAAACATGCAATCCGTACAATCGGCAGATTGATTTCCTGCCTCACAATCACAGCACTGGTGTTTACCGTCACGGCCTGCAAGGACAAGGCCGGGAATACCACCTACAAGCATCTCGAACGCGCATGGGGCGAAAAGCAGGACAGCGTGAAGCTGAGTATCGACTTTCCGGACTATACCGACAAGCGGGTGAACGAGGCTATCGCCGAACAGATGAGCGAAGCTATCGGGGGCACCTACGAGGGTAGCTACGCCGACCCCGACTCCCTGATTACGCACTATACCACGAACTTTCGCAAGGAAATCGAAGCCATACGCCAGGAGCTGGCGGAGTACGACATGCCCTCCGACTGGGCCTATACCCAAGACCTGCTCATAAAGAAAGGATACGAAACAGACCGCCTGGTGACCTTCACCTTCCGGGAGTATAACTACAGCGGCGGAGCACACGGTTCAAACAAAGCCTACGGCATGACATTCCGTAAGAGCGACGGCCGCCGCATGGGAACGGACGTGCTGAACCAGACCGTGAACGACGAGGGATGGATTGAGATGCGTATCAACGGCCTCATGAAGTACTTCGACGTGAAGAACGAAAAAGACCTCACCGCTTGCCTGCTGGGTCTGGAAGTCTATGAGATTCCGGCACCGAGTGCACAGCCGTACTTCACCGAAGAGGGCCTTACGTTCATCTACCAGCAGTACGAAATCGCCCCCTACGCTGCGGGAATGCCCAGTTATACCATCCCGTATGACCAGTTGGAAAGCTATCTCAACGTCACCGGACGCCGCCTACTGGCTGAATAAAGCCTATATATAAATAAGGTATAAAAACAAGAGGGGCCATGCCGATAAGATTCGGCATGGCCCCTTGTTTTGTTTAAGGCAAGACTGCAAGATAAAGAACCAAAAATGAGGCGTTTACCACAGATTCCCGACATCCGCTTTCGTTAAAGTGTATTCATCGTCGATGAATGGCCGTTCACCGACGATGAACATACATCCGCCGACGATGAATGTTCGTTCATCGGTCGATGAACGAAGAATATATGCGGACGGTGTCATAAACACCACCCGCACATCGAAATTTTGTACCGTAAGAATGAACCGGATAAGACAGGGAGAAGGTTACGCAAGCTCCTCGTCCGGCTGCTGCCCGTCATGGGCTTTCCATGCGCACTCCGTCAGCCTCATGTCGGTGAATACCGCTTTGAATGAGGAGTCCTCCGGGGAGCACGCATAGATGCCGAAGCGTATCTTTCCGCCGCCCCGGTGCATGTGACAGACACGCATTTGGGTAAAGTGCTCGCCATCCTGCGAACACTCGATGCAATAGTCATCCTCACGCCGCGAAAGGCGGTACCACATGCTCTTCACCTCGGCACTGATGGCCGTCGTCGCCCAGTCCGAATAGCCGTTGTTGGTCACAACACTGCCCAAATGACTAAACGCTCCGTCCTCGTACTCCACACTACCCTTGAGCCAGTTCTCGCTGTCAAGATACATGACAACGCCGCACTGGTCGAAGCGACGGCGGCTGTCCGAGAAATCGGTCTTCACCACGAAACTAAAGAATTTCTCCTCCGTCTCCATCTGAAAAACAGGAGCATTGTCGTTGCGGAAATGATAGTAGGTGCGCTGCCAGAGGTCGGTTCCCGGCCGAGTTACGACCTCAATGCTGTCTCCCTCAATGGTGCAGCTCTCGGGCTGACGTGTCCACTCGAAATTTTCGATATTCAGTGTCATATTGCTATTCTGTAACGGGGCTCGGTTATTTCAGGAACGAATCAATAGTTGCCAACAGGTCGGCCTTGGACACTGCACCGCTCCCCCTCCAGAGCATTTCACCGCTTCGGAACAGCATGAGCGTTGGCACGGACTGTATTTGATACCGTCCGGCAGTCGCGCCATACTTGTCCACGTCTACCTTGATGATACGAATCCGGTCGCCCAACACGTCCTTCACCTGCTCCAAAACGGGGTGCATCATTTTGCAGGGCTGGCACCACGTGGCAAAGAAATCTACCAACACGAGACGGTCGCCCGATATTACGTCGTTAAATGTTTCCATTGAGTCTGCTTTTTTTATTAAAGTATCTATTATAATGTCTCTCTTGACAGTGTTACAACTTCTGTACCAACTATCATCTACACTGTAAGAAATATGATACAAATTTATATAAAAATCATGAACAAGCTATACAAGTCGTTAAAAGATTATATAACTTTGTATTTGCAGCTAAACGTCACAACCTTTCAAAAATAGATATGCAAGACCTATCAAAATCACTCATCCTCCTCAATGGAGAATTAAAAACACTACAGATTGCCTCCATCAACAAGATCAGTGCTTCTGCTTATCGTATCTGTTTCAAAAGTACCTCCAAAACTTACACTTATAATGCAGACAAGGTTGTATGGCTTACCGCCCCACAATATATTATGCCTGAACTTTGTAAAATATATCAAGGTAGCTGTATGCAGACAGATGCCACTGAAATATGGCAATTCAATACGGGAGGTCGCGCATATTGGCGCATCAAATACCATAGTGGCTATGAGGCGGAATATAATGACGAACAAATCAATATCATCAAGACATGCCTGGATGAAGAAAGATCAAAAAACATTCTCGCTTATCTTCAGCAGGTAGCTGCTATCAACTCTCTATGCACAAAAGAAGATAATAAGCGCATATTATCAAAAATATATGAAAAAGTAAATTTTATAGACAATACGACTGTTGCCGCTTGCTATCTCAATCCCGATAAGTACAAAGTGGGCAAATTGAACCACAAAGATTTGATATATCCGTTCGGATGCAATGCCAGTCAGAAGAAAGCTGTTGCGGCAGCATTCGAACATCAGATGAGCGTGATTCAAGGCCCTCCGGGAACAGGCAAGACACAAACCATTCTCAATATCATTGCCAATATTGTAAGAAAAGGAAAAACTGTACTTATTGTATCAAACAACAACTCTGCCACCACCAATATACTGGAGAAGCTGGAAAAGTATGACCTTTCGTTTATCGTGGCACCACTCGGCAGCAAAGACAACAAAGAGCAATTTATCAGTCACCAGCCTGCTGTTGCCAATGAACTAGACTCATGGTCATGCTCCATACAAGACAGAATGCGGATGAAAAATGTGCTGCACGACACTTTACGTAGTTTGGACAAAGTATATGCACTTCTTGGTGAAGAAGCCCAACTTCGGCAGGAATTGCAAACAGTGGAATTAGAATGGCAACATTTCTGCATGGATAATGGTATAGATGAATATACAATTATACAAACAAAGACACAATCATCCTTTATCATCAAACTTTGGCTTCACTATCAGTCTAAGGCAGACGAAACGGTTATAGGTTCTCAAGGAATATGGACAAAAATAAAAGAGAAAATAAAATCTCTATGGATGCATTGGGTATGCTTATACAAACTGAAATTGCAAAAGAAGTATGACAAGACGAATATGCAGTCATTGGTCATCCAACTTCAGACACTATATTATCTCAACAGACGCGTGGAGATAAAAGAACGTATAGAAGAAATCAAGCAAACACTTTCTACTTACAATACTGAGCTTTTGGCAAAAACATTGACAGAGTTGTCTATGACTTTGTTCAAAGCGTCTCTCCATGACAAATATTATAATCAGAAGAGCGTGATGTTCAATGATACAAAAGACATGAAGATAAGAGAAGAAGATTTCTTGAAACGATACCCTGTGGTATTGAGTACAGCATTCTCCGCCCGTTCATGCCTGTTTGGTAATAGACCATACGATTATGTTATTATGGATGAGGCCTCACAAGTGTCGATAGAGACAGGAGCATTGGCATTGACTTGCGCCAAGAATGCCGTGATAGTCGGCGACACACTCCAGCTACCTAATGTAGTAACAGACGAAGATAAAGTCAAACTCACGGCCATAATGAAGCAGTACAATATCCACGAAGGCTATGACTGTGGCAAATACAGCTTTTTAGAATCAGTATGTACCGTCATCAATGATATACCAGAAACGTTGCTTCGGGAACACTATCGTTGTCATCCACGCATCATCAATTTCTGTAACCAAAAGTTTTACGGCGGTAATCTCCTTATCATGACCAAAGACCACGGTGAAGCAGATGTGCTCTGCGCCTATCTCACGGTCAAAGGCAACCATGCAACAAACCAATGTAACCAACGAGAAATTGATGTTGTCCGTGAGGAAGTTCTATCAACATTAGGAGATTACACCGATATTGGTATCGTCACTCCATACAACAACCAAGTCAGTCAGTTCCGTAAGCAAATACCCGAAGTAGATACAGGTACAATACATAAATATCAGGGAAGAGAGAAAGACGCCATTATCATGAGTGTTGTCGATAATCAGATAACTCCCTTTGCTGATAATGCCAATATGCTGAATGTAGCTGTATCACGTGCAAAAAAGAAATTCTGCTTAGTAATGACAGGCAACGAACAGAAAGAGCATGGCAATATCATAGATTTACTCGATTATATCAATTACAACAATTGTAGCATCACCAATAGTAAGATTGCCTCTATCTTCGATTACCTCTATGAGCAATATACAACTGAAAGAATGAAGCTGCTTGAGAAACTGCCACATATCTCCGAGTACGCTTCAGAGATAATGACCTACCGTCTTATCTGTGATATCCTCGCCTCAGAAAAGAATTTCTCTTATATGAAAGTGTTATGTCATGTTCCACTCCGGCAAATCATCAAAGACACTTCCCTGATGTCGTCTGAGGAGCGAACATACGTAGCCAACTACAACACCCACGTAGACTTCCTGATTATCAACGCTGTCAGTAAGCGTCCAGCACTTGGCATTGAGACAGACGGTTATTCATTCCACAACGAGATTGCAAAGCAACATAAGCGTGATATGATGAAAGACCATATCTTTTCTCTATATTCACTCCCTTTAGTTCGGCTTTCAACAAAAGGCAGCAGTGAAAGAGAGAAAATTGTAGCGGTATTGAGTAAATTAACACTATAGATAATTATATTCGATATATAGTATAAGCGATAGACATAATCTTTCGCTTGCAATCTGATTCCACATTGGACTATTCGGTACGAAAAAGACGGCTATAAATTTTGTTCTTCGCAGGCTTTGACGTATCTTTGTCCCATAAATACAAGACACGAACATTATGCAGCAACGCTCTATCGTGATTATTCCCACGTACAACGAACGGGAAAATATTGAGAACATCATCCGGGCCGTTACGGCTCTTGAAGAAGGTTTCCACGTGTTGGTCATTGAGGACGGTTCGCCCGACGGCACGGCAGATATAGTGAAACGACTGATGAACGACGAGTTTCGCGACCGCCTTTTCATCATTGAAAGAAGCGGAAAGTTGGGATTGGGAACGGCCTATATTCGCGGCTTTCAGTGGGCAATCGAACAGAAGTACGACTTCATTTTCGAAATGGATGCCGACTTCAGCCATGCTCCGTCCGACCTTCCCCGCCTGCTTTCAGCCTGCCGCGACGAAAACTATGACATGGCCATCGGAAGCCGGTACGTGACGGGGGTGAATGTGGTAAACTGGCCCATGGGGCGTGTACTGATGTCTTATTTTGCATCGAAATACGTGTGCCTCATCACAGGACTTGGCATCCACGATACGACGGCCGGTTTCGTCTGCTACCGCCGCGAAGTGCTCGAGACGCTGGAACTGGATAAGATACGGTTCAAAGGGTATGCGTTCCAGATAGAGATGAAGTTCACCGCCCACAAATGCGGCTTCCGTATCAAGGAAGTACCCGTTATTTTCGTTAATCGCGAATTGGGCACCAGCAAAATGTCGGGTGGTATCTTCTCCGAAGCCCTGTTCGGCGTCATGCGCCTCAGATGGGACGGATGGTTCAGAAAATATCCGCAGAGGAAAACTCAGCACTAAGCCTTCCGGAATTGAAAACACTAATCCATAACGCCGTAATCGTCAATGAAGGGCAACGCTTTCGTGGTGCCGTACTCATTGAAGAAGACCGCATTGCCGACATCATCAGGGACGAAGGCAGTATCAACCCTCACCTCTCGTCCGATATCCGATGCGTCGATGCCGACGGAGCATTGCTCCTCCCCGGCATTATCGACACGCACGTCCATTTCCGCGAACCCGGTATGACCCACAAGGCGGACATTGCTCACGAGAGCCGTGCCGCGTTGGCCGGCGGAGTGACCTCCGTCATGGATATGCCAAACGTCAATCCGCCTACCCTCTCTCTCGAACGATGGTATGAACGAATGGACTTAGGCAAACGGGAAAGCCGCAACAATTATGCTTACTATATAGCTCCCGCTCAACCGCTTCAGGAGGAAGACATTCTCGCACTCGCGAAAGGAAAAGAGACAGGCGTTCCGGCCCTCAAAGTATTCATGGGCAGTTCCACAGGCAACATGCTCATCGACAATCGCGAAACGCTGTTGCGAGTTTTCCGCACGGCTGCGGAATATGACATTCCTATCGTGACGCACTGCGAGGACACGCCGCGTATCAACCAACGTATGGCCGAGGCCCGGCAACGTTGGGGCGACGATCCGGACGTAAGTCATCATCCCTGGATTCGTGATGCAGAAGCCTGTTACCGGTCATCGGCACTGGCCGTGGAACTGGCAAAAGAAACCGGCGCACGCCTGCACATCGCACACATCACGACGGAACGAGAATTGGAACTTCTCGAAAAAGAGAGCCGCATCACAGCCGAGGTATGTATTCCTCATCTGCTTTTCTGCGACGAAGACTATCCGAAACTGGGCACGCGCCTCAAATGCAATCCGGCTGTCAAGACCCGCAGTGACCGCGATGCCCTGCGGCGTGCTTTGGCCAACGGCCGTCTGCTGACTGTCACCACCGACCATGCTCCGCACCTGCTTTCCGAAAAAGAGGGAGGATGCGCACGCGCTGCCTCAGGCATTCCGATGGTACAGTTCTCTCTTGTTGCTATGCTTGGCCTCGTAGACGAGGGAGTTCTCACGACAGAACGCATGGTCGATGCCATGTGTCACCAGCCGGCCCGCCTCTTCCAGATTTCCGACCGCGGTTTCCTGCGCCGGGGCTACAAGGCCGACATCGTTCTGGTAAAACCCGAAAAGTGGACACTCACGAAGTCCGAGATTCTCAGCAAATGCGGATGGAGTCCTTTGGAAGGGCATACGTTCTCGTGGCGCGTACAACAAACGTATCTCAACGGGCATCTCGCCTACGACCACGGGCGTATCGACGACACGATTCGCGGTGAATCCTTGTTTGCACAGTATTAAATAATTAACAGTCTATAAAATAAGTTATGATTTTACTCTACCGACTCTATCAAATATTCATTGCCGCCCCATTGCTCATATTACTAACGGTACTTACTACGCTATCCACTACTATCGGTTCGACGCTGGGTTCTGCCCACTTTTGGGGCTACTGGCCGGGACATATATGGGCAAAATGCTTCATGCGCATCTTATTGCTGCCCGTTCATATAGAAGGACATGAAAACATCGACGATAAGACCTCTTACGTCTTTGTAGCCAATCATCAGGGTTCATTCGACATTTTCCTTATCTACGGCTATCTGGGGCGTAACTTCAAGTGGATGATGAAAAGCGAACTGCGCCGCGCACCGCTCATCGGAAAGGCGAGTGAGGCGGCAGGGCACATTTTTGTGGACAAACGCGGCCCGAAAGCCATTCAGCAAACCCACGACCGCGCCCGTGCCGTTCTTCAGAATGGAACGTCACTTGTTGTCTTCCCCGAAGGCGAACGCACGCTGACAGGCAAGATGGGCCACTTCTTCCGAGGGGCTTACCAACTGGCAGACGAACTCCAGTTACCCGTTGTCCCTATCACGCTCAACGGCCCCTATAAAGTGCTCTCGCGGAAACGCGGTCCTATCAATTTTGTCTTCCGTCATCCGCTGTCGATGATTATTCATAAACCGATTCCTCCCATAGGGAAAGGGCCCGAGAACATCAAGCATGCTATGGAATTGTCACGTGAAGTCATTGCTTCGGGACTGGAGGAATAAAACATACGGTAGAAGCATACATGGACACACTAAGCATATTTCACCGGTCGGAACTGCTCATAGGGAATGAGGCCATGAAGCGGATAGCCCACAAACGGGTTATCATCTTCGGGGTCGGCGGTGTGGGTTCGTGGTGTGCCGAAAGTCTAATCAGAAGCGGCATTGGTGAATTGACCATTGTGGACTGCGACCGGGTCTGCCCCACAAACATCAACCGTCAGCTCATGGCTACGACAGAGACCGTGGGAGAACCGAAAGTGGAAGTGCTGCTGAAACGGTTGCTCACCATCAATCCGGAAGCACGCATTACCGCCTTACAGGAGCGATTTAGCGAAGATACGGCAGAAACTTTCTCCATAGACACTTACGACTATGTAATCGACGCCATTGATTCGCTTCGTGACAAGGCTCTGCTCATAGAACTGACTTGCCGGACACAAGCCCGTCTATTCTCGTCAATGGGAGCGGCACTGAAAATGGATCCGACGCGCATCCGCATAACAGAATTTTGGAAAGTGACGGGCGATCCGCTGGCTCGTGCCCTACGTAACCACTTTAAGCGGCATAAACGTTTCCCGCAACGCCGTTTCCAGTGCGTATTCAGTGACGAGTTGTTACACAATCAAGGAGACACAAAGGAACCGAACTCCACCAATAAGCCGCAACCGAACGGAAGCATCGTTCATATTACAGCCACCTTTGGTTTCATGCTTGCCGGATTGGTCATACAGGATATTATCTCAGAAGTTCCCACATCATGACTATCCGGAACGCAACAATAGCCGATGCGGAGGCGATACGTACAATCTATGCCCCCTATGTAGAGAATACCGCTGTCACGTTTGAATACGACGTGCCGACTTTACAGGAAATGCGTCGGCGTATCAGTGAGATTACGCTAAATTATCCATGGTTAGTGGCCGAAAAGGACGGACGCATCGTCGGCTATGCGTATGCCCATCAGCTCAGGGAACGGGCAGCTTTCCAGTGGTCAGTGGAAACATCCATTTATCTGGCGCAGGAGATACGGGGAGAAGGCATCGGTTCACAACTATACAAGACTTTGGAAGCCGCACTTAACGAAAAAGGCATACATAACCTTTATGCCTGCATTGCCTATGTATCTCCGGAAAACGAATACCTAACAACTGCCAGTGTGCGCTTCCATGAACGCATGGGTTATTCTCGGGCAGCCCATTTCCATCACTGCGGCTACAAGTTTGAGCAATGGTTCGATATACTTTGGATGGAACGCATTATCGACAACAAAACAACAATCGTATGACCTACCTAATAGCCGACAGTGGCAGTACAAAGTCATCATGGGTGCTTGTCGAAAAAGAAAAGCGACAGGACTTTGAGACATTAGGCATAAATCCCATACGCGACAGCGAGGGAGAAATTGAGAAAGAGCTCATGAACTTACCCGTTTGCCCCGACGCATTAGACATTATACATTTCTATGGCGCCGGTTGCATTCCGCCTTACTCCGACGTAGTCCGGCGGTTGCTCGCACGTCGTTTTCCCAAAGCGGAGATACACGTTGAAAGCGATCTGTTGGGAGCCGCCCATGCTTTATGTGGAAAGAACGAAGGTATTGCCTGCATTTTAGGTACCGGCAGCAACTCATGCCTCTACGACGGACAGCATATCGTGGAAAATGTCTCTCCGTTAGGTTGGATTCTGGGCGACGAAGGTAGCGGTGCCGTGCTTGGACGGCGATTGGTAGGCGATGTGCTGAAAGGACAGTTCTCCCCTGCCCTCTGTCAGGCGTTTGCAGACGAGACGGGGCTTACCCGCACGGACATAATAAGCAAGGTGTACAAGGAGCCGATGCCCAACCGCTTTCTGGCCTCACTCGTACCGTTCCTGAACCGACACAAAGAAGAAGCGGAGATACAAGAGTTTCTTATCAACGAGTTTCGCAGTTTCTTTCGCAGGAACGTGGCCGCCTACAAGCGTTCTGAACTCCCGGTGTCATTTGTCGGCGGGGTTGCCCACACCTATCGCAACGAGCTTTCCGAAGCGGCCAGACTGGAAGGTTTCACACTTGGCCGCATACTACAAAAACCCATTGAGGGCATAGTAGATTACATTCTGAACACAACTCATCATCAAACCCAATGAAACGTATATTTAACATACTGTTGCTCGCTTGCCTGACGATGGCGGCACGAGCAGAGAATCGTCCCATCGAAGTGCAAACCTCACAAGGCGTAACACGCCTGACTTTCCTGTCACCCTCCATAGTGCGCATAGAACATGCCATTGCGTTAGATAAGAACGACGAAAAAAGCCTCGTCGTAACCATGAAACCTATGGCAAACCTGAAGATAAGCGTAAAAGATTCGGAAACGAAGACGACCGCTGCAAGCCGGCAAATGACATTGGTCGTGGACAAACAGACAGGACAGGTAGAGTTCCTTTCAAAGGGTCGGGTTCTGCTGAAAGAGAAATCCACGACGTTAAATCCCCGTCTCGCCCAAACATACACGTTGGACGAAGACGAACCCATCTATGGACTCGGAACATTACAGGACGGGCGCATGAACCGACGAGGAACGGAACGGCACACGATGGAACAATCGAATCTGGAAGACTTCCAATATGTCATCCAATCTATAAAAGGCTGGGGCATTTATTGGGATAACTATTCCCGTGCCGACTTCATTGACAATGCGGAAGGCATGACCTTTAGTCCCGAAACAGGTACTAAGATGGACTACTACTTCATGTACGGTGATTCTGCCGACGGTGTGAACCAACTGGTGCGCCAACTCTCAGGTGACGTACCCATGTTCCCGTTGTGGACTTTCGGCTATTGGCAGTGTCGCGAAAGGTATAAGTCCTCAAAAGAACTGATCCACGTTGTAGACTGGCACAGACAGAATCAGATACCTTTGGACGGAATCGTGCAGGACTGGCAGTACTGGGGTTCAAATTACCTATGGAATGCCATGGACTTCCTGAACGATGATTTTGCCGACGGAGACCGCATGGTACAGCGTGTTCACGAACAGAATGCCCACCTGATGATAAGCATCTGGGCCAGTTTCGGCCCTATGACCAAACAATACAGAGAACTCGCATCTAAAGGTCTGCTCTATGACATCGAAACATGGCCGCAAAGCGGTTCAAGCATCTGGCCGCCCAAGATGGACTACCCCAGCGGTGTGCGCGTGTACGATGCTTACAGTCAAGAAGCACGCGACATCTATTGGAAGTATCTGCGCAGACTGCACGATTGCGGAGTTGATGCGTGGTGGATGGACTCTACCGACCCCGACTACTTCGGTGCGAAGGATGAAGAATACAATCGGCCCGTCGGTATGTCTCCGTCAATGAACATCGAAGCTCAGGGAACGTGGCGTTCATTGCGTAATGCTTTCCCGTTGGCTTCCGTAAGTGGCGTATATGACAACCAACGCAAGACACAGACAGACAAGCGCGTTTTCATCATGACCCGTTCAGCCTTTGCCGGTCAGCAACGCTATGGTGCAGGGCTTTGGAGCGGTGATGTCACCTCATCATGGGACGTATTGCGCCGTCAGATTCCCCTTTGCCTGAACTACACGATGACGGGGTGCCCCAACATCAATACAGACATCGGCGGTTTCTTCTGCGGACGCTACGGCGGACAGTCAGCTCCCCGGAATCCCAACTATCAGGAACTTTATGTACGTTGGTTGCAGTTCGGTCTGTTCTGCCCCGTATTCCGCAGTCACGGAGCGGACGCTCCTCGCGAAATCTATCAGTTCGGAAAGAAAGGAGAACCCGTATTTGACGCCATTGAGGCAAGCATACGGTTGCGTTACCGACTTCTCCCTTACATTTACAGTACGGCATGGAACGTCACCAAAAACGGTGGCAGCTATATGCGTGCTCTCGTCTATGACTTCCCCACGGACAAGCACACGTGGGACATCGGCGATGAATTTCTTTTTGGTCGCTCCATACTGGCCTTGCCCGTCACTCGCCCGCAATTCACTTCTGAAAACACCAACACTCAGGAAAAAGTAGACTTTACACAAGAGAAACAGATTACCAGATACTTGCCCGAAGGTTGCGATTGGTACGACTTCCACACCGAACGTCTGTATCACGGAGGACAGGATGTAACTCTGCCCACTCCTTTCCATCAGGCTCCGATGATGGTACGTGCCGGTTCTATACTTCCTTTGGCCCCCGTCATGCAGTATGCTTCGGAACGTCCTTGGGACGAACTCGACCTCATCGTATATCCCGGCAGCAACGCCTCTTTCACTCTCTATGAGGACGAAGGAGATAATTACAATTACGAACGCGGAATGTATTCGACCATCGCTCTGCATTGGAACGACAAAAAAGGCGAACTCCGGATTGCACGACGTCAGGGACAATTCCCCGGAATGCTCGAGAAACGTACTTTCCGCCTGCGCGTTGCCGGCCGAGAACAAGTAAAAAGTATCACCTACGACGGCACGGAACAAGTCATCAAGCTATAATTGCCCGGCAACAAGAAGTTTACCAGAACTTGTTGTTGCTGGCACTGTACTCAAAGCCCACCTCTGCCAGTGTATTCTCTAACTTGGCACGGTTCACGTTGAGGTCATCGCAAAGTTCATCGAGCGAATTATAACGGTCGCGCAACATCATGTTCACCACCGAATAAAGCAGCATCGGGTCTTGAGGTAACTGATTCATAGAAAAACGTATTGCTGTCCTATAAGAAAATTTGCCTGCAAAGATATGCAAAGTTTGAGAATAATACATACTTTGCTTCCGGAATATTTGCAACATGCGGAATAAAAGCGTAGTAGCCCCACCGACAAGCCTTACATTAGTGCCTTTAGGAGGCTTGTGCAACAGACTGAGAATGATACAGTCCGGTCTTACCCTATCTGCTATTGCCAAGGCAGAAGTACAGATAGTGTGGGTACGGAATCAGGAACTCGGTGCCGCCTTCACGGATATGTTCATGCCCATATCCCACGAAAGCCTCAGCGAAACATCCCGCTTTACATTCACGGAAACCGAAAACAACCGGCGCTATGCACTCTCACGCAAACGCAACCTGTTCCTCCCCTCCATCTGGCAACGCTACCACTACGATCTGAGAATCACCGACAAGCATATTCCCGACGGCGGTCTACCGAATATCATAAGCGACATCAGTGGCAAGCGGGTTTTGATACAATCGGGGCTGGGATTCTATCCCTACAACGACCATTCCTTTACGGAATACTTTAAGCCCAATGAAGCGGTACGCGAACTTATCCAAGAAACGAGCCGCAATATTACGCCGCACACCATAGGACTGCATATCCGCAGGAGCGACAATACGAAAGCTATCCGATACAGCCCGCCCGAATGTTTCGAGGCCATCATACGCAAGGAAATCGAACGCGATCCACTCACCACATTCCTTTTGGCAACGGACGACGAGACCATCAAGCAGAGATTCCTCCGAGCGTTCCCCGGCCGGGTCATCACTTCGCCCTTTAAGGCAGACAGAACGTCCGTACAAGGAATGCAGCAGGCCGCGGCCGAACTCTTCGCTTTAGGCATGTGCCGACGCTTCTATGGTAGCTACTGGAGCAGCTTCAGCGACACCGTTGTGGCCATGCTTCCCGCCGGAGCCGGAAATATAGTGCACTGCGATGCCTGTTAAATAAAAAAATATCATTATCTTTGTCTCCGTCAATCATTAAAAGCAAGACAACTATGAAGAAAATATTCATGCTTATATGCACGGCACTACTCACCGGGAGTATGTTCGCCAACGAGAACCTCAATCTGAAAGACCTGTGCGCCGGCCAGTACACGGCAAAGCGCATCTACGGTGTCCATCCGCTGAACGACGGCGAGCGGTACTCCCAGTTGAGCCCCGATGCCAAACAGATTACAACCTACTCGTTCCGCACCGGTGAACAGGCCGGTGTCCTGCTGGACGTTGCCAAAACCAAAGGAAAAGTAAAGCTCGACCGAATCGACGGCTACATCATGTCACCCGACGAGAAGAACATCCTCGTACAGACACAGACCAAAGGCATCTATCGCCGCTCCAAGACAGCCGTCTACTATATCTATAATGTACAGAACCGCACCCTAAAGCCCCTTTCCGAAGGAGGCCCGCAGGAGTGTCCCGTATGGAGCCCCGACGGCTACATGGTGGCTTTTGTCAGGGACAACAACATCCACCTGGTGAAACTGTTATTCTCGAACAGCGAAAGTCAGGTGACCCGAGATGGTCAGTTCAACAAAGTCATCAACGGCAAGCCCGACTGGGTGAACGAGGAAGAGTTTGTCACCGACCGCAGTCTCACGTTCAACGCAGACAACACCATGCTCTGCTGGATTCGGTACGACGAAACGGATGTCCCCATGTTCTCTTTCCCGATGTACAAAGGTCTCAGCCCCGAAAAAAGCCAATACCTCACCTACCCCGGTGCCTACGAATACAAATATCCCGTGGCCGGCGAGCAGAACAGCAAGGTAAGCGTCATGTCCTACGACATCAAGAGCCACCGCACACGCACGTTGCAGGTGCCTCTGGAGCAGGATGGCTACATCCCGCGCATCTTTGCTACCAATGACCCGACGAAACTGGCAGTCATCACGCTCAACCGCCATCAGGACCGTATGGACATCTACATGGCCAATCCACGTTCCACCGAGGCACGGTTAGTCGTGCGTGACGAGGTGAAAAACTACATCGGCGAGCACGCAACCGGGCAGATGCACTTCTTCGACGGAGGCTTTGCCATGACAAGCGAACGCGACGGTTGGAACCACATCTACCAGTACGACCTCAACGGAGTACTGAAACGGCAAGTCACGAAAGGAGAATTTGCCGTGACAGATTTCTATGGCTATGACCCCAAGTCGCAGACATTCTACTATGCCTCAACCCAAGAAAGCCCCTTGCGCCGCACCGTCTACAAGGCCGACAGCAAGGGAAAGGTAACCAAACTTTCCACGGAAGCCGGCACCAACAGTGCCACGTTCTCCAAATCCTTCAAATACTTCATGAACGTCTACAGCAACCTGCAGACCCCTCCCGTCACAACCCTTTGCGACAACACGGGACGCACCCTGAGAACGCTCATCGACAACAAGGAACTCATTCAGAAACTCTCTAACAAGAACCTCGGTAAGAAAGAGTTCTTCACGTTCAAGACGGAAAACGGAACCGTGCTCAACGGCTATATGGTTCGCCCCTACAACTTCCAGCCCACCAAGAAGTACCCGGTTATCATGTTCCAGTACAGCGGCCCCGGCAGTCAGCAGGTGCTGGACAGTTGGCAGACGGGTAACATGGGCGGTTGCCTCTACGAGCAGTACCTCGGCGAACTGGGCTTCATCTCGGTTTGTGTAGACGGACGCGGAACCGGCGGACGCGGAGCCGACTTCGAGAAGCAGACCTACCTGCGCTTAGGCCAGATGGAGGCAGAAGATCAGGTGGAAGCAGCTATCTATCTGGGCTCGCTGCCCTACATCGACAAATCCCGAATCGGCATTTGGGGATGGTCGTTCGGTGGCTTCTGCACGCTGATGTCCATGTCGGAAGGCCGACCGGTATTCGCTGCCGGCGTGGCTGTAGCCCCCCCGACGTGCTGGCGCTACTACGATTCTGTCTACACGGAACGCTTCATGCGCACCCCAAAGGAGAACCCTGACGGCTACAACGTAAGTGCCCTTTCACGCGCCCCGCAACTCTCCGGCAACCTGCTCATCTGCCACGGACTGGCCGATGACAACGTGCACTTCCGGAATGTAGCGGAGTACACGGAGGCACTCGTACAGGCTGACAAGGATTTCCGAATGCTGACCTACACCAACCGCAACCACAGCATCTACGGCGGCAACACCCGCTTCCACCTCTTCCGGCAGATTACGCAGTGGTTCCAGAAAGAGATGTAATTTCCTCTACTTCTCTTCCCTGAACTTCGCCACGCCCTCCGTGTCGAAGAACATCAATACAGGATCATAACCCTGCGGGGTATAGAGAAATACCGTGCCGTACTCGGCATTCCAGCGGTAACCACCCTGCACTTCCAGAGGCTCACCATAATGCACTTGCAACGAATCAAGCAGTGCATTATGGTCTATTTGTTTAGGCGTTGCCGTAATCTTATACACCGTATTCGTCTTTCTCGAATACTCGGCTTTGAAGTACATGTCGTGTCCATAAATGCTGCCTCGGTAGATGAAGTAGCGGTCGCCGCCCACTTTCTTCTGTAACGGATAACGCTGACGCACACGGTTGGTGAACTCATAAATTGTTTCCCCCATCGGGTGCCCATAAAAGTAAGATGTTACGCAAAAGCACCCACGGGAAACAGCATGATGGCACAGAAGCCAAACAAAACCTTTTTCATACCGCCCTATGATTAAAAGAAGTGACCTCGCTGGGATTATGAACAATATTTGATTGTAAGTAATTTAGATTCGTTTTGTGTTTCATTTGTAAAACATAATAAAGTATATAGGTTAGTAGGG
>CAMWQU010000007.1 GCA_947176535.1 uncultured Prevotellaceae bacterium
AGCACTTATCCCATCCTGAACCCCGCACGTGTGGACTCGGTGGGCAATATCACCGACTACTGGGCCGGGGTGCGTAACCGTGAGCACATCTACCTCCTGCAGGACAACACCGACGTACCCATGATTCACCTCATGCCGAAGTTCATGAAAAACAGCAACATCACGGATGCGGACGTCACGTTCCTGACCAACGGAAAGGTGACTTCCAACGACTTTGCTTTTGTCAATGGACAGATGGTGCGCGAGGACGACAATGCCAACAACATCCTGTGGCAGGACGTTGTGTGTCAGAATGGTTACATCCATGTGCTGGAGGGTGTTCCCGCTCCGCTCGACAATCTGGCCAATGTCATTGCCAAGAATCCGCAGTTCAGCATTTACAACCGCCTGCTCGACCGTTTCAGCTATCCCCATTATCTGGGTATCTTCGAAAATTCCGTGGCCGGTAAGGACAGCGTGTTCGTGAAACGCTATTTCAACTCGCACGGACAGAACGGTTTCAATGCGATGGACGACCTCACGCCGGTGCTGAATCTGCTGCCTTATGATCCGGGATGGAACCGCTATGCGCTCCA
Organism: uncultured Prevotellaceae bacterium; assembly: GCA_947176535.1. Taxonomy (GTDB): domain Bacteria; phylum Bacteroidota; class Bacteroidia; order Bacteroidales; family Bacteroidaceae; genus Physcousia. The sequence goes on from CAMWQU010000007.1 coordinate 576, forward strand.
AAGTGCGTCGGATGCTTCGTATCAGGGTGACGCCGCAGTGATGCTCGTGCCCACCGATGAGGCTCTGAAAGAGTATCTGCAGCACGACGGTGCCGACCTCAATGAACTTTATGCCGAGGCAGGCCCCGGTGAGACGGCCTGGGACAACGCCCCCGACGAAGTGGTGCTGCCGTTGCTCGAGAATACTATGTTTACCAGTCTCAAGGCCGCCATCCCCAGTCAGGTGGGAAGTCTCAGCAACTCGGCCGGAGAGAGCCTGAAGGCAAGCACGGACGACATCGAACAAGTGCTGTGGGGATGCAACGGTATCATCTATCAGACGAAGAAAGTGTATGTGGCTCCGGAGTACGTGAGTGTGTACTATCCGGTTATCCTGCGCGCCAACAAAGACCTGAGCTACGTCTATACGGTGGTCAATAACGACCGTCAGGTGGTGGGAGGTGAAGGTTTCCGCGCTTACCTCACCAGTATGGGAAGCAAGTATAGCTTTATCATCCCGACCAACAAGGCTCTGCAGACGTATTACGACCCCGTTTCCCGCTTCCGTAAACTCAACAACAAATCGACGGCTATCGCCTATAAGTTTTATGTCAATGACGGAGGCTGCATCGCCGCCACTCCCTACGACGTGGATTGGGATAATCTCGATGGAAAGGGACGCGGAACCATCGGTTCGGAGGTTTCGAAGAATACTGTGACGGCGATGGCTTCGTTCAATAAGAGCTCACGGGATAAATACGATGCTTTCAACCACTTTAAGGACATCATCAACAGCTCCCTTTGCACCTCCCTCTTCACTCCCGGCCGGAAATTCTATCTGGCCAAGAACGGTAGTCCCGTTATCGTGGAGTGGAACGCTTCTGAGGTGGTCGGTATTGCCGGCTCGTTCCAGTATGAGCGGGGGTACTATATTCCTGTCAGTGGAACAGTCGATAAGACGGCGACCGGAAACGGTTGCAGCTATGTCGTGGACGACGAACCCCTGATGAGCACTTTCACCAGTCCGTATTCCGCCATCCGGAACGACCCCGAAGGCCGCTTCCTGAATTTCTCCTCGTTGCTTGAGCAGACCAGCATCCTGCTCACCGGAACGGATGCCACGAACTCTTATGCCACACAGGATAAGGCGTTCAAGAATCTTGACAACTACCATTACACCATCTATGTTCCCACCAACGAGAGCATACAGGAACTGATGGATAGTCATCTGCTGCCCACCGATGCCGATTTCGAAGCCCTCGATAATTGCATTGCAGGCATAGACCCGGAGACCGACATCGACAACTATAATTATCTGCAGGAACAGTTGCAGGTGATGAGAGACGTGGTGGCCAACTTCGTAAACTATCATATTCAGGATAATTCGGTGTTCATAGATGGTGAGGCTTATAGTGATAAGGTTTTTGAGACAGCTTGCCTTGATACCCTGAGCAACCGCTTCGCCAAGGTACGTGTGACTTACGACCCGGAAACCCGTGAACTGATTGTGAAAGACAACTGTGTAGATGCCGCCAATCCGCCGGCTAAGGTGAACAATGAGGTTTGCAACATCCTGACCCGTCAGTATTACTTTGCAGGTCATGAAAACGGAAAGGCCCCCAGTCTGACTACGGCTAAGGCAAGCGAGGAAGCCGGACAGATTTATTCCTCCTCTTTCGCTGTCATCCACCAGATTGACAAGCCTCTGCGGTCTTCGGCTACCTGCTATTACGACCCGGCAGAGTACCAAAAGGTGATGGACATCATCGGCACTTACTCCACTTCCAACACTAAAAAGAAGAGCAAGAGATGAAAACATTCAGATATACATTATTATTTATAATGTGCATGATGGCCACGGCGGCCGCTGCACAGATAACCCGCGTCAGCGGTAGCGTTTCCGATGAATTCGGTGAACTGCCGGGCGTGGCAATTAAGGAAATAGACGGCTCCAACCGTACCGTATCTTCTACGATAACGGATGGAAACGGTAACTTCACCATGGTGCTCAAGGATGCCAAAAAGAATAAACTGGTGTTCTCTTGTGTCGGCATGAAGACGCAGACCATCCATCCCATTACCAAGCAAATCTATAAGATTACGATGGGAGCCGATGTAAAGGTGATGAAAGAAGCCGTGGTGACGGGAAAGAAAATGTCGAAAACCAGCGGTCTTACCATTCCCGAACGTGAGGTCAGCTTTGCTGCTCAGGGACTGGATGCCAAAGAGTTTGAGGGACTGGGTATCACCTCAGTTGATGAGGCTCTGCAGGGACGTATCGCCGGTCTCGACATCGTGGCTAACTCCGGTAACTTAGGCTCCGGTTCGCAGATGCGTCTGCGTGGTGTGTCTTCCATCTCCACACTTACCAGTAACGAACCGACCATCGTCGTAAACGGTGACATTCAGTCCGATCTCGACCTTTCGGATTTCGACGTCTCCACGGCTACGGACGAGAAGTTTGCCGAACTGCTGAAAGTGAATACCGAGGATATTCTGGACATTAAGGTGCTGAAGGATGCTTCCGCTACGGCTATCTGGGGTATGCGTGGTGCCAACGGTGTCATCGAAATCACCACCAAGCGCGGTAAGCGCGGCCCTGCGCGTGTAAGTTATTCGGGTAAGGTGACGGTGAATGACAAGAACCGCCCCGTGAAATTGCTCAACGGCGACCAGTACACCATGATGCTCAAGGAGGCCTATTTCAATCCCCGCATGAGTGATGCCGATGCCCGTATTCCGGAAATCGACTATCGCTCGTTCAGAGATTTCTCCGAGGCTTATATGTATAACAACAACACCAACTGGGCGGATCTCGTATCGCAGTTCGGTGTCCGGCAGAATCACTACGTGAGTGTGACGGGAGGTGATGAGAAAACACTGTTCCGCGTCAGCGGCGGTTACGACCATGAAACGGGTAACATCATCAAACAGAAACTCGACCGTTTCTCCACACGTATGGCACTGGACTACTATGTCAGTGACCGAATCAAGATTGTCTCCGACTTCTCGCTGACCTACACGGATAATCAGCGTAACTACGACGGCCTGTGGGACATCGCCATGAGAAAGATGCCTAACCTCTCGCCCTATTATGAGTATGAAGATGGGGTTCCCTCAAGCGATTACTACTATATGTTGCAGAATGCCGGTTACTACACGGACGCGCTGACGGGAAACGCTCAGGCGGATGGTAAGGAAAGGGATAAACTTCGTGACCAGATAGACCTGCCCAACCCTGTGGCAAGTGCGAATCTGGCGACAAACAAATTGCGTACCTACGACCTTGCGCCGAAACTGGAACTGGAATACAAACTGTTGGGACTGGATGACACCAAGCATCAGCTCAGGTATAACGGTGTCGTATTTGTGAACGTTCACAACGAATATACCGACAAGGACTATCCCCGCGAACTGAGCACCAAGAGCTCGTTGGATACACACAGTGCTTACTCGTATAGTGCAAAGAGCCTTTCGTTCACCACGCGTCATAGCCTGAACTTTGTGCCTCACTTTGCCAATTCCGATCATTCGATGCTGATGCTGGGACGTTTCGAACTTACCAGCGGAAGCAACAGCAGCCAAAGCACTACGGCCTATCGCTTGCCCTCGGGGGTAAGTTCGCCCTCGGCCGGCGGTCTCATCTCCGGTATGTCTTCGGGCTACGGACAGTGGAAAGGTCTGATGTACCTCTTTACGGCTCACTATGCGTGGAAAGGACGCTATATGCTGGACGGTACCGTCCGTGCCGACGGTACGACGCGCTTCGGCCCCAACAAACGCTGGCTTTATTCACCAGCTGTTTCCGCCCGTTGGAACATCATCGACGAGCCTTTCATGAAGTGGGCCGGCGAGAAAGCGAAGATGAGCATGTTGGGTGTGAGTGCCGGTTGGGGTATGGTAGGTAATCCGCCCAATCAGGACTATCTCTACATGAACAAGTACACGGCCGGTCATTCCTATCTGGGCAATGTTTCCATGAATTCCAGTGGTCTGAAACTTGTGAACATGGGCCCCGAGCATATCACTTCTTACAACATGGGTCTGAACCTCGGATTCTTCGACGACCGCATTACGTTCCGTCTCGACCTCTATTCCCGTGTCACTTCCGACATGATGATGTCGGCCGGTATCTCGAATACTTCGGGTTACAGCAGTGTAGCGGTGAAGAATGTCGGTAACATGAAGAACAACGGTTGGGAGTTCAACATTAACGGAAACCGTTTGCTTAAAAAAGGTAAGTTCTCGCTCGACTTCTATGTGAACTTTGCCAACAACCGCAACGTCATTACAAAGATGGACGAGAATGTGCTGGAAGGTTTGAACTCCGACTTCGTCCGCGCAAATGCCAGACTGCTGCAGCGTGTGCAGATTGACAACCCGTTTGGTGCCATCTATGGCTTCCGCTGTCTGGGTACCTACAACTACAACTTCTCTACCGCTCAGAAAATCATGAAGGGGGACATTCCTAAACGTCTGGAGCGCGAGTATGGTGTGCATACGTTGCAGGAGTATGTCAATATGGGCGTGACATTCCCCATCGCCCTGAACAGCAACGGACAGATTGTCTACAATGCGAAGGGAGAGCCCCTGCAGATGAAGTTCTGCTATACGAGTACGAATAAAAATGAGAATTTCAATGGTGGTGATGCCATGTATGAGGACGTGAATCATGACGGACAGATTAGTGAGCTCGACCTTGTGTACCTCGGTAATTCGTTGCCGAAGCTGACGGGTGGTTTCGGTTTCACGCTGAACTACGGCCATTGGAAACTTTCTACGCAGTTCAACTATCGTGTCGATTACGATGTGTTCAATCTGGCTCGTCTGAATGTGGAGTCCATGAACTCGAACAACAATCAGAGCGAAGCCGTGAATTATCGTTGGCGTAAAGAAGGTGACGGCGGCTATGACCAGTTCATCCCCCGTGCCTTGTCCGGCCACTACATGACGAACTACAATACCATGGTGAGTGACCGTTTCATCGAGGATGCTTCGTTCTTACGTCTCAATTACTTGCAACTGACGTATTCGTTTGACTCCAAACTGATAAAGAAATGGCACCTCAACCAGTTGAAACTGTATGCCAGTGCACGTAATTTGTTCTGCCTGACGAAGTACACGGGTGTGGACCCCGAGGTGAACTACGGCTCCATGAGCGTTTCTACGGATAATGCCAACACGCCGGCACATGCCAAGGCATTTACGTTTGGTCTGAATATTGAATTCTAAGCAGAAAGGAGGAAATCGATATGAAAAAGAATATAATAAAAACCTTAATGCTGGCGGGTGTGACCTGCGTGGCGATGTCCGGCTGTGGAGACTTTCTGGAGATTGAGCCTAAGAACTTTGTATCGGAGGACAACTTCTGGAATGAGAAAACAGATATAGACCAGATGGTGACGGGCACTTATGTAAAGATGCAGGAGGATGCTTTCATTCGGCGTTGCATCGTTTGGGGTGAGGTTCGTGGCGATAATGTATTGGCAGGTAGCGAGTGTGACACGAAAGCGGTAGATATCTATCGTACCATTAAGGAAGACTTGCTTTCTACGAATCAGTTTACCAACTGGCAACCGTTCTATTCGGTTATCAACCAATGTAACATTATTATTGGGCGTTCGCCTGAAGTAAATCAGAAAGCACCGGCATACACGTATTCCGATATGTTGGCCACTCAGGCCGAGATGTCCTTCATTCGCGATCTCTGCTACTTCTATCTCGTGCGGACGTTCAAGGATGTACCTTATTATACGAATGCCATTCAGTCCGATGATGAGGCTGTTCCTATGGCGGCTACCGATGGCGATATAATCGTCAAGGCACTTATTGCCGATTTGCAGTCGGTGGTGAAGAATGCCCTGAAAGCCTATCCCAAGAATACTGACCCGCGCTTCAACAGCAACTGCAATCGTGTTACGCAGAGTGCTATCTATGCTTTGCTGGCCGATCTCTGCTTGTGGGACGGACAATATGAAAAGTGTGCGGAGTATGCCGACTCTGTCATCGTGAGAAAATGCTACGAATATGAGACTAGTTCGGAATATAGCGGGCTTGCAGCGGGAAATTCCATGCCGAAGTATTTCAAGCACCCGACATTGGACACCGAGCTTGCGCGACTGAAAGTAAGTGGTTATCCTTTGTATCCCTGTTACATCGGTTCTACGGGTGACGGAGAGACTTATGGAAATGACTTTAACCGGATATTCGGTATGGTGTATGATGGAAATAGTTTTGAAAGCATCTTCGAATTGGCATTTACCCATACGGAAGGGCAGACGAACTATTTGTCTAATGTGAGCGTTGCCGAATTGTATGGCAACAGTCGTTCGTCGGATTATAAAATCAATAACCAGACAATCTACCGGGGTAATAACTTCAGTGGATTCCTGAACGCACACGAGTCTGTTACCAATGAGTTAAAGACAAACACGCTCTTTACAGAAAAGGACTGCCGGTACTATATGAATGTAGGAGGAGACCGGACTGCAAGTACAGGAGGAGGCGCTTCTCAGGCGAATCCGGCCAAGTATGCTTATTATGTTCGTCAGGTTGTAGGAACGGGTTCCAATGCAAAGATGTTTAACAGTTTCTCTTCCGTTTCTTCCGGTAACTGGATATTCTACCGTCTTACCGATGTTATGCTGATGAAAGCTGAGGCTTTGATTGAACTGGCTAATCAGGAAGGCCCGGAGGGAGAAACCTACAAGGAAAGACTGGACAATGCTTTTGCGCTTATCTATACGGTGAATCGCCGCAGCATCATGACTTCTCAGTTCTCCGGCAGTGCACCCGGTGAGTTGAAGCAGACGGCAAAAGAGAACTCCGACGTTCCGTCTTTGCGGAAATTGTGTATGGAAGAGCGTCGCCGCGAGTTGATGTTTGAAGGTAAACGTTGGTTCGACGTAGTTCGTCGTTGCCATCGTGAAGGCAATGCTTCTTATGCCAAAGTTATCCCTGGAAAGAATGGTGGTGCTACGCCTGCCAGTTACGAGGGACTCTTCTGGCCCTACAACAAGAATGAGCTGAAGAACAATCCTTTGTTGAAGCAGAAAGAGTATTATGGCGGAAGCGATACGGATGGCAATTATTCAAGTACAAAGTAATACCCCCCTAAAAATGAAAACAATAAAGAATCTCTATATGATGCTTGCCTTTGGCCTTGTTGCCATAGGAAGCGCGATCGTTACGTCGTGTAACGATGATATACCGGCGGAGAGCTATTACACGTTCACGGGTGAGATGATGAGCGATTATCTGAAGAGCCGCAGTGAATACAGTGAATTTACGGCCATCGTGAACAGAGCCGCTCAGAGCGAGCGTGGTACGAACCTGATGGATTTGCTGTCGGTGAGAGGACAATATACCTGTTTCGCTCCGAACAATGATGCCGTAAGAAAGTATCTGAAGCAGAACGGTTATAACAGTGTAAACGATATTCCGGCCTCTCTCTGCGATACCATTGCCCGCACGCACTTGGTAGAAGGAAAAGCCTACTACATGGTTGATTTCGCAGGTTCCACTTCGTTGGCTACAGTGAATATGAATGACCGTTATCTGACAATCGAGGCAGATACGGTGGTGGATGAGACTACAAAGGACACCCTATATGTAACTTATCAGTTCAACCGTAGTGGTGAAATCATTTACAATTTGTCTAACGACTCTGTGGAAAACGGTGTAGTGCATCCGGTGGATGCCATGCTTTCCGTTTCCAATCAGGCATTGCCTGACCTGATGCTGGAGAATCCTAATATCTCGCTTTTCAACGAAGCCATGGAGGTAACGGGTATTTCCGAACTGATGCGTAACAAGATCAAAGACAGCAGTTGGAATCCCGATAACTACGAGAACAAGATTATCTATTCGGGTGCTCAGGATGACTATTGCTATGTGCCGGAGCACAAATACTATATGTTTACGGCTTTTGCCTGTCCGAATGAGGTTTTGAAAGAACGATATAACATTACGGACTTGGAGTCATTCTATCGGTATGCGCATAGCATCTACGGCGGAGACACATGGGAGACCGTACAGGCCAATCCTTCCAAGATGAAGGAGTGGCGGAATCCCTTGCGTCGTCTGGTGGGTTACAACTGTCTCGACCGTCTGGGTATGTATGATATGCTGACCACCATCTGTACCATTGATACCCGATTGGTGAATCCTACCGAGTGGTATAGCACCCTTGATTCGCTGACGACGATTAAATGCGAACGTGTAACCGTTACCCGCTTCGTTGGCCGTGACGAGAAATGGAATCAGATGTATCTGAACCGTGGTGATATGTCACGTGGCGATATGACACCCGGTATTCGGGTCGATAAGGCCGTGGAAGGCGGTTATGTGCAAAGTGCCCTGAATGGAATTTACTACACGACAAACGGACTGGCCGATTACGGACAGGAGACCAAAGATAATATCTTTAACACCCGTATGCGTATGGACCTCTACACTATCTTCCCGGAGATGATGAGCAACAGCATCAGAGACGGTCGTACCACGAATAAGATAGCAGACTCCGCAAATCCCGATAAGACCGTGACGAGTCCCAACTACTGGTTCCCCAACGGCTATCTGGATAATGTGAAGATTAACGAAGACGGTTACTTCCTTTTTCAAAGCCAGCACAACACGTACTGGAGTTATGAAGGAGATGAGTTTAACCTCTTCTCAGAGGCCAACAACTACGACCTTACGTTTAATCTGCCTTGTGTACCCACGGGTACTTATCAGATTCGTATCGGATTTGCCGACATGCCTACTCGTGGTATCTGTCAGTTCTATTTGGACGGAGAACCCAAGAGTATTCCGTTCGACCAACGCGATGATAACTTTATTGCACGTACCGGTTGGTTTGACCTGTCTTCAACTTCTATGACTTCCGAGGAGAAAGAAGCTGCCAAGAAGAATATGCACAACCTCGGTTGGTATCATGGCCCTGCAAGTGTGTTCTGTATGTCCGGTGAAGGTCATGAAGACAACTACAACGGAACTAACTATGGCTCTTACTTCAGCACCATCTCTCATACGGTACGTTACGTACTCTGTACGGCCGATTTGGATGAGAATGTGCAGCATACGGTGCGTATCAAGTCCGTATGGGCTGTCGGTAAGACGGTGGTGATGATTGACTACCTTGAACTTGTGCCGAAGAGCGTTTACGGTGTGGACGGAGAAGGCAAGGCCGAGGATGATTATTAAGAGACTGACGATTGAATACTCTTGAAAGAATCAAGCGATAAATCAATTAGATAATTATGAAAGTTAAAACATATTTCAGAATAGCGATAGCTGCATTGCTGGCAGGAAGTCCCCTGCTATGGTCGGCGTGTACGGATGCCTGGGACGATCACTATGGTGTGGGGGAAGGCGGTTTTACCGATCAGCCGACTTTGCTTGAGAACATTGCAGCCGATCCCAATCTTGCGAATTTTTATAAAGTGGTAAAAGCGATTGGCGGAGAGGCAACATTAGCTTCGCCACAGTTGCTGACCGTATGGGCACCGCTTGGATTGACCGATGCGCAGGCAGACAGTATCATTGCGGTCTATCTGAGTGAGGTCGCTCAAGGACGGAAATGGGACAAGAACAAAGCCGTAACCCAGTTCTTGCAGAACCACATGGCTTTGTATGCCCGTCCCATCTCCTCGCAGACAGACTCTCTTATTGCCTTGGCCAATGGAAAGTACATGACGCTGAAAGGTACGAGTGCGACCACGGGTTCTTTGGACGGCAATCCTTTTGACGAGACCGTTCTCTGCGGCAATGGCATTCTTTATAAGACCGAACGTGTTCAGACGTTCTTCCCCAATGTCAGAGAGTATTTGGAGCAGGCTGCCGGCAGTGATACGTTGGATGTGATGAAGTTTATTTATACTTTCGACGAAGAGGAAATTGACGAGAACAGTTCTGTTCCGGGCGGTGTCAAGGATGGCGAAACTTTCTACCTTGATTCCGTAATGATACTGAATAATACGCTTTTGCAGGATTACAAGAGCTATATTGACCGCGAAGACAGTGTGTATATGTTCCTCGCTCCGACGGACGAAGTCTGGACGAACCTCTTCGAGAAGTACAGAAAGTACCTCAAATATCCGAATATAACGGGTACGAATGTGGACTCTCTGACGGATCTCACTGCCAAAATGTATATCCTCAACGGACGTTTCTTTAACCGAAGCAACTCCAACAGGTATAATGCCCATCCGCAGGATTCATTAGTGAGCACGTTGTATAATGAGGAGCAACAGCACTATCCCCGTAAGTCGGTATATTATAATCCTTTCGATGCCAGCAAGGGCGGAATCCTCGCAGGTTTGGAGAAAGTGGAGTGCTCCAATGGTGAAGTCTATATCGACAATAGAGGAGCCATAGACCCTGTAAGTACGTTCTTCGGTCGTATGGATATGAATGCCACCAATGAAAACTACTATGAGATTCCCAAGAAGGATGATATCGAAACGATGAATGTCAATAACCTGAATACGTATGAAGATTCCGTGTGGGATGCGACGACCGAGAAGATGAAGTTGAGGAGAGTGTTTCGTTATGTGGAGGTTGCTGCCAAGAGTTCGATTGCTCACTCACAACTCACCTACACCTTGCCCGGAACGATGTCGGAAGTGTATTACAACGTCTATCTGGTGACGACCCCTGATGAAGAAAAGAAACTGCCTTCTTGGTTCCGTGTTAGTTTCAATGAGAAGGGGGCTAATAATGAATTTGCCAGAAACAACACGCCTTTGTCGAATCCTCATCCCGTTACGGCCGATGGTGATGTGCCCAATGCAAATATAATCACCTCGCAGGCCAACCCGGAATATTGCTTTGTAACCAGCGGAGAAAAGGTGGATACCATTTTGATTCAGACTGCCATGCAGTTCAAGTATGCCCATAAGGGACTTGAAGGCCGTGAAAAAGGCGGAGTCAGCTTTGACATACAGTCATGGGGCCCGGGTGGACAAACTTATCAGAATGTCTATACCCGTACCCTTCGGTTAAACGAATTTATTCTTGTTCCGTTTGAGACAGAGGCAGAAGCCAAAGCTGCCGCCGACGACCTCGATGCCTTTAATGACGATATCCTGATGGAGAAATTCAGACAAAACGCAAGCAAAAAATAATACGATATGAAGAAGTTTGATATATTTTGTCTTTCTCTCCTGCTGATTTCTCCCTTGAGTCTTTTTGCTCAAGCGGAAGAAACTCAAGAAGAGACGGAGTCTGTGGTTCAGATTCGTAAGACTAAGAAAAAGGAACCAACCCGTACAATCAAGGGAACTGTAATCAGTCAGGCCGACAATCTGCCCCTGGCCGGTGTGTTGGTGCAGTCGGTTGCCGGAGACGGATATTCTACGCTCACGGAGGAGGATGGCTCATTCTCCATGCAGGTTCCCCTGTATAGCAGTGCAGTCACCGTGACCCTCCCCGGATATAACATGATTCGTGTGGGTCAGAACAAATCCGGAGACTTACACACCATCGTTCTGCAAAGTGATGCCGCACGCGCCCTTTACGGCAGCGACGACAATATCCAGAACAACGTGAAACTGGGTTCCGTGGAGTTTACTTCTGCCCGCAACATCACGTCGGAAGTCGGTAACCAGTTGGGCGCCAACGTTCGCACCATCGCACGCAGCGGTGCGATTGCCGTAGGCAACTATATGAATATCGGCGGTGTGAACTCCTTACAGAGCAATTCCCAGCCTCTGCTTATTGTGGACGGAGTCATCATAGACTCGCAGTACGGTCGTAAGATGCTGCATACAGGTTACTACAATGACATCCTCACGAATATCAATCCCAATGACGTGGAGAGCGTGGAAGTCCTGAGCAACGGAACCGCTCTGTACGGTGCCAAGGGTGCCAACGGTGTCATTCTGATAAAGACGAAACGCAACACCTCGCAGGCCACTCGCATTGAAGCCAGTGTGAACATGGGTGTGGAGATGATGCCCAAGATGTACGACATGATGAACGGTTCCCAGTATAAGAGCTATGCTTCCGGACTATTGGAGAGCACGGGCACCACTGCCAAGTCTTTCCGTTTCCTGAAAGCCGATCCCAATTATTACTGGTACGACAAGTACAACAACAACACGAACTGGGCCGACGAACTCTATTCGGAAGCACTTTTGCAGAATTATGCCTTGAGCGTGCAGGGAGGTGGTGATGTTGCCAACTACATGCTTTCTGTCGGTTACACCAAGGATAACAGCGTACTGAACGAGAACAACTTCAATCGTCTGAACATCCGCTTCAACACGGACATCAAGATTACGAACGCCCTGTCTCTGCGCTTCGATGCCGCCTACACCAACCAGACGCGCAAGCTCATGGAGACCGGTGCTCCTGAATCCTATGACGAAAAGGCGATTACGAGCACCACGTTCCTTGCCATGGCCAAGAGCCCGATGCTCAGTCCCTACACGTTTGCCAACGGCAGACTGAACTACAACCATTTAGACATCGACGACGAGGACTACCTCAATGAGCTCAATACATTGTCCAACAGCAACTATCGTCTGGCCAATCCGGTAGCCATCAATGAATACGGAACGGCAGAGAACAAGAACTATTTCGATAACAGCTATGTCAATCTGATTGTAGCTCCCAAGTATCAAATCAACAAACATCTGTATGTGAGCGAACTGTTCAGCTACACTTCGGTAAACACCAACGAAAAAGCCTACGTGCCCATGTACGGTGTGCCCGATTACTACGTGGCATCGCTGCAAGTCATGCGCGAGAACGAAATCGAGTCTCAGTTCGCCAAGCAGAACACGCTCAACAGCGATACTAAAATCGACTGGATGAATGCCTACAAGGGCCACAACATCCATCTGCAGGGCGGTTTCCGCTTCATCAATGAAAGTTACTCGTTGAACACGCAGCACGGCTACAACACGGGTAACGACAAGACACCTTTCTTTGACAGCACGATAGACCGTTCCTCGGACGGTCTGAACAATCGTTGGGCCACACTCACGTGGTACGGTCAGGCTCAATACAATTACGCCAACCGTTACTATCTGGAGGGTGACCTCGCCGTTGAAACCAATTCCCAGTTCGGTCGTGAGGCCAAGAGTGGTTTCAAGTGCGGCGGTGTCGTTTGGGGCGTATTCCCCAGTTTGCAGGCCGGTTGGGTAGCCTCCAACGAAAAGTTCTTTGACGTGGCAGGAATCAACTACCTGAAACTGAACGCCGGTTTCGGTATGAGCGGTAACGACGACATCGCCTACGATGCCTCCCGCACCTATCTCGTCAGTCGTCTGTTCATGAATCAGGTTGCCGGTATCACCATCGAAAACATCGGTAACTCGGAACTACAGTGGGAGACCACGAAGCGCTTCAACGCCGGCATTGACATGAAAATCCTGAACAACCGCGTAGGATTGAACTTCAACTATTTCCACTCCTGGACCGACCACCTGCTTACCTTGCAGACCGTCGGTTTCCTCAGCGGTGTGCCTCAGAACTGGGGCAATGGCGGTTCTCTGAAGAACCAAGGTTTCGATGTCACCGTGAACGCCCACCTCGTAGCCCGCAAGAACTGGAACTGGAGCGTTGGTTTCGGTCTCGGCCATTATGTGAACGAGCTAACCTCATTGCCCGACAGTCAGAGCTATCTCGATACCGAGATACTCGGCGCCACGGTTCGCAGCCAAATTGGCGGCAGCATCAACACATTCTACGGCTACCGCACCAATGGCGTGTATGCCACAACGGAAGAAGCCCAAGCAGCCGGACTCTATTTCATGGACGATACGGGCCGGAAGAGCTACTTCGGTGCCGGCGACATGCGTTTCATGGATTTGAACGGTAACGGACAGATAGACGAAGGCGACCGCACGATTATCGGCGATGCCACTCCCGATGCTTACGGTAACATCTTCACCAGCCTTTCTTGGAAGAAGCTGACGTTGGATGTAGGTTTCAATTATTCGTTGGGCGGCGATGTCTTCAACTACATGCGCCAGCAATTAGAGAGCGGCAGCCGCTTTATGAACCAGACGACCGCCATGCTGAACCGCTGGACTTCGGAAGGTCAGGTAACCGACATTCCCAAGGCCACCTACGGCGACCCCATGGGCAACAGCCGCTTCAGCGACCGCTGGATAGAGGACGGTTCGTACCTGCGTCTGAAGACGCTGACCCTCAGCTACCGTCTGCCCATCAGCAATACCTACATTCAGGGCATCACCGTCTGGGGCCAGTGCAACAATCTCCTGACGTTTACCAAATACTTAGGTACAGACCCCGAGTTCTCGATGTCGAACCATGTGCTGACACAAGGCATCGACCGCGGCTACCTCTCCCAGGGACGCAGTTTCCATCTTGGTGTTAAAATCAATCTCTAATCCGGAACAACTATGAAACTGAAAACATATATCTACTCCTTGGCGTTCATCGGCTTTGCCGCCGGTGTAGCCACGTCCTGCGAGGATATGCTGGACAAAGGAAACGACTACGTCATCTATGCAGACAACCTGCTCATCAACGAGCGTGCGGAAATGAACACTTCGCTCCTTGGCATCATGAGCAAGGTGCAGGCCGTGGCCGTGCGCAACAATCTGCTGGGTGAGTTGCGTGCCGACCTTGTGACCGTGAACGCCACCGCGCCTGACGACCTCAAGGAAATCGCCTCGTTAGACATCAACAATGTGAACGACAACATCTATAACAATCCGGCAGACTATTACGCCATCATCAACAACTGCAACTACTTCCTTGCCCACGTCGATTCTCTGGCGAGCGATATCGACGGAACGAAGTTCTTCGAGTCCGAGATAGCCCAGGTGCACAGCATCCGTGCATGGACTTATCTGCAGTTGGTGTTGGCCTATGGCGAAGTGCCGTTTGTTACGGAGCCGGTGCTCACGGCCAGTCAGGCTGACGAGTCGAAGTGGCTCAAGGCCCGCCTGAGCGACGTCTGCGACTATTTCATCAACGACCTGAAGCCTTACTACGGCAAACTCTATTCGGAGTCCTTTGAGACAAATACCGGTTGGACCCCCGATTTGGTATTCTTCCCCACGCAATTAGTGATGGGCGACCTCTATCTGTGGCGTGCCGTTAAGAATCAGGACCCCATGGATGCGCTGAATGCCGCCAAGTCTTATTACGACTTCCTCGTCTGGGACCGGAACAAGCAGTATGTCCTTACGAGCAACAGCCGTTGCGCGTGGAAAGATGAGGCCATCTCTTCCGGCTCGTTACGCACCGGGGCTACTTTTATACTCCACACTCTTTCTTATAGCACTATGCGTAGTGTAACCTCTTATTCTTCCGGTTGGACGGCTCAGACTTCCGACCCGATTACGATTATCCCCATGGACTCTGCTTCTTCGGTCGGTTATTACAATGACCTGCGGAAGATTTACAATGCCTCGCTGAACGACGAGAGTGCTTTTGAGGAAGCCAAGGTTGCTCCCTCCGAAATGCTTCGCGACCTCAGCCAGTCACAGACCTACGTGATGTATTACAACAACACCGTCACGAAGCTGGACAAGAACATGTTCTCGGAAGAGGATATAGAGGACGGCCTTCTCGGTGACCTCCGCTTCTATTGCAACTACACCAAGCGGGGGATGAAGTGGAACTCGAAAGACGTGGAGTATCAGTCTATCCTCAAGCATCAGAATCAGCACATCACGGTCTATCGCACGGCGCAGGTCTATCTGCGTCTGGCCGAGGCCCTCAACTATGCCGGTTATCCCCGTATGTCCCGTCAGATTCTGACCATGGGACTGAGCGACGCCGTGATTGCGGCCGAGGTACTTCCTTATTATCAGACCGCCCAGGATTCGGCCAATATCTCCTACTTCTCTTTCCCGACGGCCATCTTCAGCCCCTATGCGGCTAACTATGTACCCCGCACAAACAAGTACGGGCAGGTGATCGGTACGGGCTTCCTGACTCAGGGCATCACCGAGTGCAACATGTGGGGTATCCACAGCCGTGGTTCCGGCATGACGTGCTACGACACGGACTATGCTCCCCTTGCTCAACTTGACAGTACGGATTATCCCCGGACAGCCGAGGCGCTGCTGGGCGAGCGTCCCTCGAAGAGCGACAGCAAATACGACTATCCGGAACCCCTTGTCGCACCGAACAAGCCCTCTACGTGGGATGCCTATCCCGGCGTGGTGGTGGATCAGGAGACTTATGTCAGCGCAAACAAGGGTTCGGTTGCCGTGCTCAGAAACAAGTATAAGAAGTATGTTTCCGATGACTCGGTAGGTGTCTACAAGCAGTATATCGAAGTAGACCTTCCGGCCTACGAAGCCAAGGTGGCCGCTGTCGATGCCCAGTACGAGGCCGACCTCGACGCTTACCAGACGGGTCTTCAGAATTTCGTGAAGAATGACCTTGCTCCGTGGAGCCGACAGGCTTATCAGAAGATTGTCCCGGCCGAGCAGGCACAAATCGACCAACTTATCCTCGACGAGCAGGCTTTGGAACTCGCTTTCGAGGGCAATCGCTTCTACGATCTGATGCGCCGTGCGCTCTGGTATGGCGACAACAGCCGACTGGCTACTCCCGTCAGCAAGCGCGACGCCACCGTCGGCTCGAAACTGCTCACCGAGACGAACTGGTATCTGAAGTGGAACGGCAAGATAGGAATGTAATCTGCAAGAGATACTTATAACGATAGATTGGAGGATGTGCCCCGTAAGGCGGCACATCCTCCTTTTTTTGTTTTCGCCGGGCCGACCCCCTGCTTCTTTGCAGCCCTCCGGAGGCCCCGTTCCCGTCCCGGGCAGGATTCGGCCTCGTCCATAGGGGGACGGAGGCTCGACAATAGTATGGACGGACGACCGTCCTGCCCGGGCCCTCTTCGGGCCTCCTGCAGAGGGCGATAGCTAAATATTCCGTATTCTTGTTGAATATCACGCGGAAATTTTATATCTTTGCGTTCTATTTCAATAGGTAAAGTAAAAAGATAACGAATATATGGCAAAAAAGTTTGCAGAACGCACGCGTCTCAACCTCTCGGAGGTGAATAAAGAGGTGCTCAGTCAGTGGGACAAGGAAGACCTGTTCCACCGCAGCATATCGGAACGTGAGGGCTGCCCCTCGTTCATTTTCTTTGAAGGCCCTCCTTCTGCCAACGGTCATCCGGGCATCCACCATGTGTTGGCCCGCAGCCTGAAAGACACCTTCTGCCGCTTCAAGACCATGAAAGGCTATCAGGTGCACCGGAAAGCCGGCTGGGACACTCACGGCCTGCCCGTGGAACTGGGAGTGGAGAAAGAACTCGGCATCACGAAAGAGGACATCGGGAAAACCATCTCTATCGAGGACTACAACCGGCGCTGCCGTCAAAACGTGATGATGTACACCGGCGAGTGGGAAGACCTCAGCCACCGCATGGGCTACTGGGTGGACATGGAGCACCCCTACATCACGTATGACAACAAGTATATCGAAAGCCTTTGGTGGCTGCTGAAGCAGCTTTACCAGAAGCAACTGCTCTATAAGGGCTACACCATCCAGCCCTATTCGCCGGCTGCCGGAACCGGACTCAGCAGTCACGAGCTGAATCAGCCCGGTTGCTATCGCGACGTGAAGGACACGACGGTCACCGCCCAGTTCCGCATTACGGGTTCCACCCTGCAGGAGGGCGCAGCCGAGGCTGCCAACACGCCGGCCGACCTGCTCCACAACGCCGGACAACTGCCTGTCTACATGCTGGCGTGGACAACCACACCGTGGACGCTGCCTTCGAATACCGCCCTATGCGTGGGCCCGAAAATCAACTACGTAGCCGTCAAGGGGCGGAATCCCTATACCGGAGAAACGGCCATCTACATCCTGGCCGAAGCCCGGAAGGAGGTCTATTTCCCCGCTCCGAAGGACGAAGCCGAACCGGCAGCGGAAGTGCTGGCCACGTTCACGGGTGCCGAACTCGTCGGACTTCGCTATGAGCAACTGTTCCTGTGGGTGAAGCCCTGCGCGCTGGAGGACGGCCGGGTGGTCGTGCGCGAGCAGGAGGCATTCCGCGTCATCCCCGGCGACTACGTGACTACGGAGGACGGTACGGGCGTCGTACACATCGCCCCCACGTTCGGTGCCGACGATGCCAAGGTGGCCAAGGACGCAGGCATACCCTCGCTCTTTGTCATCGACAAGGCCGGCGACACCCGTCCCATGGTGGACTTCACGGGCAAGTATTTCGTGAAAGACGATATGGACGAAGCCTTTGTGAGCCTCTGTGTCAATGACAGCTACTGGGGCCATAGCGGCGACTTTGTGAAAAACGCCTACGACCCCAAGTATGCGGGTTTGGACGAAAAGGCACTGGCCAAGACCGAAGACCTGAACATCGTGCTCTGTCTGGAAATGAAGCAGGCGGGGACGGCCTTCAAGATAGAAAAGCACGTCCACAACTATCCCCATTGCTGGCGTACCGACAAGCCGGTGCTGTACTATCCGCTCGACTCGTGGTTTATTCGTTCCACGGCTGCCAAGGAGCGCATGATGGAACTGAACCGAACCATCAACTGGAAACCCGAATCCACGGGTACGGGACGTTTCGGAAAGTGGCTTGAGAACCTGAACGACTGGAACCTCAGCCGCTCGCGCTACTGGGGCACGCCGTTGCCCATCTGGCGCAATCGCGAGACGAAGGAAGAAATTTGCATCGGTTCCGTTGAGGAACTGTATAACGAGATAGAAAAGGCCGTTGGGGCCGGCGTCATGGCCACCAATCCGCTCCGTGAGCGTGGCTTTGTGCCCGGCGACATGAGTGCCGAAAATTACGACCGCATCGACCTCCATCGCCCCTACGTCGATCAGATATTCCTCGTGGGCGAAAGCGGTGCCGTGCTGAAGCGCGAGCTTGACCTCATTGATGTTTGGTTCGATTCGGGTGCCATGCCCTATGCCCAGATTCACTATCCCTTCGAAAACCGGGAGGCACTGGATAAGCGTGTCGCTTTCCCCGCCGATTTCATCGCAGAGGGAGTAGACCAGACGCGCGGTTGGTTCTTCACCCTGCATGCCATCGCCACCATGGTATTCGACTCTGTGGCCTACCGGACAGTCATTTCCAACGGCCTCGTGCTGGACAAGAACGGACTGAAGATGTCGAAGCGTCTGGGCAATGCCGTCGATCCGTTCCAGGCCATCGAACAATACGGTTCGGACGCCCTGCGCTGGTACATGATTACCAATTCGCAGCCCTGGGATAACCTGAAGTTCGACGAAGAGGGCGTGAAGGAAGTCACCCGCTCGTTCTTCGGCAAATTGTTCCAGACCTATTCGTTCCTGACCATGTACGCCAACGTGGACGGTTGGTGCTACGGGGAGGACGATGTTCCCATGAGCGATCGGCCGGAGATGGATCGCTGGATTCTGAGTGAACTGAATTCGTTGATTCAGGAGGTGACGCTGTGCTATGAGGAGTACGAGCCCACACGTGCGGGCCGCCTCATACAGACCTTTGTCGTGGACAACGTCTCCAACTGGTTTGTGCGGCTCAGCCGTAAACGTTTTTGGGGTTCGGCCATGAGCACCGACAAACTTTCGGCCTATCAGACCCTCTACACGTGTCTGGAAGTGGTGGCCCGCCTGATGGCCCCCATCGCTCCCTACTATGCCGACCGTCTCTATCGTGACCTGAACGAGGCTACCGGTCGGAATGCGGGTAGTGTGCATCTGGCGCAGTTCCCTGTGGCCGACGAGAGCAAAATCGACAAGGAGCAGGAGAAACGCATGGAACTGGCGCAGCAGATTACTTCGATGGTGCTTTCGCTCAGAAAGAAGGAGCAGCTCATTGTGCGTCAGCCCCTGCAGAAGATAGCCATCCCCGCCGCCGACACGGCTCAGCAGGAGCGCATCGAGGCCATGAAGCAGTTGATTTTGGACGAGGTGAACGTGAAAGAACTGGAATTTGTGTCGGGCAGCGGTATACTGGTGAAGAAGGTGAAGTGCAACTTCCGCACAATGGGTAAGAAGTTCGGTAAGCTGATGAAGGACGTGAACGCCGCCGTGACAGCGATGTCGCAGGAGCAGATTGCCGAACTGGAGCAGGCTGGCAGCCTGAACATCGTTCTCGGAACGGGAGATACCGTGCTCGTCGAGGCTGCGGACGTGGAAATATACAGCGAGGACATTCCGGGCTGGACGGTGGCTAATGAGGGTGCGCTGACGGTGGCCCTTGACATCACGGTCACCGAGGAACTCAAGACCGAGGGTGTGGCCCGTGAACTGGTGAAGCGTATTCAGAACCTTCGCAAGGAGAGCGGTTTCGAAATCACCGACCGCATCGACGTTTTGCTTCAGCATCATTCGGAAACGGACAAAGCCGTGGCACAGTTCGGCGAGTATATCTCGGCTCAGGTGCTGGCCAACAGTCTCACGCTGACGAACGTAGTGGACGAGGCCACGGAACTGGACTTTGAAGATTATAAAGTGAGTATTAACATAAAGAAGAGTGTGTAAGGGGGGCGATTCATTCTTCCCTGCGCACTTACCCTGCAAAAGCCATGGACGGTAAAACACGATATAGCGATGAGGAACTGGAGGAGTTCCGCGCTATCATTCAGGAAAAACTGGAAGTGACAAAGCGCGATTACAAAAAGGTAATGGACGAGTTGTCCAAAGGTAACGAGAACGGAGTGGACGATACGTCGCCCACATTCCACGCCCTGGAGGAGGGATGCGAGGCACAGAGCAAGACGCAGATGATACAGTTTGCGGCCCGTGCCCAGAAATTCATTCAGGGCTTGCAGGCCGCGCTCGTGCGTATTGACAACAAGACGTATGGCATCTGCCGCGAGACGGGCAAACTGATTCCGAAAGAGCGTTTGCGGGCAGTGCCCCATGCGACACTGAGTATCGAGGCTAAGCAGAATCGTAGATAGAGAGACAAGTGGATAGAAGAAAACTTCAAACGTGGACGGTGGTGCTGCTTACCGTGTGTGTCATTGCCGTGGATCAGGTCATCAAGGTGGCCGTCAAGACCGGTATGTATCTGCATCAAAGCATTCGCATCACCGACTGGTTCTATCTGCTCTTTACGGAGAACAACGGAATGGCTTTCGGTTGGGAGCTGCTCGACAAGTTTCTGCTGACTTCCTTCCGCATCGTCTTTGTCGTTCTGATAGGGTATTATCTGTTCCGGTCGATTCGTCGTGGTATCTCGTGGGGCTACCTTGTCTGCCTTTCGTTGGTGATAGCGGGGGCGGCCGGGAATATTATCGACTGCGTTTTCTACGGCATGATATTCAACAATCCGCCGGCTCCCATGACGGCCGACTTTGTTTCGTGGGGGGCTGGGTACGGTACCTTGTTCCACGGGCGGGTGGTGGATATGTTCTATTTTCCGCTGGTGGAATGGAACTGGCCGACGTGGATGCCCGGGTTGGGAGGAGAGCACTTTATCTTCTTTAGCCCCATCTTCAACTTTGCCGACGCGGCCATCTCGTGCGGTATAGTCGCCCTCCTGTTGTTTTATCGCAAGCAACTGGAACTGAAACACTGAGGACGGAGGCCTGACAGAACGGGATTATGAGGAGGATGAAAGAATGGATGTACGGGAAGATGTGGGTTGGACTGCATCTTCTTATCTGCTCTTACGTTCTTGTTTCCTGCTCGGTGGACTTGCCCTCTCATGTGATTCCGAAAGAGAAGATGGAGAGGGTGCTCTATGATTACCATCTGGCGCAGGGTATGGCCGAGGCGCAGGGGGAGGATGTGGACGCCTCCCGTTACATCTTCGTGCAGAAAGTTTTTGAGAAACATCGTATCACGGAGGCGGACTTCGACTCGTCGATGGTGTGGTATTCAGGACATGCGTCTTATCTGGAAGAAATGTATAAGCATATCGAGGCGCGCCTGGATCGGGAGTCGCGCGAGGTCGGTTTGAACATTCCCGATGAGGATAAGTATGCGCATTATACGGCGGAAGGTGATACGGCCAATATCTGGCAGGGCCGCGATTTTTTCTATTTGCAGGGCAACCGCGAGGCGAATGTTTACACGATAGTTCTGCCAGCGGATTCTACGTTCCGCAAGGGGGATTATTTCATGTTCCGCTGTTCCAACCGTTTTGTGGTGCAGGATATGCAACGCGAGGGCTTTGCCCTGTTGCAGGTGAAATATGCCAACGATTCGGTGGTGGCAGGCACGGCAATGGTGAACGGCGATTATGAACTTACCGTGAATATCCCGAAGGAACGGGTGAATGCCGACTGGGATATAAAATCGGTGGCCTGTACGTTCTATTACAGTTTTGACGAGCATCGTGACGATGCTTTCCGGCTGTGGATTGTGAATAACCCTGTTCTTCTTCGTTATCATGATCTTACTCGGGACACGGTGACCGTGGAGGTGCCCGATACGTTGGCAGCGGATACGCTGGTGCAGATAGACGAGAGAAACCGCACGGAGCGCATTTCTCCGGATGAGTTCCGGGCCAATCAGAAAGTGGATCGTAAGATTCACGTCGTGCAGAAACGCAATGTAAATTCACCCTCTTCCTCAAAGAGGATTAAACCTTCCCGCTAATTGTGCGTCAGATAGGTTGTCACCATCTCATTCTTCCTGACGGTCGCCGGGTGGATATGGCCGTGGTCGTGCTTGACGGACAGGAACGTTATGTCTCGCATCGTTATCTGCAACAAGACGGTGTTTCCGGTGCGGCCGGTGCAGTAGCTTCGTTTGTCGAGGAATCTTTTGTCGAATGGGTCGGAGGAACTGTCCGGATTGATGGTGAAGGACGGGTAATGAAAAATAGTATATGAAACGTTTTCTCTTTTTATCGCTTAGTCTTTGTCTGGGTATGCTGTTCTGCCGTGCCGGTCATGCATCTGTGGTTATTGACCCCGAAAAGAAGAATCAGACCCTCGAAGGGTGGGGGGTAAGTCTGTGCTGGTGGGCGCACATGGGAGGTGCGTGGACGGACGAACGTATTGACACGCTCGTACACTGGCTGACAAGTCCCGAGGGGCTGAACTATAATGTATTCCGTTATAACATACCGGGAGGTGACGACCCGGAATGGCGGAACTGCGAGGAGCACCACATGGCCAAGCCACCTACGGGAAAGGGTATTCGGGCAGAAATGCCGGGCTTCAAGGTCTATCCGGATTCGCCCTATGATTGGGCGGCCGATAGTGCGCAGATAAAGGTAATGCTGAAAATCAGGGAGGCCCGCCCCGATGCCATATTCGAGGCTTTCAGCAACAGTGCCCCGTGGTGGATGACGGTCAGCGGATGCTGCGCCGGGAATGACGACCCGTCGAAAGACAATCTTGCTCCTGAAATGTATGAGACTTTCGCTCACTATTTGATTGACGTGTGCCGTCATTTTCGTGATGCTTACGGGATAGAATTTCGCACGTTAGACCCTTTCAATGAGCCTTATACCAACTATTGGAACCGTAGCGGAAGTCAAGAGGGATGTCATTTCGAACCTGAGTCTCAAGCGGCTTTCCTTAAAGTGCTGCATCCGATGTTGGAAGCCTCCGGTCTGCGAACAGTCTTGTCTGCATCCGACGAGACGGCCACGAAAGCCGCACTGGAGGATATTCGTGTGTACGGAGAGGCTACGCAACTGCTCGGCCAGTGGAACGTGCATACTTACAAGGCTACTAATCCGGAGCGTATAGCATTACGCGAGGAAGCTCGCCGTCGGGGGCTTCGGTTGTGGATGAGCGAGAGCGGTGACGGTGGGCACGGCATACATGGGAATTTGGCTATGCTTCAGCGCCTGTTCGACGATATGCGCTATTTGCAGCCGGTGGCATGGGTGGATTGGCAGTATGCCGAGGAACATACAGACCAGTGGGCACTTGTCGGTGCAGACTGGAAGTCGCAACGGTATTGGAAGCTGAAAAACTATGCTGTGCGGCAGCAGGTGACGCGTTTTATCCGGCAGGGATATACATTCCTTGATGTGGACGATGAGCAGACGCTCTGCGCCCTATCGCCTGACGGGCTTGAGGTTGTTCTGGTGTGCTTAAACAATAAGCGCGAAACATCGCATATAGTGTACGATATTTCGCGCTTGGGTAATGTGCAGTCCACGATTCCCTGTTATACGACCGACCGTCAGCAATCACTTGCTCCCGGCAGTGTTTCTTGTCGTGACCGTAAACTGGAGGTGAGGCTTCAGCCGCACAGTGTTTCCACTTTCATTTTGTCTATTCGACGCTGATGGCGACCGCCCTCAAAGGGTGTGGCAAAGAACTCGTCCATGATGTGACGGGCCATGTCGGTGTCGATGAAACGTCCCGGCATGACGAGTACATTCGCATCGTTGTGCTGACGGATGAGGTGGGCAATTTCCGGTATCCAGCAAAGGCCGGCACGTATGGATTGATGCTTGTTCAGCGTCATGGCGATGCCTTCACCTGAACCGCAGATGGCGATTCCGGGATATACTTCGCCTTTTTCGATGCCTTGGGCCAGTGCGTGACCGAAGTCGCTGTAATCGCAGGAATCCTCCGTCAGTGTGCCGTAATCCTTATAGGCGATACCTTTCTCCTCAAGGTATGTCTTTACGAATTGTTTTAAGGCATAGCCGGCGTGGTCGCTGGCTATGCCTATTATTTTAGTGTCCATGATTAAAGGATGCTCTTAACTTGCTCGTACACATTCTCAGCCGTGTAACCCAGTTTCTCGTCAAGCACTTTATAAGGAGCAGAGAAACCGAAACTCTCCAAGCCCCATATCTTGCTTTCGGGAGCTGCTCCGATGAGGAAGCCCTGCAGATTCACGGGCAAACCTGCGGTCATACCGAATACCTTGGCACCAGTGGGTATCATATTTTGTTGGTAGTCCACGGGCTGGTTGCGGAATACGCCTTCGGACGGAACGCTTACGATGCGTACCCGAACGCCATCTTTACGCAACAGTTCGGCACCGGCCACCAATGTGCTGACCTCAGAACCGGTAGCCACGAGGACAACATCGGGATGCTCGTCAGAGCCGGCTACGATGTAACCGCCTTTGCGTGCCTGCTCGTAGTCGTTGCCTTCGGGCAGATTGGTAATATTCTGACGGCTGAGGATGAGGGCCGTGGGCGTTTTCATGTTTTCCATAGCCATAGCCCATGCCGTGGTTGTCTCTTTGGCGTCAGCCGGACGCAGTACAAGGCAGGAATTTTCGCCATGGTGGTTCTTCAGTTTCTCCATCAGACGGATTTGTGCCTCCTGCTCTACGGGCTCGTGAGTGGGGCCGTCCTCACCGACACGGAACGCATCGTGGGTCCAGACGAACTTCACAGGCAGTTCCATCAATGCTGCCATACGCACGGCGGGTTTCATATAGTCCGAGAATACGAAGAACGTTCCGCAGGCGGGGATGACACCACCGTGGAGGGCCATTCCGATGCAGCAGCAAGCCATTGTCAGCTCGGCCACGCCGGCTTGGAAGAACGCACCGGAGAAATCACCGGCTTTCAGGGCGTGGGTCTTCTTCAGGAATCCGTCCGTTTTGTCGGAGTTAGACAAATCGGCACTGGCACAAATCATATTGGGCACCTGTTCGGCCAACACGCTCAGGCAGGCGGCGCTGGCATTACGTGTAGCGTCGTTGTCTTTCTGCACGCATTTGCTCCAATCGATGTTCGGTGCCTTAGAACTGAACCAGTCGTTCAGTTGGGCTGCTTTCTCAGGATTCTGCTCGGCCCAAGCCTTTTCTTCGGCGTGACGATCGGCAACCAACTGACGCAGTTCCTCGGCCCGGCGGGCATAGAGTTCCTGTACGTCGGGGAATATCTGGAAAGGTTGTTCGGGATCGCCTCCGAGATTCTTTATCGTGTTCTTGAAACTGTCGCCTCCGAGCGGTGCACCGTGTGTCTTGCAGTTGCATTCGTAGCTCGAACCATCCTCCTTGAGGGCACCCTTACCCATGATGCACTTACCGATGATGAGAGCGGGCTTGCCTTTGACAGCCTTTGCCTTCTCGATGGCTTCGCGAATCTGCAGGGCATCGTTACCGTTGATTTCCTGCACGTCCCAGCCCAAAGCACGGTACTTGGCAGCCGTGTCTTCGTTCATTACCTCGGAAGTCTTGGTAGAGAGCTGGATGTCATTGGAGTCGTAGAACATGATGAGGTTGTCCAGTCCCAACGTTCCGGCAACGCGGGCAGCGCCCTGTGATATTTCCTCCTGCACACCGCCGTCCGAGATGTAGGCATAGATGGTCTCTTTCTCGAAGGTAGGATTACCGGTGTGGGCGGCAAGGAATTTGGCGGCGATGGCGGCACCTACGGCAAAGGCATGACCTTGTCCGAGGGGGCCACTAGTGTTTTCCACGCCGCGTGTGATGTCGAATTCGGGATGTCCGGTCGTGGGCGAGCCCCACTGACGCAGAGCCTGCAGTTCCTCCAGACTGTATTTGCCGATGAGGCACAGTTGGCTGTAGAGCATGGGGGCCATGTGACCGGGATCCAGATAGAAGCGGTCGCGTCCCTGCCACGTGGGATTTTCGGGGTCATACTGCAGAAACTCGCTATAAAGCACGTTGATGAAGTCGGCACCACCCATAGAGCCTCCGGGATGGCCGCTCTTGGCTTTCTCGACTGCACTGGCAGCCAGAATGCGGATATTGTCGGCTGCGTGATTCAGAACCTTAATGTCGTTCATAGATGTAGTATTTTATTGTTATTGAATATCTCTTTAGGCAAAGATACGAAAAAACATTGTAACTGGCTATATAAAAAGCAGAAAAAACGCTGATATAGCGTTGTTCAAAGTAAACCCGCAGTCGCACGTCGTGGCGAATGCGGGTTCTCTGTATGTATTATTTCTTGATTTTCAGAACGGGCGCGATAGGGTTTGTAGGCTTTTCCGGTAGCTGTACGACCAGGCCTTCCTGTGTTTGCCGGACTTTGATGCGTCCGTAGCCAAGCAATTCCACGTGTTTGACAGACTTGGTGAAGTCCGGGTTGCCCGCAGCCAGTGACTTGATGGTTACGACGCCGTCTTCCGGCCATCCGAGCGGAATGGCATAAAGGTGTTTCTTGGTCTGCGTGAAGCGTATCTCCCCGGCTCCGGCCTTAGTGTATGAACCTTCATTGAACCCTACGTTGTTTATTTTTATGTCAGCTTCAGCAATCGGGCCTTCGCCGAAGCGCACCCACGGGCGTGTGGCATAGATGGCCTCTCCGTTCTGCTTCATCCATTGTCCGATGTTCTCCAGGATGCTGCGTTCGTGCTCGTCGAAAGTGCCGTCGGCACGCAGGGGCACACTGAGCAACAGGTTACCGTTCTTTGAAACGATGTCCACCAACAGGCGGATGACGGTAGGTGCCTGCTTGTAGGCATTGCTTTGCGAGATGCCCTCGTTCCAGTGCCAGCCTCCGAGGCAGGTACACGTCTGCCAGGGTTCGGGGATAATCCGGTTTGGTGCACCGCGTTCCACATCCCACGTCATGGCGCGCCGCTGCTCCTCGTTGAGGATTTTGCCGAGCGTCACGGCTTTATTTTTTCCGTGGTTCCACTTGATGCTACTGTTATACTGATGGGCCACCAGACGCAGGCCGCAGTCGCTGATGCTCCCGAAGGGCAGCACCGTGGCATCGTAATACACCACATCGGGCCGATAGCGGTTGATGGCGTCGATGGTGCGGTTGTAGAAGTTGGTGATGTATTCCTGCGTGGGCGTTACACAACCGTTCTTCCAGTCCCAGTTGTCGCCAATAGAACCTTTGCTCCGCGGATGATTCTGTGCATAGAGTTCCTGTGGGTCCAGTCCTTCCCACCATTTTCCCTTTCCGTCTTCTCGCGTGAGCGTTCCGTCGTAAGGCACACCTTTGCGCTCGCCTTCCGAGTCACTCCCCTGTGCGGACTCGTAGAACCGCCACGCGTGGTCGGCATGGAAACTGATGCCTAACGGCAGACCGGCTTTCCGGGCCGCCCGCGCCCATTCTTCCATCACGTCTCGTTCGGGGCCTATCTGTTTGGCGTTCCACGGTTGGTACTTTGAGTCCCACATGTCGAAATTGTCGTGGTGATTGCCCATTGCAAAGAAGTATTTTGCTCCGACGCTCTTGTAGAACTGCACCAGCGAATCGGGTTGCCAATGTTCGGCGCGGAACAGGGGGAGAATATCCTTGAAGCCCACTTCCGACTGATGACCGTAGTGCTCGCGGTGGTGTTTCCATGCTCCCGAACCTTCTTCATACATACCGAGGGCCATCCAATCTCCCGAGCCTTCCACGCACTGCGGCCCCCAGTGTGCCCAGATGCCGAATTTCGCATCACGGAACCACTCCGGTGTTTCGTACCGGACGAGGGATTCCCAAGTGGGGGCGAATGGCCCCTGCTGCATGGTTTCTTCGTTTTCCGCAACAGGGACAAACGGGGACGTCTGCACGTCGTCAGCCTTTGCCATGCCGGCAAGGGCCAGAAAAAGACAAATAGTTAGATTTCGCATACCTTTTCTTTATGTTTATGATACGTTTGTGCGTAAAGGTACATCTTTTATTTGTAAAGGCCAAGGATAATGTTATAAAAATAAGCACTTCGGGATTCCCGAAGTGCTTGAAGATATTGCAGAATACGTATGATGCGTTTATGACATTACCATGTTACACCGATACGCAGGCGTGCGCCGCCGGAAAGGTCTTTTACGTCGTAGTAGCTGTCAGTTAGCGGAGTTACATCCTTGTCCCAACCCACTCCCAAATAGAAGTGGTTGATGTCGAAGTTTGCACCCAGTTGCAGACCAAAACGGCATACTTTGTCGGCAACTTCTTCTCCATAACATGCATTGAATTTAAGATGAAAGCCGAAGTAGGGAGCAATCCGAACTTTAGACTGTCCGATTCGGTAACGATAGGTAACATTTACCGGCAACTCGAAATCGGCAATCGCTCCATCATAATACTCATTGTCACACCATCCTGTTGCTAAATCTAAACCGGTTTCAATGAAGATTGGCAACTTATTTTTTGTAACGTTTCTACCGATTGTCCAACCTAAATTGAATCCCTGGAACGGATCGCTTTTCTGGCTACCTCCGTCCCATTTCGTCTTAATCTTTGTTGAAGCGTATCCTAAATAGATACGGTTATACCTGTTCTTTTCTTTTACCTGCGTTACTTGTGTCTTTGTAGTAATGATTGTTTGATTGCTGGAGGACTTCACAATCTGTGCATTTGCGGCAGTGCCCATCAGAAAGGCAACTGCTCCAATAAAAAGAAATCTTTTCATGTTTGTTGTGTTTATTATCTGTATTTATTTTATTTAATCGGCTTCACTACCGGATTATTGGCACCTTCATGTCTGATGCGCATCCAGTCATAGTCTGCGGGGGTGAGGTCACGCCACTTGATAAATTTTGCAGGAAATCCTTTGATTTCCAATTTGTAGGCATCCGAACCGTCGGTCTTTACCGGATTGGGGTTGGTAAAGAAATTATAAGTGGCTGCTACAATCATGTCGCATTTCGCATCCTTTGTCCAGCAGAATATACCATAATTATATATATTCTCCACCTTTCCTTGCAGCGCGTCCACCTCTTCTGCACTGAGGTCTTTCTCGTAGTATGTATTAGCCTCTTCTATAACCTTCACTTCCGCCACAATCGGCTTTACCAGAGGTTCCACAAGAACCTGGGGCATACGGGCCTCCGTGAACTGGTAAAGATTTTTTTGTGATGTGGTTGTTGTCGTAGTTGTTTTTTGTGCACTGGCACCGATTGTCACGAGTGTCAGCAGGATGAATGTAAACTTTCTCATGTCTTTAATTGTTTTATGTATAATACGGTTTTGCATTCTGCACTTGTAATTGTCACCGTGCAAAATTATGTAGAAAATGTTAAGAAAGTATAAAGAATGTGTCCCCGATTGGTTGGCATGTAAACCAATCGGGGACAGTGAAAAGCTATTCCTTATGTAACTTTTCGGAGTAGGCCCGAAAGAAATCGCAATGCAGCAGGGAGGAGATTCGGTGCAGTTGCTCCGTGTCGATGGAACTGTGGTCGTAGATTTTGTAGATGTTGCTACGACTGCATCCCAGCATCCGGGCAAAGGAGACAACGGTAATGCCTTGTCTCTCAACTTCCTGACGGATGAGGTTGCCGATGTGCAGTCGTTCCATTTCTCTTTCAGTGTCAGACGGATACACGAAAAGCGTAGGGTCCCGCTCCGACCTATCTTGTATCAGGTATCGCCAAACACCCCCATAGAAATAAGTCAGAAAGAATATACCCCACGCCGTATATGCAGCTGCACGACGGCGTAGGGGCCGTATGCGTACGTACTACATACAGTCGGGCGGTATCTTTCCACTTCATCCTTCTATGTGAAATTGGCGATTTCGATACAAAGGAAAGAAGCGAAGTTTACGCCTTCTATGCTGCAAAGTTACAAACTATTTGGTGGATACGCAAGGATTTCGCTTGAATATCGCTTCTTCCGGGTCGTTATCAGTCTTATACAGAACGAATAGACTGTCGGAGAGAAACAATACAAAAAGCCCCAGGCCTTTGCAGACTTGGGGACGAATCATGAGATAGTAGTGAATAGTGCTCTTTGGCTTACTGCAAATCTTTGTCAATTAGAGCCATGACTTTTTTCCTTGCTTTTTTGTGCATCTTCACGCAGAACCAAATCAGGATAAAGAAGCTAAGTCCGCCGATGTAGGGATTGACAGCACCGCTAAAGGCGATGGCATCGTAAATGCCGTGCGCCACAACCGGAGCCAGCAGAATGCAGGCAGCAACTTTTGGGGAGCGATCAACGAAGTGATAGACAGAATAGTAATAGCCCATCAGCACCGCGAAAGCATAGTGCCCGGGCACTGACAGTAAGGCGCGGAGGATGGCGACTGATAGCCAATCCTCATCGCCCAACACGTAGGCGATGTTCTCCAATGCCGCGAAACCCAACCCGACACTGACGGCATAGACGATGCCGTCAAAGTGTTCGTCGAAGTAGGGATTCTTGCGCAGAACGAACCACAATACAAGGAGTTTGAAAGCCTCTTCCGGCACTGCCGCTACGGTAAAAGCCTCGATGGTTGCACCGAAGAGCGTTGAAGGGTCGAGACCCGCATCGAGAAGGAGGGTATGGATAAGCTCTTCCAGCAAGGCAACGGGAAGACATATCGCCATGCCCCATAGTACGGCCCTGACCAGTTGGGGCGTCGGTTCCGGCTGCGGGTCTTTCTTATAGATGTATGACAGAAGCAGCATGACGGGAAGAAGGGCTGCCGTGAGAATTATCAAAGTGTTCATTTCTTCAGTGAATTAAAAGTTAATTTCTTCGCTATAAAGGTACAAAATATATTGCAAAGACAAGTATTTCCCGCTTGCTTTTTAGAAAAGAATTGCTCTGTTGTCGGGCTTTTCCACTTATATTGGGCGTAATGGATGGAAATCGGTGGGCTGTTGGGATAGGTAGCGTTGTGAGGGGCTGCTGTTAGAATCGTTTATTCTTTGGGGTGGGGGAATGTCGGTTTTCGTCGGAATCGGCCCGTATGATTCTGTACTTGCGGCGACGGGTAGGGCAGGATTAGTTTATTCAGAGGTGAGCGAATGATTATTCGGTCGCCTCCGGTTAATTATTCGCTCACCTCTGAATAAACAAGTCGTCCGGTTGCCTTATACGAAGCGGGCGGGCATACGGAGGAAAAGAACACAAAAAAGCCCCCAAGTCTATGAGGGCTCGGGGGCGGGAATAGGATGGCGTCGCACTTCGTCACCGGACGGCGCAGTGCGACATCTGGATGTCAGTTACTTACATTCCGTAGCTTTCAGCTCCACGGGGAGGCAACGCTTGTAGTTCTCGATGTAGCGGTTGAATCCGGCCACGTCTTCCGGGGTGGGGCGCACTTCTACGCCGGTATTCTCGGAGAAGACAACCTGGTCGAGGTAGTCGGCAAGGCTGAGTTTGTCCGGATTGTTCACGGCATAGGCAGCCAGCAGGGCGATACCCCATGCGCCGCCTTCGCCCGCCGTAGACATGACGGAGATGGGGGAGTTGAGCGCGGCAGCCAGCATACGCTGACCCACCTGCGGAGTGGTGAAGTAGCCGCCGTGGCCCATGATGCGATCGACGCGGATGCGCTCTTCGTTGAAGAGAATGTCGTTACCCAGTTTCAGCACGCCGATGGCTCCATAGAGATGGGCGCGCATGAAGTTGGCTAAGTTGAACTTGTCGGTAGCCGAACGCACGAAGAGGGGACGGCCGTCCATGAGTCCGGCCACGGGTTCGCCCGAGAAATAGTTGTAGGAGATGATGCCGCCGCAGTCGGGGTCGCCGTTGGCTGCGACGTTGAACAGCGTGCCGTAGAGTTCGTCGGCACTCTGCTTCACGCCCAGCAACTGCTGGTAGTCCTTGAAGATGTTCACCCATGCGTTGATGTCGCTGGTGCAGTTGTTGCAGTGTACCATAGCCACGAGTGAACCGTCGGGGGTGGTGACCATGTCAATCATCTCGTAGGGCTTGGAGAGTTCCTTCTCCAGTACAATCATGGAGAAAGAGGACGTGCCGGCGGAGACGTTACCCGTGCGCTGGCGTACAGCGTTGGTGGCTACCATGCCGGTGCCGGCGTCGCCTTCGGGAGGACATACCGGAATGCCGGGCTTCAGATGGCCGCTGACGTCGAGTTTCTGGGCACCTTCGGGGCTGAGGAAACCGGCATTCTCGCCGGCGTTCAGCGAGCGGGGCAGGATGTCGAGCAACTTCCACGGCAGGTTCTGGGGAGCGATGAGCTCATCGAACTTGCGTACCATTCCGGCGTCGTAGGTCTTGGTGTTGGGATCGACGGGAATCATGCCGGAGGCGTCGCCTACGCCCAGTACGAACTGTCCGGTCACCTGCCAGTGGACGTAACCTGCCAGTGTGGTCAGGTACTTGATGGCGGGAACGTGCTCCTCGTTGTCGAGAATGGCCTCGTAGAGGTGGCTGATGCTCCAGCGCAGAGGGATGTTGTAGTTAAATAGTTCCGACAGCGCGGCAGCGGCGCGGCTCGTGTTGGTGTTGCGCCACGTGCGGAAGGGCACGAGAATCTCCTGCCGCTCGTTGAAGGCCATGTAGCCGTGCATCATGGCGGAGAAGCCGATGGCGGCCAGTGTCTCGATTTCGCAGTCGTATTGCTTCAGCACGTTCTTGCGCAGGTCGGCGTAGCAGTCCTGCAGACCGTACCAGATGGCCTCGGTGCTGTACGTCCACAATCCGTCCACCAGTTGGTTTTCCCACGTGTGGCTACCCTGTGCGATGGGCTTGTTCTCGGGGTCGATGAGAACGGCCTTGATGCGGGTGGAGCCGAACTCGATACCGAGAATGGCTTTGCCCGATTCTATAACTTGTTTTGCTGTCATAGGATAAAGTTTTAGTTAATATGGATTTCAGTTAGTTAGTATTTCACTTTCTTGCCGCCTACGATGTAGAGGCCCTTTTGACGGGCGGCTTTCTCCGGAACTATTCTTCCGCTGATGTCGTAGACGGTGCTGTTGGCTCTGTTGGGCGACTCTGCATTCGTGATGCTTTCGATGTCTGTGTTTTTGTTATCGCCCAAGCGGAACAGTTTGACGCCATGGCTGGGTACGACAGTGCGGAGGGTGCCGGTGACTGTTCCGAGGTCTTCTTTGGCCCAGATGTCGTAGACGGGTACTGCCTCGTCGGAGTCGGCGGCATAGCCCAGAAGCGTGAGGTCGAAATCATAGGATTGCTCCTTGGTGACGTAGAAGATGAACTCCATGGTGGTTCCGGTGCTGCCGGTGTTGTCGCTGTCGCACGACGAATCGTAGCCGCAGAGGGCACGGAAAGTCTTGTAGTTGTGCCCCTGAGGCAGGTCGTAGATGAGGGTGCACTGGGCGTTCATGCCGAGGCCCGTGGTGTATGTCTTGCCTTCCACGCGCAGGGTGTTTCCCTCCACATTCTTGTTGATGTGCAGCGTTCCCCATTCCGTGGTGTAGGACGTGTGTTTCAGGGTGGTTAGCGAGGTCTCGTTGCCGTCGGCGTCTATCAGTACGGGATTGATGAGGTCGGCACGGTCGTAGGCAAAGCCGTCGCCCCAGTTGCTGACAACGATTTTCAGTTGTGTGGCCTTCTCGACGTTGGCTTCCAGAGTTTTCGATTTTGTTCCCGTGCGGCTGATAAGGCCTGAACGTGCATCGGCATTGTCCTGCTCGTCGGTAAGTGGGTTCTGGGCAAATACCATGAAGCGGATGCTTGTGGTGGCACCCGTCTGGCCGATGCCGGAATCGTCGGCGGCAGCCATGGCGCGGAAGCGTGCGACGTCCATGTCATCGGGTATGCGGAAGAAGATGGCGGCGTTGGCGTCGGTCGAGAAACCGCGGTCGTAGGTCTGTCCGAGCACCTGCATCTTGCCGCCGTGCTCGACGTTCTGATTCTCGCGCACACGGTTGAAGTAGCTTTTGGTGTATTGACGGGTCTTGTAGGTGCCGGTGAGAGGCACTTCGGTGCCGTCGCGCAGAATGAGGGTGGGATTTATCCAGTCTCCGTGGTCGTAGTTGTAATTGTCGCCTCCGTCGTCTACAACGAGCACCAGCGTTTTTTCGCCTTCGGCCCATTCGATGTCCACGTCTACGGCGTGCCCGTCAGTCGTGTACGCTACGACTTCGGAGGTGTACAGGGCGTTACGGCCGACTATCCAACGGGTGTTGTCGCGCTGGAAAAGGGCCAGATAGCGGTTGCCCGTTTCGGGGTCGGTGCTTGTCCAGGCTACGCGGCCGAGGTCTTCGTCGGTGCTCACCTGGTGGGCGTTGATGCCGTATTTGTGCATCCGGTGATACTCTTCGTTGTTGAGCAGCGATAGGGTGAAAGCGTCATTCTTGGTCATCTCTCCACCAAAGAACAGGGGAGAGTGGCAGATGCCCCAAAGGGTCATCATGGTAAGTTGTTCGTCTTGTGTGAGATTGGTCCAGCGGCCCTTGTCGGCAGCCGTGTAGCCGTTGTCGCCGATGGTCATGGCAATCTGTCCGAGGGGCAGCATGTCGCAGTCGGCATAGTTGCCCGGCCGCGCATATTGGCTCCATACGTTGGCCTCGTTGAATACGGCATCCACGGCACTCCAGTTGTCCCAAAGGTCGTCCATCATGCGCCACATGTTGGCGTTTTCGAGACACTCCTGCGCATATTGGTATTGTGTCTTCCCCGGTGAGAGGGAGAGTACCATGGGGCGTCCCGTCTGGTCGATGGCGCGACGAATCATGTGTATTTCGTCCGTGTAGAAGGGACGGCTGAGGTCGTCAATCTTCAGAAAGTCCACACCCCACTCGGCATAGAGGCCCATGATGGAATTGTAGTAGAGTTGTCCTGCTTCGTTGTTGCGCACAAGCAGGTTGTCTTTGAGCCATGTGCATGGCGATGCGGTTCCGTTGTAGACCTCCGTCCAGGGTCTTCCTTCGCCGCCTTTCAGTTTGTAGTTGCTGCCTACAACGCTCTTAGGCACACCGCGCATGAGGTGGATGCCCAGTTTGAGGCCCATGGCATGCAGTTTCTCAGCCAGAGGCTTGAAGCCGACGTTCTTGCCGTCTACCATGCACGAGGGGAAGCGTGAGGGCGAGGGCAAGTAACGGCCGTATTCGTCGAGCACGTAATCCTGGTCTCCGCGTTGGTTGTAGTTGCCTCCGCCTAATGAGGGATGATTGCAATACCAGCGTATATCGACAACTACATATTCCCAACCATGGCGTACAAGGTCGTTGTCCACCAGATACTGAGCGTTCTGCAGCACTTCCTTCTCCGTAACGGAGGAGTAATAGCAGTCCCATGAGTTCCAACCCATGGGTGGTGTCATGGCCCAGGTACGGAACGTCTCAATCTCACTGTCGTTGTTCTGGGCTTGTGTTTGTACGGCTGACAGAGAAAGGCAAAACAATGTTAGGGCTGTGCGGATGAATGATTGCTTGATAGTCATGATGGGTAAAAGTATTAAAAAAGTTGAAAGTTAAAAGCCACTCATCATAGGGTAGCTTTCAACTTTCAACTATCCGTGTTTAACTTACTTCAGTGCTTTGTTCAACATATAGTAAACTTCATTCATCTGAAGGTCATGCTTGAACTCGCTGATTTTGGTGTCCTTGTTAATCTTGACGTACTCGATGCCGAGCATTTCAGCGAAGTCCTCCCAATACTCTTCCGTGATGTCGTATGAGAAGGCACTGTGGTGGGTTCCGCCGGCCAGAATCCATGCGCCTGCACCGATTTCGAACGTGGGCTGGGGCACCCACAATGCAGAGGCAACGGGCAAGTTGGGCATGGGCT
Source organism: uncultured Prevotellaceae bacterium (assembly GCA_947176535.1). Classification (GTDB taxonomy): domain Bacteria; phylum Bacteroidota; class Bacteroidia; order Bacteroidales; family Bacteroidaceae; genus Physcousia. The sequence continues at coordinate 36,754 of CAMWQU010000007.1, forward strand.
TCGGCTCGATGCACTCAACCTCCTGCGAGATGAGGCGGAAGCGGTTGCCGAGGTCTACAACGGTGGCCTTGATACCGCGACCAACCTTTGACGTGAAGACGAGGCGGGCAGTCTGCTGCTTGCGGATACCGATGCCGAGGAAGTGTACTTCGAGTTTGGGCTTGTCGGTAGCGATGAGCGGACAAACTTCGAGCATGTGGCTCTGGAGGCATGAACTGCGGTCGCCGGCGAAGTTGAGCGTGTAGTCCTCAAGGAAAGAGCAACCGGTTGGCATACCTTGCTGGATAACCCAAAGGGTGCGGTAGAGGCAGGCGGTCTTCCAGTCACCCTCGGCACCGAAACCGATACCTTCGGCCATCAGACGCTGAGAGGCGAGGCCGGGAATCTGGTCGAAACCTACGAAGTTGGGATCGTTGATGTCTGCATCACCCAGGTCGTCGAAGTTGGTGGTGAAAGCGGTTGCGCTTTCGTCTTTCAGTACACGACGGAGAGCGATTTCTGCCTTTGCTGCGTTCTTCACCTTCTCCCAGTAAACTTCTTCGCCGCTCTCGTCAATCTTGATGGTGTATTCCTTCTTGTACTCCTCGACGAGGGCGTCTGCCTCAGCGTCGGTAACCTTCTTGAAGTACTCCATCAGTGAACTTACGGGGTAGTAATCTACGTGGTAGCCGAGACGCTGCTCAAACTCAACGCGGTCGCCATCTGTTACGGCAACGTTGTTCATGTTCATACCGAACATCAGGCAGCGAACATTCTTGGCGTCGGCAACACCGGCGGCTACACGTGCCCAAACGGCAATCTTTTTCTGAGCCTCTTCGCTCTTCCAATAGCCGCAAACCACTTTGCGGGCGATGCGCATACGGGTGCAGATATGGCCGAACTCAATGTCACCGTGAGCACTCTGGTTCAGGTTCATGAAATCCATGTCCATGGTGTCCCAGGGAATTTCGGCATTGTACTGTGTGTGGAAGTGAAGCAAGGGCTTTTGCAGAGCCTGCAAACCCTTAATCCACATCTTGGCAGGTGAGAACGTGTGCATCCACGTGATGATACCCACGCACTTTTCCTCGTTGTTGGCTGCCTTCATGACTTCTTCCACTTCCTTGCTGGAGTTTGCAGTGCCCTTATAAACTACTTTAACGGGAATGTTTCCGCTTTCGTTCAGGCCGGCTACCATTTCTTTTGAGTGGGCATCAACTGCGATGACTGCGTCACCTCCATAGAGCAACTGTGCACCGGTCACCCACCAAATTTCAAGATTCTCGTACATAATTCAGTTCCCCCCCTCTTATCCCTTGCCGGGGAAGACCAAACGGGGGTATGGGTCTGTTGTTAGTAATTAAGATTTAACTTTATTCAGTTCCTGCCTTATTCTCTTTGGAGGAGAAAGAAGCGAACTATTTCTTTTTCTGTCCGTAATAGGCGTTGGGCCCGTGCTTTCTCATGTAGTGCTTCTCAATCAGGAGAGGATTCATGGTAAGGCCGGGATTCACGGAAAAGGCCACGAACGCCATTTTGGCGCACTGCTCCATTACCTTGGCGTTGTACACGGCATTGTCGGGAGAGGTTCCCCACGAGAAAGGCCCGTGATTCTTTACCAACACGGCGGGCGTGTGGTCGGGATTTATCTTGCGGATGTTCAGAATCTCGTCCACGATGACGTTACCTGTTTCCAGTTCGTACTGTCCTTTCACCTCCTGTTCCGTCATATCGCGTGTGCAGGGGATGTCCTTATAGAAGTAGTCGGCATGTGTGGTACCGATATTGGGAATGTCGCGTCCGGCTTGAGCAAATGCCGTGGCATAGGTGGAGTGCGTATGCACCACACCCTGAATGTTGGGAAACGCTCTGTAAAGCACGAGGTGAGTGGGAGTGTCGCTCGAAGGGTTGAGATCGCCTTCCACGACCTCGCCCGTATTCAAATCAACAACTACCATGTCCTCAACTTTCATCTCGTCGTAGCTGACACCGCTGGGCTTGATGACAACCATACCCTTTTCACGGTCAATGCCCGAAACGTTGCCCCACGTGAAGATAACGAGGCCTTGCTTCACTAAATCCAGATTGGCCTTAAAGACCTTTGCTTTTAATTCTTCAAGCATAAGATTTCTTTACTAATAGTTGTTCTTTACCAGAAATACCAATAGAATGCGGCGCAAAGACCGACAACGACCAATGTGCCGACGATGTCGAATGTGCCCCAGCTCTCTTTGATGGAAGCCTTGAAGTCTTTCGTGAATGTGATGGCTTCAATCTGCTGCTGTGTGGGAGCAGGCGTGAACATGGAAACGGCATAGATGAATACCAGCAGGAATACCAGCAATCCGCATTCGAATACGAGCCAGTTTGTCTGCCAGAACCATTCCGTGTTGGCCCAGAAAGCTCCGTCCATCGTAGCCTTTCCGGTGTCTGTGATAACGTTTGTTACCAAACGCAACATACCGATGAGGAAGCCCACAATCATGGTGTACTCACCGGCTTTGGGAGTGATGCGCTTGCTGAGAATACCCATAGCGAATACCACTACCATAGCGGGAGCCAGCAGCGACTGAATGCCCTGCAGATAGTTGTAGAGGGTATCCATACCCATCATGATGGGGAGCCATGCGAAGCCGAGGATTACGACAACAACGGTGGCCACACGACCAACGAATACGTAATGAGCCTCGGACATGCCTTTCTTTAGGGGCTTGTAGAAGTCCTCGGTAAAGAGTGTTGCGCAACTGTTGAAGAAAGCTGCCAATGAGGCAACGAGTGCGCAGATGAAACCGATGGTGACGATACCCTTGATACCGGCGGGCAATACCTGCTGAACCATGATGGCGAAAGCAGCGTCGGTTTCTTCCATCTGGAACGTTCCCTTCTGTGCCAATGCGGCGGCAATCATACCGGGAATGAGGAACATGAAGCAGGGGAGCACTTTGAAGAAGCCGGCGGCAATGGTACCGCGACGTGCACGCTTCATGACTTCGGCATTGCTTTCACCGGGCACCTGACCCAGTACACGCTGAACGATGTGCTGGTCGGTACACCAATACCAGAAACCGATGATGGAAGCACCGATGAATACCACGAAGCCCGGATATTCCTGATACATGGAATCGCCTTCCTCCCAATGGAACATGTGAGTGGTGCCGTAGCCGTTATTCAACTGACCGCAGTATTCCATCATGTTTGCCCAACCGGCAGCGATGCTACCGTCACCGAGAGAAGCCAGACCGAGGAACAATACGAGGAACGAACCGATGATGAGAATCGGGGTCTGAATGCTGGACAGTGTCATAACACCCTTCATTCCACCGAATACGGTGAACACGGCAGTGATGACAATCAGTCCGATAGCTCCGTACCAGAAGTTGAGGCCCCAAAGGTATTTGAAGAAGATACCGCCGGTGAGTGCGGTTACACTCACTTTTGTCAGCACGTAGGCTACCAGTGTGATGATAGAAAGCCACGAACCCGTGCGCTGGGTGTAGCGGAATTTCAGGAAGTCGGGCATCGTGATGATTTTGCCCATTTTGTTAATCATCAGTTGGTAGAAAGGCACGAATAACCAACCGAGGATAAGAATCATCCAACCTTGCATCTCCCAGTGTGCCATACCCACACCGCTCTTTGCACCCGTACCGGCGAGACCGACGAGGTGTTCCGAACCGATGTTTGCGGCAAAGATTGCCATACCGATTACATACCAAGGCTCGCCTTTACCGAAAAGGTAAGCCGATGAGTCTTCGCCCTGCTGGGCTTTCTTGTCTTTCCAGATGGCGTACCATACGGCTGCCACCACACCAAAGAGGCCGATGGCGAGTACCGCCCAGTCGAGCCAGATGAATTCAGTCGAATTCCAGTTCATTGTTTATTGATTTATTAAGATTATTGTTTAGGGTTTATTGTTTCGTGTTATTTCACCGAGAACTTGTATGCACAATGGCTGTAATACTTCTCTCCGGGCTTCAGGTTGGCGGCGGGCCAGTTCTCTCCGGCTTTGTGGGGGCTGTCCGGATATTTCTGACTCTCAAGACATACGCTTACGTGCTTGGGATATTTAATGCCATGTTTCCGCATAATGTCGGCATCGCGGCCAACACCCTGGAAATTGCCTGTATAGACCTGTATGCCCGGTTCGTTGGTGAATACCTCCAACATGATGCCCGTTTCGGGGCTGTAAAGGCTGGCGCACACCTGTGTGTCATCACCCTTGCCGGTAGCGTGGTCATACGTGTTCAGACAGAAGTTGTGGTCAATACCGGTCGCATTCCGAATCTGCTCGAATGTCGTATCGTTTACTACCTCACTCAGCACGCGAGCCGTGCGGAAGTCGAAAGGAGTACCCTCCACCGGCAGGATTTCGCCCGTAGGAATGTAGTTCGTGTCCGAGGGAGTGAAATTATCGGCATTCACGTACAACTCCATATTCGTGCCCACACGACTGGGATCACCGTTCAGGTTAAAGTAGCAATGATTCGTTTGGTTAATCATCGTTTCCTTGGTGGTTGTAGCCTCCCACGTAATATCCAACGTATTGTCATCCGTCAGTTTGTAAGTCGTAACGGCAGTCACCTCGCCGGGGAAACCGTTATCCCCATCGGGGCTTACGATGGTCAGTTTCAGCGTACTGTCATCCGGCTGTTCGGCATCATACACCTGATACTGCCAACCCGTGGGGCCGCCGTGCAGGCAGTTGTCGCCGTCGTTGGGCACCAACTCATAGTAGAGGTCGTCGATAGCGAACGAGTGATTGCTGATGCGGTTGGCATAGCGTCCGATGCTTGCGCCGTAGTCGCTGGGTGAGTTCTCCGAATCGGCATATTGGGCGACATTGTCGTAGCCCAACACTACGTCTTTCAGATTACCGTCGCGGTCGGGCACCATGATACTGACAACGCGACCGCCGAAGTTGGTGATGCACACCTCCATGCCGTTCGCGTTTTTCAGGGTGTAAAGTGCCGTTTGCTTTTCACCGATAGTTGTTTCAAAGTCTGCGGGGTTCAGTCCCGAGGCGAGTTGTTCAGCCTCTTGTTTCTTTGTGCAGCAGGCCGACAATAAGCCGACGAGCGACAAGCACAGAAACGCCGATTTCATGATTCTTTTCATGGTTTTTGTTGTATTTAGTTAATGATAAATGCGTTATTAGGCATAAATGCCCTACAAATATAACGAAAAAAAACTATATTCCGGTATTCTTTAGCGGCTTTTTTGGGGAAATAATCACGGAGGACGATGTTTTCATTGAAAATTGAAAGACGTAACTTAGGCTTTTGAGGCTGTATTTGTTACCTTTGGGTGCTCTGTTGCTGTTTTCGGGATGGTGGGCGATACATGGTACGACAGGCGACAAAAGAGGAACGGTAAGCCGCAGTCTCCGGGGTGAGGCTGCGGCTTACTGTTTTTTACAATAAAGCGAGTGTGATGCGGAACCGTGTGGTCAGACGGCAGTCCGCTCCTGTTGCAGGTAAGCGAGCAGGTCGGCCACGATGAACGTGGAGCCGCCCACGAAGATAAGTTCCTCGTCCGCAGCGTCGCGCAAGGCAGCTTCGTAAGCCGCTGCGACAGTGGGGTAGGAGACGGGGCCTCCGGGAGAAGCCAGAAGTCCGATCTCGCGGCCCAAAGCGGCTATGTCATCGGCCGGCATGGCACGCTTCACCGATGCCTGCGTGAAGTAGTAGACCGCTTCGCGGGGAAGCAGGGAGAGACCGGCGCGTATATCCTTGTCGCTCACCATGCCGAGTACGATTCGGATGGTCGATTGCTTACCGAGCGCACTCAACTGTTCCGCAATGTAGGCGAGACCACCCGCGTTGTGTCCGGTGTCGCAGATGACGGTGGGACGTTGCCGGACGCACTGCCAGCGGCCCATGAGGCCCGTAAGCGGGCATACGTGGGCAAAGCCGTTGTGTATGTCCTCGGTCGTTAGCTTTACAGTATCCTTTATATGCTTTACGGCGGCAAGGAGGGTTGCCGTGTTCTTTTTCTGACAGAGACCGCGCAGTTCGGTTTCAAAAGAACCGAAGTTCCGGGTCGTGCAGCGGCCGTCGTTCCAACGGATGATTTCGTCCTCCTCGTCGGCAAACACGATGGGTGAAGAGGCCGCCCGTGCCGTTTCGAGAAAGACTTCCCGAACCTCCGCATGTCCGTTCGTCTCTCCGATGACGACGGGAACTCCGGGCTTGATGATGCCGGCCTTCTCGCGGGCAATCTCCGGGAGCGTGTGACCCAGGAACTGCGTGTGGTCGAAGCTGATGTTCGTGATGACGGAGAGGATGGGGGAGATGATGTTTGTGCAGTCGAGCCTGCCGCCCAAGCCGACCTCGATGACGGCGATGTCCACTTTCTGTTCCTTGAAGTATTGGAACGCAAGGGCCGTTGCGAGTTCGAAGAACGATGGATGCAGCGGTTCGAAAAACGAACGTTCCTGTTCGATGAAGTCGATGACCCGTTGTTCGGGTATCATTTCCCCGTTCACGCGGATGCGTTCGCGGAAGTCCACAAGGTGCGGACTGGTGTAAAGTCCCACTCTGAGGCCGGCCGATTGCAGAATGGCGGCCAGCGTGTGGCTGACGGAGCCTTTGCCGTTGGTGCCGGCCACATGGATGGTGGGGTAGGCCGTGTGGGGATGGCCGAACCGGGCGTCGAGGGCCCGCGTGTTCTCCAGTCCCTCTTTATACGCGCCCGCCCCAATGTGCTGAAACAATGGGGCGACGTTGAACAGGTAGGATATGGCTTCGCTGTAAGTCATTCGGGGGTAATGTTTAGCTAAAGAACGTCTTGAACTTCTCGAATATCTTGCTGCGGCACGACTCGTCGGGCCGGAAGTTGTCGCTCTTTGCGAAGCTCTCCATGGCTTTCTTCTCGTCGCGGCTGAGTGTTTCGGGGATGTAGACGCTGATGTGTACGATAAGGTCTCCCATGCCGTAGCCGTAACCCTGCACGGCGGGCAATCCTTTGCCGCGCAGCCGGACTACCTTTCCGGGTTGCGTGCCCGGCTCAATCTTGATGCGGGCTTTGCCGTCGAGGGTGGGAATCTCCACCGTGCCGCCCAGTGTGGCGGTGGGAACGTCGAGCAGCAGGTTGTACACCAGATTCTGCTCCTCGCGCACAAACTCGTCGTGCTGCTGTACCTCGATGAAGACCTGAATGTCGCCCGGTACACCGTTGTGCTTGGCGGCGTTGCCCTTGCCGGGTACGGTGACGACCATGCCGTCGGCCACGCCTGCCGGGATTTTCACCTCCACAACTTCCTCGCCCGTCTTGACGCCCTCGCCGTGGCATTCCGTACACTTGTTTTTAATCGTGTGTCCCTCGCCGCCGCACGTCGGACAGGCCTGCTGGGTCTGCATGCGTCCGAACATCGAGTTCACCGTCCGCACCGTGTAGCCTTTTCCGCCGCACGTCGGGCAGGTCTGTGTCTGTCCGTCTTCCGAACCGCTGCCGTGGCAGTGGTCGCAGGTGATGTTCTTGCGCACCTTGAACTTTTTGGTGACGCCTGTAGCTACCTCGTTGAGCGTCAGGCTCACCTTCAGTCGCAGGTCGCTGCCGCGATAGACCTGCTGCTGTCCGCGGCCGCCGCCTCCGAAGTCGAATCCGAAACCGCCGCCGCCCATGTTCATGCGTCCGCCGAAGATGTCGCCGAACATCGAGAAAATGTCGTCCATGTTCATGCCGGCACCGCTGAATCCGCCGCCGCCCATGCCGTTCAGTCCTTCATGGCCGAACTGGTCGTAGCGGGCGCGCTTCTGCTCGTCGTGCAGCACGTCGTAGGCCTCGGCCGCCTCCTTGAACTTTTCCTCGGCTTCCTTGTTGTCGGGGTTGCGGTCGGGATGGTATTTGATGGCCATCTTTTTGTAGGCGGCCTTTATCTCTTGCGGGGTGGCGTTCTTGTTTACGCCCAGCACCTCATAGTAATCGCGTTTTGCCATATCTCTTGTCCGTTGTTTAGATGCCCACCACTACTTTTGCAAATCGCAGCACCGTGTCGTTCAGCATATAGCCTTTCTCGGTGCAGTCGATGACCTTGCCTTTCAGCTCGTCCGTGGGAGCGGGAAACTGAGTGACAGCCTCATGGAAGTCCGTGTCGAAGTCGGCGCCGTCCGTCTTCATCTGGGTCACGCCTTGGGCCTCCATGACTTTCATAAACTTCTTGCAGATGAGGTCTACGCCCTCTTTCACGGCCTCCACGTCCTCGGCCGACTGCATGTGTTGCAGGGCGCGTTCGAGGTCGTCGATGACGGGCAACATGGCCTCCAGCACTTTCCGGCCGCCGTTGAGGATGAGCTCCGCTTTCTCCTTGATGATGCGTTTGCGGAAGTTGTCGAACTCCGCCTGTTTGTACAGCCGCTCTTTCTCCAGCTCCGCAATTCGGGCCTCGGCCTGTGCCAGTTTGTCCTCTACGGTCTCCTCGTGGGCCGTTTCCTCGGTATTCGTCTCTTCCGTGTGTTCGGTCTCCTCCGTGTGCTCACTTTCGGTCGTTGCCTCGGTGCCGTTCACTACGTCTTCCTTCAGTTCTTCTTCTTTTCCCTTTTCTGCTTTATCCATGATGATTCAAACGTTTTTTTATTATTTCCGTGTACAAAAACCTTGCCAAAGAGCATTCTGACACCATCCTTGTGCACTTTTGTCATAAGTAAAGCCCGCGTTTCCTCATTTGGAGCGTTCCGCGGCTGTTCTATATAATATATATAAGGTATAGGGGGCCGGTTTCTTTGATAGCCCGCTGGAAATGCGTAACTTTGTCGTCAAAATTCCAAGTATGACAGAAAAAGAGAAATGTGCCTGCGGTCTGCTGTACGATGCCAACTCCGACAGCGAACTTATCCGGGAAAGGCTGCATTGTCAGGACGAGTGTTTCCGCTTCAATAACCTGCGCCCCTCCGAAGTGGCCGCCAAGGCGGAAATTATAACCCGCTTGCTCGGCCGGGTCGGCGATGGGGCTACGATAGTCGCACCGTTTCATTGCGACTATGGGTATAACATTGAGGTAGGAACAAATTTCTTTGCCAATTTCAATCTCGTCATTCTCGATGCGGCCAAAGTCTCGTTTGGCGACAACGTGTTCGTGGGGCCGAACTGCTCGTTCTATACTGCCGTGCATCCGCTCGACGCCGAACGGCGCAATCAGGGACTGGAATGTGCCCGACCGATAACCGTCGGAAATAATGTCTGGTTCGGCGGTAACGTCGTGGTGCTGCCCGGAGTGATTGTTGGCGACAACAGTGTGGTGGGGGCCGGCAGCGTTGTGACGAAAGACGTTCCCGCCTTTTCCGTCGTCGCGGGGAACCCGGCACGTGTCATCCGGACGCTGAACTAAGCGTCTTTCCGTTGTCCGTCGGACACCTGCGCTCTGTCTGCGTGTCAAGTGCCGTCGTCGCAGGGCGTGTTTTCAGTTGGGGAATAGGGGGATAAAGCGTCGCTGTCCCGTCCTTTCGTGACAGCTTTAGGAGCTATTCTCCGTCCGTCGTCGGTGAACGGCTGTTCATCGACGGCGGATAAACATTCATCGCCGATGAACGTGCGTTCATCGGCGATGAATAGAGAATATATTCCGAGGCCGGCTTTATTATGCCTGCCCGTCGTACATTTTAGCCTTTAATTCCTTGATGGCATCGCTGGAGATATAGTCATCGTACTCCATCAGCTTGTCGATGGTGCCGTTGGGGGTAAGTTCGATGATGCGGTTGGCTACGGTCTGGATGAACTCGTGGTCGTGGCTGGCGAAAAGGACATTGCCCTTGAAGAGTTTCAGGTTGTTGTTGAAGGCCTGAATACTTTCGAGGTCGAGGTGGTTGGTGGGGGTGTCGAGAACGAGGCAGTTGGCGTTGCGCAACTGCATACGGGCAATCATGCAGCGCATCTTCTCGCCTCCGGACAGCACGTTCACCCGCTTCAGCACCTCCTCGCCGGAGAACAGCATACGGCCGAGGTAGCCTTTCATGAAGACCTCGTTGCCCTCGCCGTACTGCATCAGCCAGTCTACGAGGTTCTTGTCGCTCTGGAAAAATTCGGTATTATCTACCGGCAGGTAGGCTTGCGTGATGGTGATGCCCCATGAGAACGTGCCCGCCTGCGCCTCGCGGTTGCCCATGATGATTTCAAACAGAGCGGTCATGGCGCGCGGGTCGTGGCTGAGGAAGACCACCTTCTGGCCCTTCTCGATGTTGAACGAAACGTTGTCGAACAATACGGTGCCGTCGTCGGCCACCGCTTTCAGGCCTTCTACCTCCAATATCTGATTGCCCGGCTCGCGCTCCATCTGGAAGATGATGCCCGGGTATTTGCGCGTGCTGGGACGAATCTCCTCCACGTTCAGTTTCTCCAGCATCTTCTTGCGGCTTGTCGTCTGCTTTGACTTGGCTACATTGGCCGAGAAGCGGCGGATGAACTCTTCCAGCTCCTTGCGTTTCTCCTCGGCCTTGGCCTTTTGGTTCTGAGCCTGTCGCAGAGCGAGCTGTGAGGATTCGTACCAGAACGAATAGTTGCCGGCGAAGAGTGTGACCTTGCCGAAGTCGATGTCGATGGTGTGGGTGCAGACGGAGTCGAGGAAGTGGCGGTCGTGACTGACGACGAGCACGGTCTGCTCAAACTCCGAGAGGTATTGCTCCAGCCACTGTACGGTGTCGAGGTCGAGGTCGTTGGTGGGCTCGTCGAGCAGCAGGTTGTCGGGGTTGCCGAACAGAGCCTTGGCCAGCATCACGCGCACCTTCTCTTTACCCGACAGTTCGCCCATCAGTTGGTAGTGCTTGGACTCCTTGATGCCCAGTCCCGACAGCAGGGTGGCGGCGTCGCTCTCTGCCGTGTAGCCGCCCATCTCGGCAAACTTGTCCTCCAGTTCGGCCACGCGGATGCCGTCCTCGTCCGAGAAGTCGGCCTTGGCGTAGAGCGCCTCGCGTTCGCGCATCACGTCCCACATGGTGGTGTGGCCCATCAGTACGGTGTTCAGCACCGTCTCTTGGTCATACTGGAAGTGATCCTGCGAGAGCACGCTCAGGCGTTCGCCGGGCCCCAGCTCAATGGTGCCCTTGTTGGCCTCCAGTTCGCCGCTGATGGCTTTGAGCAGCGTGGACTTTCCGGCTCCGTTCGCACCGATGATACCGTAGATGTTGCCCGGAGTGAACTTGATATTTACGTCTTTGTAAAGAACTCTTTTGCCAAACTGAATGGCTAAATTCGAAACAGTAATCATTTATCTGAATATAATGTTATAGCTTGCGATAGGTTGGTCTTTTGTGCTTATTTCTTCAGGCTGTCGCCGATGAACTGGAACGGCATAAGTGCCTTTACCGTTTCCACGATGTGTGTGCCGCCGGTTCCGTGGAGCAGTACGCGCACGGGCTCCCCGTAGCGGTCTTCCACCTCAAGCATCACCTGTCGGCAGGCACCGCATGGCGAAATGGGTTCGGGGTAGAAGTGGCCGTTGGCGAAAGCCGCAATGGCGATGGATTCGATGGGTTGGTCGGGATACTGGTGCTGGGCGTGGAAGATGGCGGTGCGCTCGGCGCACATGCCCAGCGGATAGGAGGCGTTCTCCTGATTGCTGCCCGTGACGATGATGCCGTTCCTGAGACGCAGGGCGGCACCTACCCGGAAGCAGGAATAGGGACTGTAACTCTGTTCCGTGGCTTTCTTGGCCAGTTCCACCAATTCGCGGTCTTCTGCGGTGAGTTCATGGTCTTGATAAATGCAGACCTCACTCGAAATCTTATACCTCTCCATGACAAAAGCCTTATTTGTGTGCAAAGGTACGAATTTAAGTTAAAAACGAAAAATAAAATCGAAAATACTCACCGGAATGCGGCAACATGGCCTTTTTTCATTACCTTTGTCTCGAAATCAAACGCATACGGCATGAAACGCATCGCACGCCTACTCTTACTTCTTGTTTGCTGTCTTTCTCCTTTGGCTCCTCTTCGTGCCCAGCAAGGTGTTCCTACCTATGTGGCTTACATCAAGCAGTACCACCGGATGGCTCAGGAGCAGATGTTGCGCCACCGCATTCCGGCCAGCATCACACTGGCGCAAGGATTGTTGGAGAGCGGGGCGGGGCAGAGCGACCTTGCCCGGAGGGCGAACAATCATTTCGGAATCAAGGTGGCCGGCGGGTGGACAGGGCCTTATGTGGTGAAGAGCGACGACCGGCCCGACGATAAGTTCCGGAAGTACAACAGCGTGGAAGAGAGTTATGAAGACCATTCGAAGTTTCTGCTGAAACCTCGCTATGCCTGTCTTTTTGAACTGAGTCCAACCGACTATAAAGGCTGGGCGCGGGGGCTGAAATCATGCGGCTATGCCACTAATCCGACCTACGCACAGCAGTTGATAACGATTATCGAGAAATACGAACTCTATCAATACGACGTGGTCGGCGGGGACGATTCCCGCCACAACCGGCCGGTTCAGCAGCAGGCTGTGGTGACAACCGCCCTGCCGCAGCCGTCCTCGCGGGAGCAGGCGGAAGAGTTGTTCTTCGCCACGCATCCCGTGCGGTGCAACAACAACAATTATTACATTGTCGTTCAGCCGGGAGACAATTTGCCCATTATCTCCATGATGACGAATGTCTCGAAGCGCAAACTCCGTCGTTACAATGAGTTACCCAAGAAGTGCCAACCCGTGCCGGGTGACATCCTCTACTTGCAGCGGAAGCGTCATCGCGCCGACCGCTCTTTCCGGGGAATCCCTCACGTGGTTCAGCCGGGCGAGTCGATGTACACGATTTCGCAGCGTTACGGCATTCGCCTGAAGAATCTTTATGAAATGAATGCTCTGCCGAACGATTACACGCCGGTGCCCGGGCATCTGCTCCGTATCTTCTGATACTTTCGTGCGGAAAAATGTAAATAAATTTGCGTTTTTGCGTGCTTATTCGTACCTTTGCACCGCTTTCCGAAGAAAAGGGAGCATCGGGGTGTAGCGCAGTTGGTAGCGTTCCTGGTTTGGGACCAGGCGGTCGCCCGTTCGAGTCGGGTCGCCCCGACACGGAGGAGAGTCAGACAGAGACTCTCCTCTTTGGTTTGGAATGCGTATGATGAAACTGACGAATCCCATTCTTCAACTGGCTTTGCCCTCCGTGGTGGCCAACATCACGGTGCCGCTGTTGGGTGTGGTAGATACCGCAATAGTGGGGCACATGGGGCGGGCGGAGTACATTGCCGCCGTGGCCATCGGCACTACGATTCTCAACATGATTTACTGGTTGTGCGGTTTCCTGCGTATGGGCACCACGGGCATTGTAAGTCAGGCGCATGGAAGCGGAGACGAGCAGCGCATTCGTGAGGGACTTACACGCAGTCTGCTGTTCGGCCTTTTCATCGGGGTGTGCCTGTTGCTTTTGCAAAGTCCTTTGCTGCGTTTCGCATTGTGGCTGATGGAGCCGGAATCGGAAGTGCTGCATTATACCACGGCCTATTTTCGGGTCTGCATCTGGGGCGCCCCGGCTATGCTGGCCGGTTATAGCCTGACAGGATGGTTTATCGGGATGCAGAATACACGCATTCCCATGTGTATGGCTATCCTGCAGAACCTGCTCAATATCTTTTGTACGCTCCTGTTTGTCTTTGTGCTTGATATGGGTATCGGCGGGGTAGCATTGGGAACTGTTGTCGGGATTTATGGGGGCGTGATGGCCGCTCCTCTCTTGTCCTCCCCCAAGGAACGGGAACTGCTGCGGGACGTTTTCCGAAAGTATCTGAGCGAGAGGACAGAACATATCGCTTTGCGTTTCGATAATCTTCGCTTTTGGAGAACGAAGGAGGGAACTTTGTATCGTGATCTCTTTCTTCGTACCCTCTGCCTTGTGGGCGTCACCGTCTACTTTACGACGGCGGGTAGCCGTATGGGGACGCTCACGCTCGATGCCAACGCCCTGCTGATGCAGTTCTTTATGCTTTATTCCTACTTTACGGATGCACTTGCCAATGCTGCGGAAGCCTTGAGCGGCGAGTATCTGGGACGTCGTGACGGGGCCGGGCTTCGCGGTATCGTTCGTCAGCTTTTTGGTTGGGGGGCTTGCTTCGCTCTTGTCTTCACCCTCCTGTATGCTACGGCTGCGACTCCGATTCTTCACCTCTTTACCAATCAGACAGAAGTCATTGCTTACGCCCGTCCTTATCTCCCGTGGATTATTGCTGTTCCTTTTGTTTCCCTTGCCGCTTTTATCTGGGATGGCGTATATATAGGACTGACGCTGACGAGCCGGATGTTTCTCTCCATGCTTGTCAGCGCCATTGTCTTTTTTGCGTTGTGGTCGCTTTTAGGGCCAAGCAACCACGCCCTTTGGTTTAGTTTCGTGGCCTACCTCGCCACACGTAGCCTCATGCAAACCGTTTTAATCAGCAGGTATTCCGTACCCTCAGTCTGATGAGGTGTCGCGGTAATACCTATTTGTCAGTTTCGTACTCCTTCTTTCTTTTCGGGTTCATCGGGAACCACCCGCGACGGACGCGCTCGTATTGCTGACGCACTTCGAGAATGCTCCAGAAGCAGGAGAATGCGATGACTCCGAGAATGATGCTCAGGTATTCGTTCGTCGTGACCAGAGAGGCGGCAAGGGTACCGATGCCGGCCAGCAGAAAGGCCGGCCAGCAACGATGTCCGAAATAGTATTCGGCTTTGATGACAATCGGATGAAATAGACCGATGCAGACGAAAGTCGCAAAACCGATGATAATTCCAATCCAGTTCATACGGTAAAATCTCAGAACTTGAAGCTGTCACTCTTCACGTAGATGCGATAGTCCTTGATGCTCTCGGGGGCACCTTCCTCCACACGGGGCAGGTAACGGAATCCCGACATTGTCTTGTCCTGTCCCATGTCGATGATTACCGCGTGCGGGAACTGTACGCCTTTGTTTGTAGACCAGTAGGTGCTTTCCTGCAGGTCGAAAACCTTATCTGCGTTTTTGTTACCCGAACTTACGTCTTCGTCGTCGGCATAAGCTATCTGCCACGATTCGCGGCTCAGTTGCTGTCCCTGTTCGTCAAGCATGTACCACTCGGCGATACAGCAGTATTCCCGGTTCCAGTGGCTGTTCAGAGCCTCGATGCAGACATAGCGACCCGTGACGGGCTTGTCGAAATGCACCTCCTGCCAACCGTTTCCGGCCTTGAACGTACCCGTCTTAACGGGTGTCTCCCCTGTCAAGACGAGATTCTGCCCTTTGGCGCGGTGGGTCTGCGGGCCCTCCAGATTCAGACGGTCGATGATGGGCGTTTGCAGACCTTCGATAGTCTTCTCGCCGCGCGGCCCCATGATGTCGAGGACGATGACTTCGTTGCGTCCTTTTTTCAGCCAGCAGCCAGGCATATAAAGGGTCTGCTGCGGGCCGATGTACCAATGGCGGCCGATGGCGTGTCCATTGACGTACACCTGTCCTTTACCCCAGTTCTCAAGGTTAAGGAACGTATCGCCCACCTTCTTCAGGTCGAAGTAACCGCGATAGTAGCCGGGCGTTCCGGTCAAGTCCTTTCCGTCTTTATTCCACATTTCTTTGCCGAACCGCTGTCCCGTTGTGTGCTTGGTCAGGTCGGTATTGTGCTCGAGAGCACTCACGGCCTTTGCGTAGCTGTCCGGCAGGGCCACTTTGGCCCATCGTCCGGGCTTCCACGTGGTCTCGGTTCCGTCTATGACACTCGTAAGGACGACATCGGACACGATACCCTTGAAGTCCTTGATGGCACGGCCGAAGTTGATACGTCCCATGCCTTCCACCAGAATCTCCAGTTCGTCGCCTTTCTTTACGGGCGGCAACATCAATGTCTTCTCGTGCTTCACGCGGTCTATCTTACCTATGTATTTGCCGTTGATGTACACTTGTGCATAGTCGTGTATCTCGGCCGTCAGCACGCTCTGTGCCGTGATTTCGGGCAGTGTGGTCGTGTACAGCATACATCCCCAGCCCATATCCATTTCCTCGAAAGTCACCAGACCTCCCTCTTTGCGAATCAGTATGGACTGGTCGGGGTCTTCGCCGTTCAGTATGGAGGAAAACTCTGTCAGCTCAAACTTGGGTATGGCGATGGTGGGGTATTCCTTGGGCACGGCGGCCTGTTTCTTGCTGCCCGTCCACTTCTTCTCTTCGGGATTCCACTCGCCGCTGTACTTCTGCATGGCCTCGCGCAGTTTCCAGTATTTCGGAGTTGTCTGTCCGGCCTCGTTGATGGGTGCGTCGTAGTCGTAGCTGGTGACGTCGGGAGCAAATCCCGGACTGTTGGCACCGGCCCAGTGTCCCCAGTTGGTGCCTCCGTGGGTCATGTAGAGGGAGAACGATATTCCGCGGTCGAGCATCTGCGTAATGCCCTCCACCATGGCCTCGGCGCCGCGTGTCTCGTGGCGGCCGCCCCACTTGTCGAACCAGCCGCTCCAGAACTCGGAACACATCTTCGGGCTGTTGGGGCGCAGTTCGCTCAGGCGGCGGAACTCGTGGTCGATGTTGGCTCCGGTGCCGAAGTTCATCGTCCACGTGAGGTCGTCGAGGCCGTTTTTCTCAAAGTTGCTGGACCAGTCGCACTGGAAGAGCTCCACCTTGTCGAACCCGCTCTTGCGGATGATGTCGCGCACGGCCGAGATGTACGGTTTGTCCTGTCCATACGAGCCGTACTCATTCTCCACCTGCACCATGATGATGGGGCCGCCTTTCTCGATGGTCAGGTCACCCAGTTGTTCGCCCACCTTCTTCTCGAAAATCTCCAATCTCTCCATGAAGAACGGGTCTTGTTCGCGCAGGCGGATGTCTTTCTTCTTCAGCAGCCACCAAGGCAGACCGCCCATTTCCCATTCGGCGCAAACGTAGGGGCCGGGACGCACGATGACGTACATGTCGTTCTTCTGTGCCAGTTTCACGAACGCGCGTATGTCGTTGTTGCCCGTGAAGTCGAACCGGTCCATCTGCGGTTCATGGGAGTTCCAGAAGATGTAGATGCAGAGCGTATTCATGCCCAGTGCCTTACACATCTGAATGCGCTGTTCCCAGTAGGGGCGCGGGATGCGCGGATAGTGCACCTCGGCCGCTTTCACCACGAAGGGCTTGTTGTTGAGCAGGAAAGTCCGGTCGCCGATGCTGAATGTCTCAGTCTTTTGTGCTGCATCGACGAACGCCGGCAATACAGCCATAAGAATAGCGAAAATGATTTTTTTCATGATATTCATTATAATATAAGTAAATAGAAATCTCCGTAAAGGTACAAAATAATTCGTATTTGTAATTACGAATATACGAAAAAATTGTAACTTTGTACTATATTATAATAGATGTAGCGTTATGGCGATGATAAAATGCCCCAAGTGCCGTCATCACATATCGTCGATGGCCAGAGCGTGTCCGGAATGTGGAATTTCCATTGATTCCGAATGGGCCGGTGCCGAGGCCGAACGGGAACTGCGGAAACTGGAGGATATCCCTTTCACGGTGGAGGTGGGAAGCGGAGAATGCGAACCGGCGTTTCCGTCTCCCTCAGATGCCGGGAACGAATGCCTGCCGGATGGAGAGGAACACGAGCCGGTGAGCGATGTCCCGGAAGAACTTCCAGAGGATGAGCCCAAAGAGCAATCTGCACCGGCGGAGCCTGTTTCCGCGTCCGTCTCTTCGGGCGGCAGGCGAGGGTGGCGGGCGGTACTTCTGTTCTGCCTCCTGCTGGGCCTGCTCATCGGAGGGCTCTGCCTCTATATGTACTACGAAGAGCGGCAACGCGAGGAACGCGCCTACGAACTTCTGCAAGGCTGTTCGGACCCGCAGTTCTACGAAGACTTTATCACCCGTTACCGTCGGAGCCGACACCTTGAGGACGTGCGTGAGCGTTACAAAGAGGTCTCCGCCCGTCAGGAGGAGTGGAAGTCTCTGGTGGAGAAAGGCGGTCGTGAGGAGCTACGGCAGTTTGTGGCGCAGCATCCCGGCAGCCCTTACGTGCCGGTCGCACGGGCCCGCATCGACTCACTCGACTGGGCCGAGGTGCAGGAACTTCACACGCTGGAGGCGGTTACGTCCTACCTGACAGCCCATCCCGACGGGTATTACATCGCCCAGGCCGAAGTGTTGCGTCAGATGCTGGAGCGTGCCCGGATAGAGGCGGAGGCACTGGTTGCGGCGCAGCGGGATTCGTTGTCGGCCATTGAGCCCAAGCGCGCTTTACCCTGAAAAAATACCCTTGTCGGACGGCCTTTTCCGGCCTTCCCCGGCGGCCCCGTTTCGACGACGGATAAGAGCCCATAGGAGGACGGGCGTCCGTCCATAGCGGGACTGAGCCTCGTCCATAGCGGGATCGAGGCCCGTCCATAGTTAGGTTGCTGTACGGTCGTCCGGGCGGTCGTTTTCTCTCTGCGAACCGATGCTTTACGGGAGTCGCCTTGCAGGCCCACAAAAAACAGAGCGGATAAAAAAGAAGCGGGCATCCGGCCAAAGGTCGGATGCCCGCTTTGTTTTCGTTTGTCGCTTAGTAGGCGTACAGGGGGTACTTCTCCATCATGGCATTCACCTCGGCACGCACGGCCGCGATGTTCTCCTCGCTCTCGGGAGCGTCGAGTACGCGCTCGATGAGTTCGGCAATCTTCACCATGAGGTCTTCCTTGGCACCGCGTGTGGTGATGGCCGGTGTGCCCAACCGGATGCCGCTCGTCTGGAAAGCGGAACGGGAGTCGAACGGCACCATGTTTTTGTTCACCGTGATGTCGGCATCCACCAGTGCCCGCTCGGCCACTTTACCCGTCAGGTCGGGGTACTTGGTGCGCAAATCAACCAGCATGGAGTGGTTGTCGGTGCCGCCGCTGACGATGTGGAAACCGCGTTTCATCAGTTCGTCGGCCAGTGTGCGTGCGTTCTTCTGCACCTGCTTGGCCCACTCCTTAAATTCGGGTTGCAGAGCTTCGCCGAATGCCACGGCCTTGGCGGCAATGACGTGTTCCAGCGGGCCGCCCTGTGTGCCGGGGAATACGGCGCTGTTGAGCAGTGCGGACATCATCTTCACTTCGCCCTTCGGCGTTGTCTTTCCCCACGGGTTGGGGAAGTCCTTGCCCATGAGGATGATACCGCCGCGCGGGCCGCGCAGGGTCTTGTGAGTGGTGCTGGTGACGATGTGGGCATACTTCAGCGGGTTGTCCAGCAGGCCGGCGGCGATGAGTCCGGCGGGGTGTGCCATGTCAATCATCAGCAGGGCGCCCACCTTGTCGGCAATCTCGCGCATACGTTTGTAGTCCCATTCGCGGCTGTAGGCCGAGCCGCCGCCGATGATGAGTTTGGGCTTGTGTTCCAAAGCCAACTGCTCCATCTCGTCGTAATCGACACGTCCGGTCTCTTTGTTCAGGTTGTAGCCGACCGGGCGGTACAGAATACCGCTCGTGTTCACCAGTGAACCGTGGCTGAGATGGCCGCCGTGGTCGAGGTTGAGGCCCATGAAAGTGTCGCCGGGATTCAGCACGGCCAGGAATACGGCCGCATTGGCCTGTGCACCGGAGTGGGGCTGCACGTTGGCGTATTCGGCACCGAATAGTTCGCAGACGCGGTCGATGGCCAGTTGCTCCACCTGATCCACTACCTGACAGCCGCCGTAGTAGCGCTTGCCGGGATAGCCCTCGGCGTATTTGTTGGTGAGGATGGAGCCCATGGCCTCCATCACCTCGTCACTCACATAGTTTTCGGAGGCAATCAGTTCGATGCCTCGGGTCTGACGCAAGCGTTCTGCTTCGATCAGACGGAATACGGTCTCGTCGTTTCGCATATAGATAGCTATATAATTCTAATGTTCTTACTTGTCAAAGGTCGGGGTCAGGAATTTTCCACCAGTTGCACGTCGTCTAATTGGATGATGGTGTTGCAGTAGCGGCACTTGAGCGTGCTCCGGGCCGCGTCGTGTACGTGGAAGTGGGTGGACATGGGTTCGTTGTTCGTGATGCACTTCGGATTGGCGCAGCGCACGATGCCCCGCAGTTCGTCGGGCAGCGTCACCGTGCGTTTCTCCACGATGTCGTAGTCCCGTATGATGCAGAGCGTGATGTTGGGGCAGATGACGGCCAGTTGGTTGAGTTCTTCATCCGTGAAGAACTTGTCGGCCATCTTGATGATGCTTTTCCGGCCCAGTACTTCGCTCTTGAGGTTGTAGCCGATGGTCACGGCCGTGTTCATGCGGTCGAGGTGCAGGAGATTGACAACGGCAAAAAGTTTCTCCGAAGGGATATGGTCGATAACGGTGCCGTTTTCGATGGCGGCCACCATGAGTTGCTTTTTCATTCTATTTGGCTCTGTTTTCAGGTTCAACTTTCAATTACCGTCTTGTCGTTCTTGATGGTGTCGAGGGTGATGCCCAGTGCGTCGCAGATGAGTGCCTGACGGGCGTAGAGTCCGTTGCGCGCCTGCTCGAAGTAGTAGGCATGCGGATTCTCGTCGATGCTGTATTCTATCTCGTTTACGCGAGGCAGGGGGTGCAGGATTTTCATGTTGGGACGGGCTTTCGAGAGCATGTCCAGTTTCAGCAGATAACGGTCTTTCACCCGTTCGTACTCCATGAGGTCGGTGAAGCGTTCGCGCTGCACGCGGGTCATGTACAGAATGTCGGCCCCACTGATGACATCGGCATCGAAGTGGGTGTGCTCGACGTAGCGGATGCCGTGTTCGCGACAGAAAGCCTTATACATTTCCGGCATGGCCAGTTCCTCGGGAGCGATGAAGTGGAAAGTGGGGTTGAAGTGGTACATGGCCGTCAGCATGGAGTGTACGGTTCGGCCGTATTTCAGGTCGCCGACAAGGAAGATGTCCAGATTGTCGAGCCTGCCCTGCGTCTTGTAGATGGAGTAGAGGTCGAGCATCGTTTGCGAGGGATGCTGGTTGGCTCCGTCCCCGGCGTTCACGATGGGTACGGGGGCAATCTCACTGGCGTATCGGGCGGCTCCCTCCAGGTAGTGCCGCATGACGATGATGTCGGCATAGTTGGAGACCATCATGATGGTGTCTTTCAGAGTCTCGCCTTTGGTGCCGCTGGTGACCTTCGGGTCGGCAAAACCGATGACGCGGGCACCTAACCGGTTGGCGGCCGTCTCGAACGAAAGGCGGGTGCGTGTACTGGGCTCGAAAAAGAGCGTGGCAACAACTTTCCCTTCCAGCAGGCGGCGGTTGGGGCGGCGCTCAAACTCCTGAGCCATTTCAATGAGGTACTCAATCTTCTTACGGCTGTGATCCGCAATCGTGACCAGGCTCCTCGGCCGGGCCGTATCAGTAGGCTTATTACACTGTTCCATGGCGAAATGGGGTGGACATTATGTTTTAGTGTGTCAAATTTAGCTCTTTTTCTCTGTACGGGCAATAGTTATGCGCATATACTTCTGTTAAAAAATAAATTTTCATCTTCAGGCTTTTGTTTCTCGATTTTATTTCGTAACTTTGTACACTTCAAAAACTATGCTCGGATGCGTAAGGGTTTAATGATTATATTGTGGGTGTTGTTCTTCGGTGCAGTGGGAACGGTTACGACCCTGTTCGTACTGATAGAGAACGGTTCCATCGGTTATATGCCGGATTTGCAACAGTTGGAGAATCCGGTGGATAAGTATGCAAGTCAGGTCTTTTCGGATGACGGTGCCCTGTTGGGTACATGGAGCTACAGTCGGGCCAATCGTATATTTGTTGATTACGACGACCTGCCGCCGTATCTGGTGAAGGCACTCGTGGCTACGGAGGATGAACGTTTCTACGAACATAGCGGCATTGATTTCCGCGCCGTGTTGCGCGCCATGCTCAAGCGTGTTGTCATGCGGCAGAAGCAGGCCGGCGGCGGAAGTACCATCACGCAGCAGTTGGCCAAACAGCTTTATAGCGCAAAGGCCAATACGGTTTGGGAGCGCGCCATGCAGAAACCCATCGAATGGGTGATTGCTGTGAAGCTGGAACGGTATTATACCAAGGAGGAAATCATTACGATGTATCTCAACTATTTCGACTTTCTCCATAATGCCGTGGGTATAAAGACCGCTGCGAAAACCTATTTCGGTAAAGAACCCAAGGACTTGAACATCGACGAGTGTGCGATGCTTGTCGGGATGTGCAAGAACCCGTCGCTCTTTAATCCTGTGCGCCGTCCCGAGCAGGCCCGCGGCCGTCGGAACGTGGTGATAGACCAGATGGAGAAGGCGGGATGGCTGACGGAGGCGGAGGCCGACTCCTGCAAGGCACTGCCTGTCGAACTGGATTTCCACCGGCAAGACCATAAAGACGGCCATGCCACCTATCTGCGCGAATATCTGCGTGGCGTGCTGACGGCAAAGGCTCCGAAACGAAGTGACTATGCGTCGTGGCAGGATCAGAAGTTTTATGAGGACTCGCTGGCATGGGCGAATGACCCGTTGTATGGCTGGTGCAATAAGAATATCAACAAAAAGACGGGAAAACCGTATGACCTCTATCAGGACGGACTGAAGATATATACCTCCATCGACAGTCGTATGCAGCGATATGCCGAGGAGGCGATGACGGCGCACGTCATAGGCACTCTGCAACCGGCTTTCAATAAGGAACGGAAAGGCTCAAGCAAGGCCCCTTACGGAGCCGGTGTGTCGGAGAAGGAGGTGGAGCGTCTGCTCACTCGTGCCAAACGTCAGAGCGGCCGTTACATCAAGATGAAGGCAGACGGGCATAATGACGCGGAGATAGACAAGGCTTTCGCCACTCCGATAGAAATGACGGTTTATTCGCCCCACGGGGAGGTGGACACCATTATGTCGCCCATGGATTCCATCAAGTATTACAAGGGCTTCCTGCGTTCGGGCTTCCTGTGTATTGATAATGCTAGAGGTTATGTGAAAGCCTATGTGGGTGGACTTGATTATGCCCATTTCCAGTACGATATGGTGTCGCAGGGACGCCGTCAGGTGGGTTCTACCATCAAACCTTATCTGTATGCCATGGCCATGGAAAACGGATGGACTCCGTGTGACGTGGCTCCCAACGAACAGCGGACTTACGGAAACTGGACGCCGCGTAACGGCAGTCGCTCGCATTACGGAGAAATGGTGACCCTGAAGTGGGGACTGGCCCAAAGTAATAACTGGATTTCGGCTTATCTGCTTAACTCCATGAATCCCGTGCTCTTCGTGAAATACCTGCATAAGTTCGGTATTAAGAATCGTAACATTCATCCCTCATTGGCACTTTCACTGGGCCCTTGCGAGGTGAGTGTGATGGAAATGGTGACGGCTTACACTGCATTCCCAAAGGGAGGAACGCGGGTGCAGCCCGTCTTTGTCACTAAAATCACCGACTCGGATGGTAATGTTGTGGCCGATGTCAGCACGTTACAGGTGAAGAAAAACGACCGGGACGAAAACGATACGCGGGAGGTGCTGAGTGAGGATGCCGCCTATAAGATGGTGGATCTAATGCAAGGCGTGATGAATGGCGGTACGGGTAGCCGCATGCGCAACCGTTATGGCATTCATGCCCAGATGGGTGGTAAGACGGGAACGACGAACGACAATTCGGACGGTTGGTTCGTAGGATATACTCCCTCGCTGACATTCGGTGCATGGGTCGGCGGCGAAGAACGCGATATTCATTTCAACAGCATGGCTTACGGACAGGGAGCGGCAGCCGCGTTGCCGATAGCTGCCTTGTTCTTGCAGAAAGTGTATGCCGATAGCCGTTTGCCTTATTCTACGGATGAGAAGTTTGTTTTCCCGAACGGTTTTGACCTTTGCGGAGGTGGACTTCTGGATGATGGCGAAGCGGAGGAAGAGATTGTGGAGATGGTGGGCGCAGATGGTGCCGACGCTCCGATGAATGGGCTGATGAACTATGAGTAAAACCGATAAAGACAGATTATAGAATAATGAGATTTATAGCGATTATTCCGGCGAGATATGCTTCTACCCGTTTTCCGGCCAAACCGTTGGCCATGTTGGGTGGTAAGCCTGTTGTGCAACGTGTCTACGAACAGGTGAAGAGCGTGTTGGACAATGTATTTGTGGCTACCGACGACCAGCGCATCTATGATGTTGTAGAGGGCTTTGGAGGGCGTGCCGTAATGACGCGGGAAGATCATAGAAGCGGAACAGACCGTTGCTTCGAGGCGTACCAAAAAATCGGATGCGAATGCGATGTGGTTATCAATATTCAAGGTGACGAACCTTTTATTCAGCCGTCTCAGATTCGGGCCTTGCAGGCTTGTTTCGAGGATGAAAAAACGCAAATCGCCACGTTGGTAAAGCCTTTTACGGTGGCTGATGGACTGGAGGCCTTGCAGAATCCTAATTCTCCCAAGGTCGTGGTGAGCGACGACCAACGTGCGCTCTATTTCAGCCGTAGTGTGATTCCTTATCTTCGGGGTGTGGAGCAGACGGAGTGGCTTGCTCGCCACACGTTCTACAAGCATATCGGGCTTTATGCGTATCGGGTGGAGACGTTGGCTGAGATTACCCGACTGCCGCAAAGCACGCTGGAGAAAGTCGAGAGTCTGGAGCAACTGCGTTGGCTGGATAACGGCTATGTGATTAAGGTGGGACAGACGGATGTGGAGACGATAGGTATTGACACGCCGGAAGACTTGGTGAAGGCTGAGGAGTTCCTGAACCGTATGTGAAACATGAAAATATGACATTGATAAAAAGATATTTAGATAGGATATGGGTCGTGTGTCTCATTCTTTTAGGAGGCGTGCGGCTTTCAACGCTCCATGCCCAAAGTATTACCATCGGAACTTACACTTTTCCTGACGGCGCGCAGTACCAGGGTGAGCTTTTCAAGGGAAAACCCTGGGGGCAGGGTATTACGACATTCCGGAACGGTGACTTCCATCAAGGGAAGTATGTGAAAGGTGAGCGGGAGGGATACGGCGTTTATCAGTTTACCGACGGCGAAAAGTACGAGGGCGATTGGATGCAGAACCATCAGCATGGCAACGGAACCTACTATTTCAAGAATAACAACAAGTACGTCGGCCTTTGGTATCGCGATATGCAACAGGGGCAGGGTACGATGTTCTATTACAACGGCGATATTTATAAGGGCAACTGGAAAGAAGACAAACGCGAAGGCGTCGGTACCTACACGTATGCCAACGGTGCCTATTATGTCGGGACGTGGGTCGCTGATATGAAAACGGGCAAAGGAAAGTTTGACTGGAGCGACGGCAATGTGTACGAGGGAGATTGGAAGAACAATCAGATGATTGGTAAGGGTACGTATGTCTATGCCTCCGGCGATGTTTATACCGGTGACTGGCTTAACAATGTGCCTCACGGTCGGGGCATCTACACGTACAAGAACGGCGACCGCTATGAAGGTGCATACGTTAATGGCGAGCGCACCGGCGAAGGCGTTTCTTTTTTTGCAAACGGTGACAAATACATAGGGCATTTCCTGAATGGAGAGCAAGACGGCATGGGAACCTTTACGTGGAAAAACGGCTCGGTTTACTATGGCCAGTGGAAAGCCAACAAACAGGAAGGTCGTGGCAAATATACTTGGAGTAACGGCAACACGTATGACGGACAATGGAAAGGAGGATTGATGCATGGCGAAGGAGTGTTGCGTGAGGTCGATGGCGACAAGTTCAAGGGAACCTTCCAGGAAGGTATGAGAGAGGGATATGGTATATTGGAGGATAAAAATGGGGTGCGCTATGAGGGTGAGTTCCATCGTGACATGAAAGATGGAAACTTCATAGTCCGTGAGGGGAGCCATACCCGAAAAGTGGTTTTCGTGCATGACGTAGAACAAAGACTAACTAACTAAATACAGAGACATGGCAACAAAAAAGGAATCGGCATTGTCCACCACCAAGAAAGCATCCTCTGCAAAGAGTAAGGCGAAGACGAAGCGTGTATCCCGAAAGAAAGCAGAGCCTCAGACTCCTCAATTAAAACTGCTCCGCAACGACAAATACCTGGCCGAATATGCCGCGGCCATTGAAGGGCGTCATCAGTTTGCGCTTGACAAAATTAGCGAACTTACGAATAACGGTTCGACCTCATTAAGCGATTTTGCCGATGGCTATCTCTATTTCGGCCTTCACCGCACGGTAACGGGTGGTTGGGTGTTGCGGGAGTGGGCTCCCAACGCAACGGAAATCTATCTTGTCGGTGACTTCAGCGATTGGAAAGAGATGCCGAAATATGCCATGAAGCGTGTTAAGAACTCCGGAAACTGGGAGCTAAAGCTCGCGAAGAATGTATTAAAGCACGGCGACCTTTTCAAACTGAACGTCCATTGGGACGGTGGCCAGGGAGAGCGCATTCCGGCCTGGGCCACACGTGTTGTGCAGGACGAGCAGACCAAAATATTCTGCGCTCAGGTATGGAATCCGGCAACCCCATACAGTTGGCGGGTGAAAAAGTTCAAGCCCAATACGGAGCCTCTGCTCATCTATGAATGCCACATCGGTATGGCGCAGGATGCGGAAGTGGTAGGTTCCTATCGTGAATTCAAGGACAATATCCTGCCCCGCATTGTGAAGGACGGCTATAACTGCATTCAGATTATGGCCATTCAAGAGCATCCCTATTACGGAAGTTTCGGTTATCATGTGTCAAACTTCTTTGCCCCCAGCAGTCGTTTCGGAACGCCGGAGGAACTGAAAGAACTCATTGATGCTGCTCACGAGTCCGGACTTGCAGTCATCATGGACATCGTCCATAGCCATGCTGTAAAGAACGAGATGGAGGGCCTGGGCAATTTCGCCGGTGACCCTAATCAATATTTCTACGAAGGAGAACGCCGCGAACATCCCGCGTGGGATAGTCTCTGTTTTGACTACGGCAAGAACGAGGTACTCCATTTCCTGTTGTCCAACTGCAAATATTGGCTTGAGGAGTTTCATTTCGACGGATTTCGTTTTGACGGCGTAACTTCCATGCTTTATTACAGTCACGGACTGGGCGAGGCTTTCATGGGTTACGCCGATTATTATAACGGTAATGAGGACGACAATGCCATTTGTTACCTGACGTTGGCCAACGAACTTATTCATAAGGTCAATCCCTCGGCTATAACGATTGCTGAAGAGGTGAGCGGAATGCCGGGACTGGCCGTTCCCTTTAAGAATGGCGGTTATGGCTTTGACTACCGCATGGCCATGAATATCCCCGACTACTGGATTAAGACCATCAAGGAGCTACGTGACGAAGACTGGAAACCCAGTTCGATGTTTTGGGAAGTGAAGAATCGCCGTGCCGACGAAAAGACCATCAGCTACTGCGAGAGCCACGACCAGGCATTGGTGGGCGACAAAACTATTATTTTCCGCCTTGTCGATGCCGATATGTACTGGCATTTCAAGAAAGGTGACCAGAATTATGTGGCCGACCGTGGCATAGCCCTCCACAAGATGATTCGCCTTCTGACGGCTTCCACCATCAATGGCGGCTACCTCAACTTCATGGGTAATGAGTTCGGCCATCCCGAGTGGATAGACTTCCCCCGCGAGGGTAACGGCTGGAGCCACAAGTACGCCCGTCGCCAGTGGAATCTTGTAGATAACGAGGAACTCTGTTTCCATTATCTCGGTGACTTCGACCAAGCCATGCTTCGCACGCTGAAGAAAGAAAAGAGCATTCAGAAGACGCAGGTTGTCGAAGTATGGCACAACGACGGCGACCAGATACTTGCTTTCAGACGTGGCGATTTGTTTTTCTTCTTCAATTTCAGTCCCAATCGCAGTTACGGCGGTTATGGCTTCATGGTTCCCGAGGGCTCTTACGATTATGTGCTGAATACCGATGCCTCCTGCTTCGGCGGCAATGGTCTGAACGATGACAGCATCCGTCATTTCACAAACTGGGATCCCGAATTGGCGCGTGACGGCAAGGGTTGGCTTCAACTCTATTTGCCTGCCCGTTCGGCATGTGTGCTGCGACGTCTGAAGGAGTGACCGATGAATTACGCTAACCCGCAGATACGACGGATAGCACGGAGGATGCCGTTCTTCTGTGCTTCCTACTTCATGCTCTTTGCTTTCGGCAGTCTCTACCTTCTGCAGCGCGACGTGCTGGCGCAGGTGCAGTTCCGGATGTCGGAAGGAGTTACGGTCTATCATCCGTTGCTTTCTGCTCTTCTCTGTACCCTGTTGCTTACTTTCCTGGGAGTATTTGCGGGGAGCGTGTTACGTTGGCTCCCCCTCCGCTTGAAAGCATTGGCATGGTTTTTCCCTTTTCTTCTCCTTGGTGCTCTGTCGCATTGGCACTTTCCTCAGTTCGGTGACGGCGGTATGCCTCCCCGCTGGGGCACGGTGATACTTTTTGTTGTGCTGTATGCTTTGTCTTTGCTCCTGAGCCGCCGTTTTCCCGACTCGTCAAAGGAGAAAGAAGGATTTGTCACTTATGCGTGGGCCAACATCCTGTTGTTGATACTTTTCACGGCGATGAGCCTCTCGCTCAGCAACACCGATGGCGTTCTTCACCGCACGTTGCGGGCCGGACGCCTTGTGGAGGAGCATAACTACGAGGGAGTATTGCAGGCCGGGAGATATGAGCGGCATCCCTCGCAGCCCCTTTCCGCCGCCGTGGCTTTAGCCCTGAGTCAGACGGGACAATTAGGCGAACGCCTTTTTTTCTATCCGCAACCCTATGGTAGCGAAGGGCTTGTGCCTCGCTTGGCTGATACACTCATGGTGTATAATCTTCCCCGTGAGGCCGGTTTTCATTTAGGTTATAAACGTGGAGGACGAACCCCTGTCACGCTTTTTCTTGACGTCATTTCCTCGCGACCGAATCCCCGCCCGGCGGTGCATGACTATCTCCTTTGCGCCCATCTGCTTGACAAGAATCTCGACCGTTTTGCCGAAACTCTTCTTGTGGGCGATACGCTGCCCGACATGCTCCCCTTGCACTATCGCGAGGCCCTGCTGCTGTGTCAGCATCTGAATCCTGATGCTCCGGTACTTCTTGCCGATGTTCCTCTAAGCGCAGCGTTTGAGGATTTTCTGACGTTACTGCAAACAGCAGGTACCAAAGACGAACGCGAGTTTATGGTGCGCGAGCGCTTTGGTACCACGTACTGGTGCTATTTCTATTTCAATTAGCGGCGTCCGCCTCTGTGCGACCCACTTGTTGAACCTCCCCGGTTTCCACTCATCGAACTGCCTCTGTGGCTCTCGTTCACGGTGATGCGACTGCTGCTGCGTACTCCTCCGTCTCGTCCATGGCGATTGTCTAAAGAACCGTGTGAGCGATTACCCTCCACTCTTCCAGGCTGATTTCCGTTGTTCCGGTTGTAACCGTCCTGCCGGTGACTCTCAGGCCGGAACTCTCCCCGTCTCTCTCCGCGACCGGCTCCGCGGTGCTCGTAGGGTTGTGGTTTCGGTCTTTCCGGACGTCCCACCATGCTACGCTCTCTGCCCCGCAATCCGCCGTGCCATGAGGGTCTGCGGTTGTGATAGAAGCCTCCGGCAAAGTGCAGTCTGCCGTGTCCACCCCGGTACTCCCAGAAGATAGTCGGACGATGGTAGAAGTAGTACCCGGGTCTGTAATGGCTGTATACAGGGTAGTACCATCTTCCATAGAGCCATCCTACGGGGCGGAACAGATAGTCTACGGTTGTGAAAACTCTCCACTGCCAGTCATAGAGAATGTGGCGCAGGTCATCATTGCGGTAGGCCAAATACTCTCCGCCCAAGTCAGACGCCCTGTTGAGCGAAAGCAGGTAGTCGAGGTTGATTTCGTAGGCATCGTTGTACTGTCTGTCGTTCAGGTTCAGTTCATAGGCCATTTTGTCTGTCAGGTAATACGCCTGTTCACGTGCCGTCTCGTAATCCATTGCTCTCATCCCGTTCCATGCGAGGAGCGCAAGCATCAAAGTCATCATGTACCGTTTCATAGCATTTGTTTTTAAGTGTGATGATGCAAAGGTACGAACAAAACGGAGCCCTGCAAATGGCTTTTTCCTATTCCTCCGGGGGAAAATCCCTCCCGATTTTCCTTGTCTCCCTATGCCCCCGTTTCAGTCCCGCTATGGACGAGGCTTTATCCCGCTATGGACGAGCCACGGTCGTCGGGGGGGGCTTGTCGGAGAGGGCTACACGTGTGCGCGCGTATATATATAAGGAAGGGTGGGGAAAAAGAAAAAAGCCCGATGGATTATAGTCGGGCAGAGAAAACGAAGTGCGGGGCAAAGGCGTGCAGCGTGGCTTCGTCGGGCCGGTGGTCGAAGAGCCCGAACAGACTGCTTCCGCTGCCACTCATGGCGGCATAGATGGCTCCGAATTCGATAAGTTGTTGCTTGATGGTGGAGAGACCGGGATGGTGGGGAAATACGGTGCGCTCGAAATCGTTGCTTACAAACTGCTGCCACTCGCGGATGGGGCGAGCAATGCTTTCGGACAGCGGGAATGCCGGCTGACAGGGTGTGACGCCTTGATAAGCCTTGCGGGTGGAGACGGCTTCGTCGGGCTTGACCAGCAGAATCCAAAGACCGCTGAGGTCGAGGTCGATGGGGGTGAACCGGTTGCCTATGCCGGTGGACAGTACGGGACGTTGGCGCACAAAAAACGGGCAGTCGGCTCCCAGGCGCACCAGACGCTGCTCCATGTCCTCCTCCGTAAGTCCGAGGCCGAAAAGCGTGTTGAGCATCTTCATCATGGCGGCGGCATCGCTGCTGCCTCCTCCCAGGCCGGCCCCGAAGGGAATATTTTTCGTAAGGCGAACGCTGACGGGGGGCACGTCGAGAGCCTCCTCGCGCAGCAACCGGACGACGCGCATGACCAGATTGTCGGTGAACAGAGCGTCCTGACTGTCCGCAACCTCCACCCCCGTGTTTGCGAGGGCCGGGCCGCAGACCGAAAAACGGTCGTCGGCCGACGGGCAGACTTCCAGTTCGTCGCAGAGCGGAATGGGGTAGAAGACGGTCTGCAGATTGTGATAACCGTCCGGTCGGCGCTCCGTAATGTAGAGGCCGAGATTGATTTTAGCACAGGGAAACGTTTTCATGGGTGCAAAAGTAAAAAATAAATAACAATACACCATGCACAAGTCACAATTATTTCTTACTTTTGCACCACGGACAGCGCATGGTGCGCCGTAAATAGTGAATAGTGTATATGAGCAAGGAAAAGAAAGAGAAGGAAATGTTGCTGGAGTCGATTCTGGACTTGAACAGCAACAACGTGTGGAACATAACCGAAGACGAGATAGCCCGGTTGTGGAACGAAGAACGGACGGAGGAGAGTTTCGCTTCTTCGGAGGAGAAACTGCTGAATGTCATACGTCTGAGTTTTGAAGTGGTACACTATAATCCTGCCGACGAACGCGAGCGCAGGAAATACGAAAACGGCGAGTGGGCGACTTTCGCCCGTGTGAACGAGCGGAAAGGCATGGTGGCCGTTCGCCGCAAGTACATCAAGCGCATTACCGACCTCAGCTACGAGAACGTGAAGCACATCACCGCATCCACCCTGCTGGAACTGATAGACCGCAATTTCGGTGGCGGATGGGATTCCATTCCGTTGAGCATCAAGGATATCATTGAGTCGTGCTTCGACGTGAGCACTACGCAGTTGCCCACGAGCCGCATCCACGTGGCCGGTGGTACAATGGAGCGTAAACTGGCGCAGGGATTTGAAGTGTTGGAGGTGGCCAAGGGCACGTGGACGGAGGCTATCTTTGCCAAGAAAAAGGAACCCGTGCAGAAGTTGCGCTGCAATGCCGATTCGCGTTATGACGAGAACGGCAATCTGATTCAGCGCACTGACGACGACGAGGAACTGGACGATGATAAGTCGATGATGGACGATGAGGATACCATCAACGACGACACGTTCTATTCGTCGTATGCCTCAGAAGCGGAGGTGAAGAAGGAAACCGAAGAAGGTTTCCCCATGGAAGAATAAGGGAAGCGGGAATGGCAACCGCCGCTCAGCGGCCTCTGCGGAACTCGGAGCAGGCGATGGCGGTTGCTATGGCTACGTTGAGGCTCTCCACCGTCGGGGCGTTCTCCGGGAAAGGAGGGATGAACAGGCGACGAGTGACGCACTTTGCAACCTCAGGAGATATGCCGCGCCCCTCATTGCCCATGACAATCACTCCGTTAGGTGTCAACTGTTCGTGGTAGATGTTCTGTCCGTCAAGGAATGTCCCGTAGACGGGTACCCGACTGTTTTCAAGCTCATCCACAAGATTCGTGTAGTGTACGTTCACACGTGCAATGGCTCCCATGGTGGCTTGCGTGGCCTTGGGGTTGAAGATGTCGGCGCAGTCCCCGGAACAGAAAATGTGATGTATGCCGAACCAATCGGCCAGTCGCACGATGGTACCCAGATTGCCCGGATCCTGCACCCCGTCCAGAGCCAGCGTCAGTTCGCGGTCGGCAATTTCTGCCAACCGCGTCTCGGAACTTGGGATTTCGAACAAAGCGATGACCGACTGCGGGTGCTGCTGCAGGCTGATGCGATGCAGTTCTTCACTGCTGACCACATCGCAGGGAACGCCTTTCAGTCGTTGGACGTTGGCACTCAGCCACTCCTCCGTGGCCGCCACGTAGCGGACGGGCAGTGTGCTCAAGCATTCTCCGACGAGTTTGGGGCCCTCGCCGACAAATAGCCCCTCCGTCAGTCTGTTCTTTTTTCGCTCCAGACCGTGAATCTGTTTTATTCTGGCTTTGCTGATCATACGCCTTGTGAATGATGGACAAAGGTACAATAAAATTAAGGATTAGGGCCAAAAAACAACGAATATTTGCGCATTCCGGCCTGCCGGGTTGCATTCTTTTTCCGAAATGCCCGAATAATTTTGGCATTTCGCTCACTTATTCCTACTTTTGTATCGTGAAACCTCACCGTTTTATACGCCTGATAGCACTGCTGTTCCTCTTGTCGGTGGCAAGCGGTTGCAGTGTGTCCCGCTTCATCCCCGAAGGCGAATACCTGCTCAATGATGTGAAAATCAAGTCTGCGGATAAGTCCGTCTCCACAACACAGATGCAGGGCTATGTGCAGCAACATCCCAATTCACGCTGGTTCAGCGTGCTGAAGGTGCCGATGGCTCCTTACCTGCTGAGTGGAACGGACACGACGAAGCGCATCAATCGCTTTCTGCAGCGGGTGGGGCAGGCCCCTGTCATCTACAGCCGGGAAAAGGCATTGAAGACGCGCGGCAACATGGAGGCCGTGGTGCGTAATATGGGTTATCTGCAGGCGAATGTGGATTTGTTGGAGCGCAAGAAGCGGTTCAAGTTGAACGCGCTCTACGACATTCAGCCCGGCAGACGCTATGTCGTGGGTGAACTGGAACGGGCCGTGAAGAACGAGCAAATCCGTCATCTGCTTGACAGTACGGCCGCCGAATCGAAGTTGTACGTCGGTATGCCTTTTGACCTCAACGAACTGGAAGCGGAGCGGAACCGCATCAATCGCCTCCTGCGCAATAACGGATATTATCAGTTCAACAAGGAGTTTATCCGCTTCGAGGCAGACACGGCCACGCTGGGCGACCATCGCGTGGCTTTGCTGATGCTGCTGGAGGATTACCATACCGGGCAGCAGACTGTCCGGACGCCGCACCGCCAGTTCCGCATTGGTGATGTCAGTTTCGTTTCCGATACGGCGTCGGGCAATATGATTCGCGAAACTCTGTTGCGTGTGAAGAACGCCATCCAATCGGGAGAGCTGTACAGCGAACAGCATGTGCAGGAGACTTACGGGAACCTTTCGGCACTGGGGGCCGTTATGAACTCCAGTATAACCATGACTCCCGACACGACCGACTCTACCCGCTTGAATGCGCTCGTGACGGTGACCACTAACAAGCGTCATGCCTTTAATGCGGAAGTAGAGGGTACGAACTCGGCCGGCGACCTCGGGGCAGCCGTGGTACTGGCTTATCAGAACAAGAACATCTTTCGCGGTTCCGAACTCTTCAACGTGAAGTTGCGCGGAGCCTTTGAGAACATCAAGGGGCTGGAGGGCTACGAAAATCAGAACTATATCGAGTATAGTGCGGAGACGTCTTTGGCTTTCCCAGACTTTAAGCTGCCGGGCGTAAGCCGCGACTTCCGCCGGAACAGTCACGCCGTGAGCGAGGTGTCGATTATGTTCGACAGTCAGAATCGTCCCGAGTTTCACCGCCGTGTGGTGACGGCTGCGTGGCGTTACCGTTGGAACCGCCGGAACCGGCAGTTGCAGCACCGCATCGACCTCCTTGACCTCAATTACGTCTTTATGCCCTGGATTTCAAAGACTTTCCGGGCCGACTATCTCGATAATGCCACGTCGCGTAACGCCATCCTCCGTTACAACTACGAGGATTTGTTTATCATGAAATGGGGTTACACGTTCAGCTACACGTCGCAGCCCCTGTCCGGAGCAACCGGAAGTTACGGAACCAATGCTTACAGCGTGCGTTTCAGTGCCGAGACATCGGGAAACCTCCTTTACGGATTCACCAATCTGTTCTCCACCAGCCGGAACTCCGAGGGACAATACACGTTGCTGAACATCGCTTATGCCCAGTATGCCAAGGGCGACTTCAGCTTCTCCAAGAGTTTCCGCTTCTCGCCGGAGAACTCCCTGTCGTTGCACTTCGGGCTGGGACTGGCTTATCCCTACGGGAACAGCCGCATCCTGCCTTATGAGAAACGCTATTTCAGTGGCGGTGCCAACAGTGTGCGCGGTTGGTCGGTGCGCGGACTGGGCCCGGGAAAGTTCAAGGGAACGGACGGACGTATTGACTTTATCAATCAGACGGGAGACATCAAGTTGGACATGAATCTGGAGTACCGTGCTCACCTGTTCTGGAAGATTGACGGAGCGGCCTACATAGACGCCGGTAACATCTGGACTTTCCGCAACTACGAGGAACAGCCGGGAGGGCAGTTTCGCTTCAATACGTTCTGGAGGCAGATAGCGGCTTCCTATGGCTTGGGTATCCGTCTCAACTTCAACTACTTCATCTTGCGTCTGGACAGTGGTATGAAAGCCGTTAATCCGGCTTACGATGATGTGCGTCATCACTTCCCCATCATCCATCCGCGGTTTAAGCGCGATTTTGCCTTACACTTTGCCGTCGGGCTGCCGTTCTAAACGTGGACTACATTATTCGGAGGCGACCGGTTAATTATTCAGAGGCGACCGAATAATTAACCGGTCGCCTCCGAATAATGTAGTCCTATAACCGTTTGACCCTGACCTATACGTTCCGCGGCACCGGACAATAGGCTGATTGGCTATATGTTCTCTGGTGTGTTAAGATAATTTAACGGTATATAATTCCTTGTTTCTGACTCTTTACTTACCTTTGCTTCCATCAATCTATTAAACGTACAAGGATGAGAAGATTCTATACAACGGTAATTACTGCCATACTGTTGCTTTCAGCATACGGAGTGGAAAAGGATTTTGTGGAGACAGTGGCCGATTTGAGCATGAAGATGGTCTATGTAGAGGGCGGTGATTTCCTGATGGGAGCGACTTCCGAACAGCGTTTTGATGCAGAAAGTGATGAACAGGTGGTTCGTCGGGTGAAGCTCGATGCTTATTACATCGGCGAATGTGAGGTTACGCAGGAGCAGTGGACAAAGGTCATGGGCACTTCTGTCTTGCAGCAGAGGGATAAAAAAGGCGTGGACTTACCTCTTGCGGGTGTCGGTTCGGACTATCCGGTGTATTATGTAAGTTGGGAAGAGGCAACGGAGTTTTGTCGGGAACTGAGCCGGATGACGGGACGGACGTATTGCCTGCCCACTGAGGCCCAGTGGGAATATGCGGCCCGTGGCGGAAAGAATGCGGACGGCACCAGATACAGCGGTGGCTGGGCGATAGATTCTGTTGCATGGCATACATTCAATAGTGATTCGAGTACACATCCGGTCAAAAGTAAACAGGCGAACGGCCTCGGAGTGTATGACATGAGCGGTAATGTCTGGGAGTGGTGTTCGGACTGGTATTGTGATAACTATGATGCCAGTGACACGAATAATCCTACGGGTCCATTGACGGGTTCGCGCCGCGTGTTCCGTGGTGGTAGCTGGGATTACCGTGCCAACCTCTGTCGTGTCTCGCTTCGGGGCTACAATGAACCCGGCAGCCGCTACTATGACTTAGGCTTTCGCGTGGTGCTTGTCCCTTAGTCTGCGGGTATAATAAACGAGAAATCCCTTCCGTCGTTGCTGACGAAAGGGATTTTTCTGTACGCCCTCAGGGGCTCGAACCCTGGACCCATTGATTAAGAGTCAATTGCTCTACCAACTGAGCTAAGGACGCATCTTTGTTGGTTTGCGAGTGCAAAGGTACAACGTTTTCCTGAATCAACCAAATCTTTTCGCGAAAAAATGAGGAAAGTTCTCAAATATTTTCAAAAAAGGGCTATTTTAGCTCAAAAAGGCCCGTCGGAGTCTGTCGGTTGAGTATGGTCAGTTGGAAATCGGTGCCGGCAATGATTCCGTAACTGCGTAAAACGGTTTCAATGGTTTTCCGGGCCAATTCGGGGTGATTGTTCTCTTCGCTCAGATGGCAGAGCCACACATGGCGGAGCCGGGGCGAGGCATACGTAGTGAGCGCGTCGGCGCACTGACGGTTCGAGAGGTGGCCGCGGTTGCTGCGGATGCGTCCTTTCAGATAGTTGGGGTATGGCCCCTGTTGGAGCATCTCCTCATCATGGTTGGCTTCGAGTACCAAGTAATCGGCCTCACCGATGGCCTCGGCAACGGAGGGGGTCACTTCGCCCACATCCGTGGCCAAACAGAGCGTGGTTTCGCCTTGCCTGATTTTGTAACCGACGCAGTCGCTGCTGTCGTGAGAGACTTCGAAAGGGGTAATCTGCAAATCGCCGAGCAGGGTCGTTTCTCCTTTGTAGAGATAGCGCCGGCTGGCTTCCGTGACTTTGGATGTGGTGCAGTAGTTGTTGTTGATGCCGATGTGTATCTTCTCCGTCGTGTAGATACACTTGCCCAGGTCATTGGCCAAGTTGCCCACCGCTTTGATGTGGTCGGCATGGTCGTGAGTGACAAAGACAGCATCTACAGCGTCTAAGGAGAATCCGTAGTTCCAAAGTCTTTTCTTCAGTGTACGGACTGGGATTCCGGCGTCTATGAGAATACTACATTTTTCGGTCTTGAGGTAGTAACAGTTGCCACTGCTGCCACTCCCCAAGCAAAGGAATTCTATCATTAGGTTTATTATTTACCATGCAAAAATACGAAATAAAGTGAAAAGTGGAAAGTGAAAACTGAAAAATTATATGTACCTTTGCCAAAAATAAAAAATGATGACGCAAAAGAAATGTCGATTTTTTATGTCAGACCTTTTGCTTTCCGTATTTCTGTGGGTCGCTTCTGTTGTCACGATTTCGTGCAATGAGGCATCGGAACCGAATGCGGTGGCGGAGAAATTCCTGTCCGACTATCTGGAATGCCGTTTCTCTGCGTGCGAGGGAATGGCATCGCCGGATGTGTTGGAACAGATGCGTTGGCGCGCTTCCAATCTGACCCAGGCCGAGGTGGAACAGATGAGTGAACAGCGTTTGTCTGTCCGTGCGCAATCGGACGACGTGATAGACGTTTACGGAGAGCGCACGGTTACGCTCCTTGCGCACAATGTATTGTTGCTCGACAGTGTCGGTCGGCCGGGGCACATGGGCGACGGACGTTTCGTAGTGGTGATGAGACCGGAAGGTGAAAATTGGAGGATTGTGGCCGTGAAAATGTTGGCAGAAGAGCGATGAAACCTTATAAAACACTACTTTTTATAGTCTCCTTGTTTGTGGGATTGGCTTTGCTGTCCTGTCTTTTCCCGCGGAACGGTATGCAGTTGGGAGGTGTGTTGTGGGAATTTCCCACAATAGCGTCCGTATTGGGTGAGCCGCCGTCGGAGGTGGAGGAGGAAGAGACAGTGGCGGCTGACACGCTGTCACCCGAAGAACTCTTGGAACAACGTCTGGCCGCCTTGCGTGCGACAAAGGATTCCACTTTCCTGTCCGATATGGCGAACAATCCGGCCCGCTTCTATTTGCCC
Organism: uncultured Prevotellaceae bacterium; assembly: GCA_947176535.1. GTDB lineage: Bacteria > Bacteroidota > Bacteroidia > Bacteroidales > Bacteroidaceae > Physcousia. Next base: position 74,650 of record CAMWQU010000007.1, read on the forward strand.
GATGACGATGTCGCTTATCTCGACCCGTTGTTTGAGGCCCTTCTAAAGGCCCGGCAGCGTCCGATGCGCATCATGTATTTTGGAGACTCGCAACTGGAGTGCGACCGCATTACCGATGTCTTACGCGAGCAGTTGCAGCAGGAGTTCGGAGGAAGTGGTGCAGGCCTCTTGCCTGCGGTGCAGACCATTGGAACGACAACGGCAAGGGTGGTCACATGGCCTGAATTGCGGCGACATGTCGGCTTTGGTGCGGAGGGCACCCGGAATACCCGTGTCGGGCCGTTGTCTCAGATGGCCGTGGTGGATGGCGAGGCCACTTTCACGCTGTCTGCAACCGGTGGAAACTCATTCCCGCACTGCACTTCGTTCCGGAAAGTCTCTGTCCTGATGGCCGGAAGCGGTTCGCTGACTGTCGCTCAGGGCGACACCGTGCTGGAAATGACGTGCCCGAAAGATACCGCTTTCGCGGGCCTACGCATCTTCTCAAGAACCTTGCCGGCCGGCGTCTCTAATGCCGTTGTACGGGCAACCGGAAAGATGGACGTCTTTGGCATCATGCTTGACGGGGAGAGCGGGGTCTCTTTGGACAATATAGCGATGCGCGGTTCATCGGGAACTCACTTTACGTCTTTGGAGCGCAGCACGTTCGCTCCTTTCTTCCAATCGCAGCAGGTGGCACTTATTCTCCTTGAATATGGCGGTAACTCCGTTCCTTACCTGAAAGGCGGAAAGGCCATCTCCCATTACAAGCAGCAAATGAAGTCGCAGATTGCTTACCTGAAGAGCATTTCCCCCGGTTCGCGCATTATCTATGTGGGCCCTGCCGATATGGCGACGGGCGACGGCGAGAATATGTACACTTATCCGCAACTGCCGCAGGTGGTTGATTCCTTGCGTGATGCGGCATTGGAGAGCGGAGTCGCTTTCTGGGACATGTATCGTGCCATGGGCGGCCGCGGCTCTATGGTGAAGTGGGTCAATGCCCGTCCGCAACTAGCCGGTGAGGACTATATTCATTTCACACCTCGTGGAGCGAAACGCATGGGGCATTTATTGGGTGAGATGATAGATTTTTATTATCGCTATTATCGTTTCCGTAAGGGGCTTGATAAAGAAGAATTACCAGAAGATACCATACCAAATGATAAGAATCAAACGTCTGCTGATACTTTGGCTGCTGCTCTCGCTCGTTAGTCCGTCGAAGAGTCAGGTGCGGCCGCAACTGGTGGAGATTGCGGAATATGTGTGTCTGCATACCGATGCCGGAAAGGACTCCCTGCAGTTCCCGGGCGACACTGCGGCCTTTATGACTTTTTATCGAAAACTGGAACGCCTGTTCACTGAGGGCGAGGGGAGCGTAAATATCTTACACATCGGGGGCAGTCATGTCCAGGCCGGATTTTTTTCCCACCGGGTTCGTTCTCATTTTGCCATGATAGATCCGTCTGTTGTGGGCGGGAGAGGCATGTTGTTTCCCTATGTGACACTGGGAACCAATGCGCCGAAGAGTTACAGCCTGACATCTCAGGGTATCTGGACGGGACAACGTTGTCTGGCCCGCAGTCTGGAGGCTCCTTTGGGATTGAGTGGCGCTCAGGTGACCACGCGGGACACGTTGGCCCGGCTGAAGCTCGTATTGAGCAGTCTGGAACCCTGGAAAGTCTCCCGCTTGCGTGTATTGGGTGAGGCTGAGTCCGATAGTATAATGCCCGTATTGGTATGTGGGGAGAATCTGATATTTCCGTTGCCCTCGGACGAGAAGCCCGGTTATTGCTTTGACCTGCCTTCAGGCGCGGACACCTGCATGATAGCTTTCTCCGGCATACGGCAGGATAGCCTCGGCTTCCGGGTACGCGGTATCTTGCCGGAAGGTCACCTGTCGGGAATCACCTACACGGCTTCGGGTATCAACGGAGCTGCGGTGCCCTCCTGGCTCAGTTGCTCCAAGTTTGAGGAAGAATTGGCTGTGTTGCCTCCGGACTTAGTCATATTCGGCATCGGAATCAATGACGCGAATGTCCTGCCGCAGAAGTTTGACAAGGAGGCATTCATGGCCAATTACCGCGAACTGATAAGTCGCATTCGCCGCGTAACCCCCTCGTGCTGTTTTATTTTTATCACCAACAACGACTGTTGGCTTAACGTCAAGGGCTACCGGCGTCACTTCAACCGCAACACGCCTGTTGTGCAGCAAGCGATGCGGCAGTTGGCCAAAGATTGTGACGGTGCCGTCTTTGACGTTTTCGACATGATGGGCGGATTAGGTTCTTCCTCGGCATGGGTGAGAGCCGGTCTGCAGCGTGCCGACCACATACATTTTACCAAAGAAGGTTATGAACTGTGGGGCGACCTGCTCTATAATGCTTTAATCAATGACTATAATCGCAGAATCCCATGAATCTGTTGCTTGATTATCTTTCCCGCGTATTCTCATTTGACCCCAACACCCCCTTGTTGTTCACTCAGTTTCAGTTTTGGGTCTTCTTCGGCATTGTCTTTCTGGGCTTTGCGCTGATTACTTCAGCCCCGTTGCGCCGTCAGCAGCTGCTTCGCAATGCTTACCTCTTTTTCGTAAGTCTGTTTTTCTATTATAAGACAAGCGGTTTCTATGTCGGACTGTTGATACTGGTGACCTGCACGGATTTCACCATTGCGCGCTACATCTATGCGCTCCGCGAAAAGTCTGTCTGGAAGCGGCGCAGCCTGTTGGCCCTCAGTGTATTCATAGACCTGTCGGTGCTCTGCTATTTCAAATATAGTTACTTCTTCGCGGACATGGTGAACCAGTTGTTCGGCACCCACTTTGAGGTGACGAACATTGCGGCACGGGCAGGAAACTTTCTGACGGGAAGCCAGTTCTGGAGCGTAGACCGCATCATACTGCCGGTAGGTATCTCGTTCTACACCTTCCAGATAATCAGTTACACGGTGGACGTCTACAAAGGTCTAATAAAGCCTGTGCGGAACATTCTTGATTTTGGTTTCTATGTCTCGTTCTTCCCTCAATTAGTGGCCGGGCCTATTGTGAAAGCCTCGGATTTCATACCTCAGCTCTACCGTCGCTACAATCTTAGCCGGATGCAGTTCGGGATGGCCATATTCTGGATACTCAACGGCCTTGTGAAGAAAATCGTCTTGTCGGACTACCTGGCCGTGAACTTTATAGACCGTGTCTTTGCCAATCCGCAGTTCTTCTCGGGCTTCGAGAATCTGATGGCCCTCTTTGTCTATTCCCTTCAGGTGTATGCCGACTTCTCGGGTTATACGGATATTGCAATCGGTCTTTCCCAACTGATGGGCTTCCATCTTCCTCTCAACTTCAACTCCCCCTACAAGGCGGAGAACTGTTCCAACTTCTGGAAACGCTGGCACATTTCCCTTTCCCGATGGTTGCAGACCTATCTCTACATCCCTCTGGGAGGAAACCGTAACGTGACGGGGGCCACTTATTTCTGGATATTCGTGATAACGATGGCCGCTTTAATCCTGAGCGGTAGTTTGTGGATAGCCATTCTCGTAGTTGTCATTTTCTCCATGGTGGTGTGGACGGCTTACCGCTATCCCGAAAAACGCCGCCACATCTATGCCAACATGAATGCCATGATAACGATGCTGCTGGGCGGTCTGTGGCACGGAGCCTCGTGCAACTTCATGATTTGGGGCGGACTGAACGGTGTCGGCATGGTGGTCTATAAATTCTGGCGCGACATCTCCTCCCTGCGGCGTGCCCTTGCGGCAACGCTTCTTTCCGTCTTTCTGTTTGCCCTGTCGGCCTATCTGCCCGGCGCACGCGGACTGATGAACGTATTGCTCGCCGCCTCGCTTTTTATTACCGTCAGTGCGTGGACGCGACACGTCTGCTCGCACTTGTGGGGCATGCAGGTGCCCGTAGCGGGGCATTGCTGGAGCATCTTTGTAACGTTCACTTTCATCTCCTTCACCCGCCTGTTCTTCCGTTCGGGCTCCAATCTCGACCCTGCAGTGGCCAACGAAACCGCATGGCGCATTGCCACGGAGATGATTGACGCCATCGGTACGAGGTGGAATGTTAATGTCGTGGACGTCTGTGTGGCTTATCGCAACGTCTTCCTGTTGTTTCTCTTTGGAATGATTATCCACTGGCTGCCCCTCAACTGGAAGCGTCGCTACCGCATTGCTTTTGCCCGGATGCCGCTGCCGGCCATCTTTTTGGCTGCTATGCTGGTCATTTTTGTGACCTATCAGTTCGTCACGGCCGAGATGCAGCCGTTCATCTATTTCCAGTTCTGATTCGGGACTGTCCGAAGAGGCTTTTTGCGTCGGCGGAAAAGACCTCCCGGGAAGCCTCCTCCCGACGACCGCTTCCGGTCGCGCTATTGTCGGGCCTTGGTCCCGCTATGGACGAGCCTCAATCCTGCTATTGTCGAGGCCCCGTCCTGCTATGTGTGCGCGTGCGTGCACGTGTACGCGCGATTCCTTAATATTCTGTAATAGCTGGCCGATAAACTGAAAGCGGTATCTCAACTGCATACATTTGGCGGTTGAGATACCGTTTTGGGGAGAGGAATTTGCTTTTGTCTTATTTTGCGGCGGCTGCCGGTAATGAGACGGCTTGCATCTGCTGAGGCAGCCATACCATCATGCGACCTGGCCCGCGGTGGTTCCACGCGTAGTAGGGGATAAGGCGCAGATTTACGTCCTTCAGGGTGAGACGTCCGTTGCTGTTGAAACTCAGCAACTGAGCGTTGGTGAGCAACTCTTTGATGGCGTATTCCTGCCCGTTCTTGAGCGTCAGTTTCTCAGCCTTTGTCTCAAGGTCAGGTTTTTGGTTCAGCAGGATGCCGTCCAACCCAAACTGATTGTCGGGCCACTCTGCACAATAGACCAACGGGCCACGCTCAAACGCCACGCGACCCAAGTCGGCAGCCACTTTCTCGGATGCCGTCACCACGCGAGGCTCCATGTCGAAGTGGATTTCCACGCGGTCGCCTTTCTTCCATTTCCGGTTGATAACGAAATAGCCGTTCTCCAATGCTGCTGTCTGGCGCGCGCCATTGACCTTGATTTCGAACTCCGGCTGCTTGCCGTCGCTGTACTTGTACAGGTCGCTGGGCACCGGTTGGTTGCGTACCCATCCGGGGATGCGGATGTGCATACCGAACTCTCCGGCCCGGTTCTGCTCCACTGTCAGAGTGATGTCGCCGTCCCACGGGTAGTTGGTCTGCTGAGTCAGTTTCACTGGTTTGCCGTTCACGGTCAGTGTGGCAGTGTTTCCTCCGAACAGATTCACGTAGAGGTTGCGGCCTATCGTCTGGTAGAAATAGCCGGGTACCGAGGGGATGAAGCGGCAGAGGTTTGACGGGCAACAGGCGCAACCGAACCACGGCTGACGTTCGTGCTGTCCTTTCGACTCCAGCGGATTGGGGTAGAAGAACGCACCGCCGTCGAGCGACAGGCCCGAGAGTATGCCATTGTAAAGCGTGCGCTCCAGTACGTCGTAATACTTCGAGTCGCCGTGCAGCAGGAACAACCGGTGATTGACATACACGTTTCCGATGGCGGCACAAGTCTCGCAGTACGCCGTCATGTTCGGCAGTTCGTAATTTCTGCCGAATGCCTCACCGTGGGAGGTTGCCCCGATTCCGCCCGTGATGTAGAGCTTCTTGCTTACGATGTTCTCCCAGATGCGGTCGATGGCCTTGATGTAGGCCGAATCGCCGGTCAGTGCGGCCACGTCCGCCATACCCGAATACATATAAGCGGCACGCACGGCGTGTCCCACGGCTTCGTCCTGTTCCACTACGGGCTTGTGGGCCTGCGAGTAGTCGTGTACGATGGTGGTCTTGCCGCGATAGTCGAGGAGAAACTTCGCCTCGTCCAGATACTTTTTGTCGCCGGTCACCGTGTATAGCTTGGCCAAAGCCATTTCGGGAATCTGATGACCCGGTACCACGCAGGCCTGTCCGGGGTTGGGGCCCACCTCACGGCATACGCAGTCGGCATACCGGATGGCGATGTCGAGGAACGTTCGCTCGCCCGTAGCCTGATAGTGTGCGATGGCGCTTTCCACCATGTGGCCGAGGTTGTAGAGTTCGTGACTCAGGTCTTCTTCTTTCACCCAACGCTTCGGCCCCGACCAGTCGTGGGGGTGCTTGGGATTCATTGTGCGGGCTGTATAAAGGTACCCGTCCGCCTCCTGCGCTGCGGCAACGATGGTCAGCACGCTGTCTATGTAGTGCTTCAGGTTGCGGATAACGAAGTCGGATTGCTGTTTCTCCTGCGGGGAGTCCGAATGGCCCGGAACGCGCAGTTCATAGTTCGGATTCCGCAGTTCCGGATAAAGCAGATGATAGCTCGCGCCCTCTATGGTCTTGTAAACATCGGTATCGTCAAACGAGAATCCTTTCACTTTCACGTCGCCGGTGTCCTCCCCTTGGAGCTGTCGGGCTGCTATCTCGAAGTTTTTGTATCGTCCCTCGCTTTCGCACTTCGAGAATGCCAGAGGGATGGTTACGTCACGACTGGCCTGCAGGCGCTGCCCCCAGAACGTGCCGGGCTGAATGCTGACGCTGGTGAACGGCACCGGCTGAATCGGATAGTTTTGTGCTTTTACCCGGTTTCCCGTCAGGGCGCAGACGGCAAAAAGCAATACGAATCGTTTCATGTCTTTGTGTAGTTTCTTATTGTCCGTGAATAATTTAGTCCTCCATGAGTTTGCGGTAGCGGGCGCGCTTCGGTTCTTCTATGCCGAGTCGCTTGCACTTATTGGCTTCGTAGTCCGAATAGCCGCCCTCGAAGAAGAACACCTGTCCGTTGCCCTCGTAGGCGAGGATGTGGGTGCAGATGCGGTCGAGGAACCAGCGGTCGTGACTGATAACGACGGCGCAGCCGGCAAACGACTCCAGACCCTCTTCCAGTGCCCGCAGCGTGTTCACGTCGATGTCGTTGGTCGGTTCGTCAAGCAACAGTACGTTGCCTTCCTGCTTCAGAGCCATGGCCAGATGCAGGCGATTGCGCTCACCACCGGAGAGCACGCCGCACTTCTTCTCTTGGTCGGCTCCCGAGAAGTTGAAGCGCGAGAGGTAGGCCCGCACGTTGAGGTCCCGTCCGCCCATACGGATGAGTTCGTTGCCCTGACTGATAACTTGAAAGACACTCTCATCGGCCTTGATGTCCTTATGGCTCTGGTCTACGTAAGCCAGCTTCACGGTCTCGCCAGTCTCGAACGTGCCCGAATCGGGCGTCTCCAGCCCCATGATCATACGGAACAGGGTTGTCTTTCCGGCTCCGTTGGGGCCGATAACACCGACAATTCCGTTGGGCGGTAGCATGAAGTCCATATCCTTGATAAGCACCCGGTCGCCGTAGGCTTTCGATACACCGTGCGCCTCGATGACCTTGTTGCCGAGTCGCGGGCCGTTGGGAATGAAGATTTCCAGTTTCTCCTCTCTTTCCTTCTGTTCCTCGTTCAGCATCTTGTCGTAGGAGTTCAGACGAGCCTTTCCCTTGGCCTGACGGGCTTTCGGTGCCATGCGCACCCATTCCAGTTCGCGTTCCAGCGTCTTGCGGCGCTTCGAGGCCACCTTCTCTTCTTGCTCCATGCGGCGTGTCTTCTGTTCCAGCCAACTGCTGTAGTTGCCTTTCCAGGGGATGCCTTCGCCACGGTCGAGTTCCAGAATCCAACCGGCCACGTCGTCAAGGAAGTAGCGGTCGTGGGTGACGCAGATGACAGTGCCTTCATACTGTTGCAGATGCTGTTCCAACCAGTCTATCGACTCTGCGTCAAGGTGGTTGGTCGGCTCGTCGAGGAGCAGTACATCGGGCTTCTGCAAAAGCAACCGGCACAGGGCCACGCGGCGGCGTTCTCCTCCGGAGAGGTGCTCGCAGAGTTGGTCGGCCGGCGGACAGCGCAGGGCATCCATTGCCCTTTCCAAACGGCTGTCCAAGTTCCACGCATCGGTTGCGTCGATAATGTCCTGCAATTCTCCCTGACGGGCGAACAGTTGATTCATCTTGTCCTCGTCCTCGTAATATTCGGGTAGTCCGAACTTCTGGTTGATTTCTTCATATTCCCGAAGTGCATCCACCACGTCCTGCACGCCCTCTTTCACCACATCAATCACCGTCTTGCTGTCGTCGAGTTGCGGATCCTGCGGCAGATAGCCCACGCTGTAGCCGGGCGAGAACACGACCTGTCCCTGATAGTTCTGGTCCAGTCCGGCAATGATTTTCATCAGGGTGGACTTACCGGCACCGTTCAGACCGATGATACCGATCTTGGCCCCGTAGAAGAACGATAGATATATGTTCTTGAGTACTTGTTTCTGATTCTGCTGAATGGTCTTGCTTACGCCCACCATCGAGAAGATAATCTTCTTGTCATCCGATTGTTGCTGTGCCATGTGTTGTTTATGTAATAAATAGGTTATTCTGCTACAAATGTCGCAAAAAGTTTTGAATTATGCAAGGAAACCGATACCTTTGCGGGGAGAGAACGGATATATTAAGCATGTAAAACCTTTAATTACAAAAGACAGATGAAAAAGACTTATGGTATTCTGATGTTGGCCATACTGGCCGTTTGTGGTGTTGCATTTGTGTCCTGTGGTGACGATAACAAAGTGCCTACTCCTCCTCCGGGCCAGGAACTGACGGTGGAGAAACTCCTCGGAACGTGGCGTTGTGACAAGAAAGGCGAGTATGAGGAACTGACGTTCAATGAAGACCGTACATTGGTGCGGCTCGAGGCTGAGTACGACGACGGCCGATGGGAAGAGGATACCGAAAACGGAACGTGGCAGCAGGAGAACAATGCAGTTCGCGTAACGTACTCAGACGGTGACACCGAAACCTATGATTACACCGGAACTGCTCTCGTAGAACGTGGTGATGCCGATGAGGTATTTTATAAGAAAGAGATAAAGTAATGCCTTATATCAGTACTGATTATATTTATATGTGATAGATTATGTTGTGAATCCATATCATTATCTCGCAAATCAGTACGAAGACAAGTACGTATTTATTTTCTAATGCCCGGCTTAGAAAGTTATAACAATCTGTTATATACGACTGCTTCGACAATAAACTATACACTCCGATTATCGGATATAGGCAAATAAACATAAGCGCAAGAATACAATTAGGATTTAATGATATTGCGTCAAAAAACTGTCCTTTAAGGAGTAATAGGGTAGCACGAGTGGTACCACATCCGGCGCATGGTATATGGTAAATCAGTTTTGAGGGACAAACGGTTATTGGCGTTTGTCCCTCATTTACGCCTAACAGCCAGATACAAACCGCTACGTATGTAATGGCTGAGAGGATATTCAGTTTATTAGACAAGATACGCCTGTAACTTTTTATAGTTCTCCTCCTTAACGGCATCAGAAATAAGGAACCAATCTATGATAGCCCAGATGCCACAACCGCCGCAAGTTAGCAATTTTCCAACACCCATACCCGTGTTGCCAATGTAAAAACGATCTACTCCGTAACATCCGAGGAAGATTGAAAGCAGTAAAGCTGTTGTCGGATTTTTGAACTGAATTGCAGAGAGGGCTCCCCACTTGGAATCGTCCATGGAAAGCAGTTTCTCGCGAACAAAGGGAACTTTCTGTTCAGGAAGATTCGCCCCGTTTGTCATGATGAACATGTCTACTTTTTGTTGCTCCATAATGATTTAATTTGAGATTGTTAATAATTTATTGTACCTTAACTCTTGGGTTAATTGTTAGCATTCTAAAGCGTCCATTGAATGTTACTGGAAATGTAACAGATTGCAGAAATGCCTCGAATGTAGCTCGACTAAATAAGAGCCACAATGTCTGCATGACAGTGCTTTACTTTTGGTTTGTCGGAAACATTCAGGACAAAGCATTCCTTAACTTCTTTTGTCCAGCAAACCCAAGAAGGACGGTTTATATTGAAACGTTTACTACATTGTAAAAAACGTGGGTTTCCACTCCTGCCTGTCTGTTAATTGAGGCCCTAGGAAAGCCCGAGAAGATTGACGAGTAGAGTGTCTGCCCACGCTGATATCCGCACGTATCCGAAAAGTGTGCGTGAGGGCCATATTGCCCTCTCAGCACACTCCGGGATACAGTTATAGCATACCGGTTGCATTCACTTCTGACATTGCCATTGATCTTCTGCTTGAAATTTCCTAGGTTTCAATTAACCAATTGACAAAGCATCGATGACGCTTTTACATTATGTAGTGCCCAACAGTCTTGCTGACTATCTTGCGGTAGTGGCCATGTTGGACGTTGCAAAGGTATTCATTTTCTTCATAATAAAGAAAGAAATACCCGGAAAATGTTCTTTATAAGGTAAATTTCTTAGGCTTTACCTTATAAATGATGAAAAAAGTAAACCGAAGCGCAACGTCCCGGACGTTTGTGCTTCGGTTGGATTTTTAAGTTGTTTCTGCGTTGTTATTGCTCCTCGCTGTCCTTCTCTCCGTCCTGACCTAAGATTTTGCTGCTCTTGTCGTTGAGCAGGCTGAAGCAGAGGTACGTCTTCTTGGCCGAAAGAACGGTCTTGAACTTCGTTTCGTACTGCCGTTTCACGGCCAGTTCCTTTTCGGCGGCAGCCCATTTGGCCGTGAGCAGTGCCTGTGCCTGCTTCTCGGTGATGGTACCGCTTTTGATGCTCGGCTTCAGCTTGGTCTTCATGTCGTCGTAGGTCTTGTTTGCCGCTTTCTTGTCGGCCAGATAGCTGACGAGCAGCGGTTTCAGGTTGGCCTGCACGTCGCGCTTCACGCCCAGATTCTGAAGGACATAGTTCACACGCATGTCTGCATTCTTGCCGGCCTGCGCCGTTGTGACGCAGCCCAGTGCCATACATACGGCCATTGCGATGGCCACAATCAGTTTACTGTTTCTCATAACTTATCGTTCTTATGTATCGTTTTTACTTTCTCTCTACCTGAGACACGCAAAGGGGCGGTCGGGTTTAATCGGCCGCGTCGCGCGCGTTCTTTTTTATAGGTCGGTCTCCCTTATTTCGTGTAGTAGCGGTGCGACCCCCGTCCCTGCATCTTCAGTTGAGCGTCCGGGCCGGTGGCAAAGCTGCGCAGTTCGTTGGCCGCCATGGTGTGGCGCAGTCCCGTCAGCCGCATGTATTCGGCCACGGTCAGCATGGGTGCCGTGTCGAGGAACTCGACGGCCTTCCGGAGCCGCTCCTCGCGGGTGAAGGGCGTGCTCATGGCCTGCTGGTTGTCCATGAAGCGGTCGTGTACGGGGCGGCACTCCTTGCGCGTCTCGCTCACCAGTTCGCGGTCGGGCGTGATGCGCACAGTGTCCAACACGACGTTGCGGGCGTTGTGCTGCACCTCGTAGCCCTCTCCGTCGGCCTCGCTCACCGGCCGGTCGCCTCGCATGGTGAGGGTGGGGGTGAACAGTCCGATGCCCTCCAGACGCACCGTGTTGCCTTTGGCCAGATACTGAGGCAGCAGTTCGGCAATGCCGGTCAGCGCGGCCTGCAGCGTGCCTCGGCTCAGCGCACTGCGGTGTGCCACTTCGTTGATAAACTCCTCCGTGCTCACCTGTCGTCCCCCCACGAAGCGGGGTTTGATGATGGTCTCTCCCTTGTTGGTGATGCCACCGATTTCCTGATAGATAAATTTAGCCATCGTATTGGATTTTTTACGTTTTCCTGCGGTCTCTTTTTCTTCTCTTCGGGGTATTCTGTATTCACCGCCGATGAATGGTCATCCGTCGTCGATGAACGGCCGTCCGCCGACGGTGAATGTGTATTCATCGACGATGAACGGAGCGTGCCCGTTGCAAATGTACGGAATGTTTCCGACGTGTGCAAATTTTTTCGCTCCCCGTTGTCGGTTTTCTTTCAGTTTCTTTCCGCAGAGAAAAAACGAAATAAAGGAATGGGAATTGCCTCGGAATCCATATTTTTTGAGTATATTTGTGCCCCCAAAAAGTTAAGACATTATGGCAACAAGTAAGAATAGCGGCCGCACGAAGCGGCAGAGCGGGCAGAAGGTGGTGGAAGTGCCGCAATGGATTACAACGCCCCTCGCAATCGGATATCTAAGGAAATTCGTAAAATATACAAATATATAAACACATATAAAGAAGTTCAATATGTCAAAGAAAGAAGGATTTGAGAAGCAAACAGACGTATCTCCGTTAAAAGTAGAACTCACCATCTTGTCACGTCCATCCACTGCACCTGCAACAGGCAGCACACGATCATCCATTAAGTTGCCTAGTCCCAGTATTTCCGTTCGTGAGTACAATCTCGCCTGTTCCTATTGCAGTAACTTTGACAACATGACTCATCAGGATTGGATGGAGCTTGCCGTCATTGAGAAACTTCACAATGATGGTCTGATGTCTGACGATGAGTTTACTGTTAGACGGGCCGAAATTCGGAGCCGACTTCCGCGAGGGCAGCGCAAAAACAAGAAAAAGAAATAATGATTTGTGAACGAAAAATAGGAAGATAGTATGCCGGCAACAAGTAAAAATAATGGCCGCACGAAGCGGCAGAGCGGGCAGAAGGTGGTGGAAGTGCCGCTGACGGATGCCTTCGGTAACAAACAACCGCAGCAACTCGACTTCGAGAAGGCCGTACTGGGCGCGCTGCTCATCGAACAGGAATCCTACGAACAGGTCTCCAACCTGCTCTGTCCCGAGGCTTTCTACGACCATCGTCACCAGATTATCTACAAGGCCATACAGTCGCTGCAGGTGAACCAGCGTCCGGTGGACATCATCACCGTGCCGCAGTTCCTCGAGACGCAGGGACAACTGGAGGAGGCCGGGGGACTCATCTACATCGCCCAACTGGCACAGAACGTCATCACGTCGGCGCATATCGAATACCAGTCGCAGATTATCTATCAGAAATTCCAGGCCCGCAAACTCATCACTTTTGCCAGCAAGGTGCTGGGCGACGCCTTCGACCCAACGAAGGACGTAGCCGACCTGATGCAGGAGACCGAGGCGGAGCTGTACACCATATCGCAGCAGACGCAGCGCACCTCCTACACGCAAATCAATCCCGTCATCGAGGAGGCTATGGTGAAACTGAAAGAGACCATGGCGCGGACGGACGGTCTGTCGGGCATTTCCACGGGCTACGAAAAACTGGACAAGGCTACCAACGGATGGCAGGCTTCCGACCTTGTGATTATCGCCGCCCGCCCGGCCATGGGAAAGACGGCTTTCATCCTGTCGATGATTAAGCGTATGGCCGTGGATATGCGCATTCCAGTGGCCATGTTCTCGTTGGAAATGGCTAACGTGCAGTTGGTGAACCGTCTGATTGTGAACGTCTGCGACATTCCGGGCGAGAAGCTCAAGTCCGGCGACCTCTCGCCCGTGGAGTTCAACCAGCTCGATGCCCGTCTCAATCAACTTATCGACGCGCCCATCTACGTAGATGATACGGCGGCACTCAGCATCTTCGAACTGCGCACGAAGGCGCGCCGCCTTGTCCGCGAACATGGAGTGAAAATGATTCTCATCGACTACCTCCAGTTGATGAACGCTTCGGGCATGAGTTTCGGAAGCCGACAGGAGGAGGTGAGCACCATCAGCCGTAACCTGAAGGGACTGGCCAAGGAACTCAATATCCCCATTATCGCCCTTTCGCAGTTGAACCGCGGACTGGAGAACCGCGAGGGTAACGAGGGCAAGCGGCCGCAGCTCTCCGACCTCCGCGAGTCGGGTGCCATCGAGCAGGATGCCGACATGGTGTGCTTCATCCATCGTCCCGAATACTACAAAATCTACAAAGGCGAAGGGGACGAAGACCTTACCAATTTGGCCGAGTTTATCATTGCCAAGCACCGTAACGGTGCCACGGGAACTATCAAGCTGAAGTTCAAGCACCAGTTTGCCCGCTTCGAGGATTACGAGGACAACCGCCGGGCACCGCTGCCCAGCGAGCAGTATGCCTCGTCTACAAAAACGTCGGCCCTCTCGGCCGAGGAGGCAAGCAGCATCGGCAACATGGCACTGAATATGCCGGAAAATACGGCAGACGGTTATCCTTTCGGCCCCAGTGACTCTGTGGATGACCGGCCGCCGTTCTAAGGGGGCAAGGAGATATAGGCCCCATGCGCACGTATAAGCAATCTTTGATAACTCACCCGCAAAACACTCGGTAACAAAGCGTACATGAATGAGCATAACGACATAATTATATACAATACAGAAGACGGTATAACCAAAATCGAGGTTCGTTTGGAGAATGAGACTGTATGGCTTACGCAGCAGCAGATGGCAGACTTGTATCAGACCTCACGAACGAATGTCGTAGAACATATAAAGCATATCTACGAAGAACAAGAGTTGGACGAATTTTCAACTTGTCGGAAATTCCGACAGGTTCGTACAGAAGGCTGCCGACAAGTAGAGCGTGAAATACCGTTTTACAACCTTGACATGATTATATCGCTGGGCTATAGGGTAAAATCCCGGCTTGCCACGAATTTCCGCCGTTGGGCCACCGAGCGACTGAAAGAGTATATGATTAAAGGCTTTACGATGGATGACGAGCGATTGAAACAAATGGGCGGTGGCGGATATTGGCGCGAGTTGCTCGACCGTATCCGTGACATTCGCTCATCGGAAAAAGTGCTGTATCGTCAGGTGCTTGACATCTATGCCACAAGCGTCGATTACGACCCGAAAGCCGAACAATCCATCAGGTTCTTCAAAATCGTACAAAACAAGCTCCACTATGCAGCCCACGGACATACGGCGGCCGAACTTGTCTATGAGCGTGCCGATGCAGACCAACCGTTTATGGGTTTAACCTCTTTTGCCGGAGATTTTCCAACTAAGAATGACGTAACCGTAGCAAAGAACTATCTGAAAGAGGATGAACTGAAAGTGCTGAACAATCTTGTATCGGGATATTTTGATTTTGCCGAGATACAGGCAATGCGCCACAACCCGATGTATATGGATGACTATATCAAACACCTTGACAGCATCCTTTCCTCAACAGGTGAAAAGATACTTACCGATGCCGGTACCGTAACCCACAAACAGGCGGAGGAAAAAGCCATCGCGGAATATAGAAAATTTCAAGTTCGCAACCTTTCTCCGGTCGAGCAGGCCTACATGGATTCTATCCATGCACTGACCGCAAAAACTTCAAAAAAGAAATAAAGTGATAAACAACACACATCATTGATTTCTTTTACTGAAATTTGGCATTTCGCCTGCTAATTTGTATCTTTGCACGCGAAAAATATAGTAATGCGTAAATCCTAATTCGTAAGTTTCTATGAATATTTCTTATAAATGGCTCCGCGACTATGTGGATTTCGACCTCTCGGCCCAGCAGGTGGCCGAAGCCCTGACCTCCGTCGGTCTGGAGGTGGGGAGTGTGGAAGAGGTGCAGAGCATCCGTGGCGGACTGCAAGGCATCGTAGTCGGCGAAGTCCTGACCTGCGAGCCACACCCCAACAGTGACCACATGCACGTCTGCAACGTCGCTTTGGGACATGGTGACCCCGAACAGATAGTGTGCGGCGCCCCCAATGTGCAGGCCGGACAGAAAGTGATGGTGGCCACTTTGGGCACCAAACTCTATGACGGCGATCAAGAGTTTACCATCAAGCGGAGCAAACTGCGCGGCATTGAATCGAACGGCATGATTTGTGCCGAAGACGAAATAGGGGTGGGAAACAGCCATGATGGCATCATCGTACTGCCGGAAGATACACCCGTTGGTATGCCCGCCGCAGAATACTATCATCTGGAAAGTGATTATCTGATAGAGGTGGACATTACCCCCAATCGCGCCGATGCGTGCAGCCATTACGGTGTGGCCCGCGACCTCTATGCGTGGTTGCTGCAGAACGGATACGAAACCGCCCTGCATCGTCCGTTGGCGGAGGCATTCCGGGTGGACAATAACGACCTGCCGATCACCGTCACCGTGGAGAACGGAGAGGCTTGTCCGCGCTACGCTGCCGTTTCGCTCGAAGGTTGCGAAGTGAAGGAAAGCCCCGAATGGCTGAAGATGCGCCTGACAACTATCGGTCTGCGTCCCATCAACAATATTGTGGACATTACGAACTACATCATGATGGCCTACGGACAGCCGTTGCACTGCTTCGATGCAGACATGGTGAAGGGCCGGCACATCGTGGTGAAGACCATGCCCGAGGGTACTCCGTTTGTCACGCTCGACGGCGTGGAACACAAACTGTCGGAACGCGACCTGGCTATCTGCAACGAAGAAGAGCCTATGTGCATCGCCGGTGTGTTTGGCGGAAAGGGTAGCGGCACGTATGAGACCACACGGAACGTTGTTCTGGAGAGTGCCTATTTCAATCCTACATGGATTCGCAAGTCGGCACGTCGTCACGGACTTTCCACCGACGCTTCTTTCCGTTTTGAGCGTGGTATCGACCCCAACGGCACCATCTATGCCCTGAAGCAGGCCGCCCTCATGGCCAAAGAATTGGCCGGAGCAAAAATCAGTATGGACATCGTGGACGTATATCCCGAGCCCATCAAGGATGCCGTGGTGGACTTGACATACAATTATGTGGACAGCCTTATCGGTAAGCACATTCCTGCGGAAACGGTGCGCAGCATCGTCACAAGTCTGGAAATGAAGGTGACGGAGGAGACGCCGGAGGGACTGAAGTTGCAGGTTCCCGCCTATCGTGTGGATGTGCAGCGTCCTTGCGATGTGGTGGAGGACATTCTCCGCATCTATGGTTATAATAATGTGGAAATGCCTGCCTTGGTGAAATCTTGCATTGCCGTCAAAGGAGATGCGGACAAGAGCCATCAGCTTCAGAACATCGTCGGAGAACAGCTCGTGGGTGCCGGTTTCCGTGAGATATGGAACAACTCGTTGCAGCGTGGTGCCTATTACGAGGGACTGGATAGCTTCAAGCCGGAAAACTGCGTGCGGCTCATGAATCCCCTGAGTCAGGATTTGAATGTGCTGCGTCAGAATCTTCTTTTCGGTGGACTGGAAAGCATTGCCCGTAATGTTTCCTATCGCAACTCAAACCTGAGTTTCTTTGAGTTCGGCAACTGCTATTATTTCAAGGCGGAGCGTCGCTGCGCCGACATCATACCGGGTGTCAGCAGCAGTCGCGATCCGGAGGTTATCAAGCACGTGCTGGATGCTTACAGCGAGGATTGCCATCTTGGATTGTGGCAGACGGGTAAGCGTGTGCAGGGTAGCTGGGCGCATGCCGATGAGGATGTAACGGTATATGAACTGAAAGGCCATGTGATGAATATTCTGGCCCGGCTCGGTGTGCCGTTCGGTGCATTGGTGTTTGCCAATGGCGAATGCGACCTCTTCGATAAGAGTCTGGAGATTCGCAACCGTGGCGGAAAGGTTCTCGTGAGCCTCGGCATTGTGGCGCAGAAGATTCAGAAGCAGTTCGGACTGGAACAGCCCGTTTACTATGCCGACCTCAACTGGAAGCAGTTGATGAAGACCATACGCAACCAAAAGATTACGGCTACCGACCTGCCCAAGTTCCCGGCTGTCAGCCGCGACCTGGCTCTGCTGATTGACAAGAGCGTGGAGTTTGCCCAGATAGAGTCGATAGCCTATCGGACGGAGAAGAAGTTGCTCCGCGAGGTGCGGCTGTTCGATGTCTATGAGGGCAAGAACCTGCCTGCCGGGAAGAAGTCTTACGCCGTGAATTTCATCCTGCAGGATGAGACCCGGACGATGGGAGACAAGCAGATAGACGCCGTCATGCAGAAACTTATCCATAATCTGACGACGCAACTGAATGCCGAATTAAGGTGAATTTCAATTCTAAATAATCAATAAAATGGGAAGAGCATTTGAATATCGTAAAGCAGCGAAACTGAAACGTTGGGGACACATGGCCAAGACTTTCACGCGTCTGGGCAAGCAGATTGCCATTGCTGTGAAAGCTGGCGGCCCGGAACCCGAGAACAATCCTGCGCTGCGTTCCGTGATTGCTGTCTGCAAGCGTGAGAATATGCCGAAGGACAACATCGAGCGCGCCATCAAGAATGCGATGGGTAAAGACCAGAGCGACTACAAGACCATGACTTACGAAGGCTACGGCCCTCACGGCATCGCTATCTTCGTGGACACGCTGACCGACAATCCCACACGTACTGTCGCCGATGTGCGTAGCATTTTTAATAAGTTCAGTGGTAACATGGGTACTATGGGTTCGCTGGCATTCCTCTTTGATCATAAGTGCGTGTTCACGTTCAAGAAGAAGGCTGACATGGATATGGACGACTTTATTCTGGAAATGATTGATTTCGGAGTAGAGGAGGAATATGACGAGGAATTCGACGAGGACAAGAACGAAACCACCATCACCATCTATGGTGAGCCTACGAGCTACAACCAGATTCAGAAGAAACTGGAGGAAGACGGCTTCGAGGATGTCGGTGGTGAGTTTACCTACATTCCCAACGACCTGAAAGACGTTACTCCCGAGCAGCGTGAGACCATTAACAAAATGGTGGAGCGCATGGAGGAGTTCGACGACGTGCAGAACGTTTACACGAACATGAAGCCCGAAGAGTAAACTATATTTCCGGCTCTTGGACCGACAAAAAAAGCGGGGACACTCCTTTCGAAGTGTCCCCGCTTTTTTTGTTTATCAAATAAAATTTACGGTATATGTGCAGGAGGCTAATTGTAGTCTTCGGGAGTGAATGTTACGTCCATCAGAACTTTTCCTGAACTTTTCCCGTAGTATTTGTATTGCAGGTTGAGTCCGTGCTCCTTGTGCGATTTCAGGGCCAATGACGAACGGACTCCTTTCAAAATGTTCTCTTTCATCAGTTCGGCCGGGAAGAGTTGCTCCCCGTCACCCTCCACGGTGTAGTAGTAACTGAGTGTCTGCTGTTTCGGGACAAAAGTCATGCTGTCGAACATTGTGTACATGTCCTGCCGCTTCGGGGCTTCTTTCTCGTTGAACTCTTTAACCTCCTGTGCCACGCGTTCTTCAAACGTCTGTTTTCTGCAAGCCGAGAGGCATACGGCCATGCCGATGACTAAGAATACTGTCTTTTTCATGCTGCAAAGGTAACCATAATATTGATATAAATCAAGAAAATAACACATTGATTGTCAAAATATTCTCGGCACGGCTCCGCTTTCTTAAAAACTTCGTACCTTTGTAGTGCCAAATAAATAAGGCAATTAACTAAAGTTTAAGCTCACAATATTAAAACTATGAACGAAAAAGTTGGTACAATCGCAGGACAGATTTGGAATGCGTTGAACGAGAACGGTGCCTTGAACAACAAGGATCTGAAGAAAGCAGCCAAGGTTAAGACGGACAAGGAACTTTACCTCGGTTTGGGTTGGTTGCTTCGTGAGGGCAAGATCGCC
The DNA here is from genome assembly GCA_947176535.1 of uncultured Prevotellaceae bacterium. Taxonomy (GTDB): domain Bacteria; phylum Bacteroidota; class Bacteroidia; order Bacteroidales; family Bacteroidaceae; genus Physcousia. The sequence goes on from CAMWQU010000007.1 coordinate 93,982, forward strand.
GTTACGGAAGCCGAGAAAGACATTGTTGTCGAATTGGTAGGATAAGAGGAGAAACGGCGGATTCCGCTTTCCTCTACGGTATAAAACGCCTCGAATCTTAGGGTTCGAGGCGTTTTTTTTATGTTTATGGGCTTGCTAATCCTGATAATTTTATTATCTTTGCGCAAATTACCGTTTTTCCCATGCAAAAGAACATACGTAATTTCTGTATCATAGCACACATCGACCATGGAAAGTCCACTCTGGCAGACCGCTTGCTGGAACGGACGAATACCGTCAAGGTGACGGAAGGTCAGATGTTGGATGACATGGATTTGGAGAAAGAACGTGGCATCACCATCAAGAGCCATGCCATACAGATGGAGTATGAGCGTGGCGGCGAGACCTATATCCTCAATCTTATTGATACTCCGGGGCACGTGGACTTCTCGTATGAAGTCAGCCGCTCCATTGCAGCCTGCGAAGGCGCGTTGCTGGTGGTGGATGCCACGCAAGGTGTGCAGGCGCAGACCATCTCCAACCTGTACATGGCCATAGACCATGACCTGGAAATCATTCCCGTTGTAAACAAGTGCGATATGCCCAACGCCATGCCGGAGGAGGTGGAGGATGAAATCGTAGACCTCATAGGTTGCAACCATGAAGACATCATCCGCGCCAGCGGAAAGACCGGTATGGGGGTGGAAGACATCCTGAATGCCGTCGTAGACCGCATACAGCCGCCTTCGGGTGACGAGAACGCACCCTTGCAGGCCTTGATTTTCGACTCCGTGTTCAACCCGTTCCGAGGCATCATCGCCTACTTCAAGATAGTGAACGGCAGCATCAGGAGTGGCGAGCAGGTGCAGTTCATCAACACGGGCAAGGAGTACAAGGCCGACGAGATTGGCATACTGCGGATGGACATGATGCCCCGCAAGGAACTGCATTGCGGCAATGTGGGGTACATCGTCTCCGGCATCAAGACGGCTACCGAGGTGAAAGTGGGTGATACGATTACCTCACTGGCCAACCCCACGCGGGAAGCCATTGCCGGCTTTGAGGAAGTGAAGCCCATGGTCTTTGCCGGTGTCTATCCCATAGAGACCGATGACTTTGAAAATTTGCGCGCTTCGCTGGAAAAGTTGCAGCTCAACGATGCCTCACTTACGTTTCAGCCCGAATCGTCTGTGGCACTGGGTTTCGGTTTCCGATGCGGATTTCTGGGTCTCCTGCACATGGAGATTGTGCAGGAACGTCTCGACCGTGAGTTCAATATGGACGTCATTACGACCGTCCCCAACGTGTCGTACATGGTCTATGACAAGCAGGGCGAGGTGAAGGAGGTGCACAATCCGGCCGGTATGCCCGAACCCACGCTCATCGACCACATCGAGGAACCCTATATCCACGCCACCGTCATCACCACCGCCAATTTCATAGGCCCCATCATGACCCTGTGCCTTGGCAAGCGTGGCGAACTGCTCCGGCAGGATTTCATCAGCGGCAACCGTGTGGAACTGCAATACGCCATGCCGCTGGGCGAAATCGTGATTGACTTTTATGACAAACTGAAGAGCATATCGAAGGGCTACGCCTCGTTCGACTATCATCAGGACGGCTTCCGTCCGTCGAAACTCGTGAAACTGGATATTCTGCTGAACGGCGAGCCGGTGGATGCACTCAGCACACTGACGCACGTAGACAATTCCGTGGATTTCGGCCGCCGGATGTGCGAAAAACTGAAAGACCTGCTGCCCCGTCAGCAGTTCGACATTGCCATTCAGGCCGCTATCGGAGCAAAGATTATCGCCCGTGAGACCGTGAAGCAAGTCCGGAAAGACGTGCTGGCCAAGTGTTACGGCGGTGACGTAAGCCGAAAGCGAAAGCTCCTGGAGAAACAGAAGAAAGGAAAGAAGCGCATGAAGCAGATAGGAAACGTGCAGGTGCCGCAGAAAGCCTTCCTCGCCGTCCTGAAATTAGATTGACCTTTACCCCTAACCTTCCATGATAAACACCTGACCCCTTATGATGAAAAGCACCCGAGACATAGCACGTGAGATAACCCGTCTCTACTGCCGTCTGAGTCCGATGGGCATAGATACTTTGTCGCAGATACTGGTGCCGATGAAGTTTCAGAAGGGCGACATCGTGCTGTCTGAAGGTGAAGTGTGCCGTGCCATGTATTTTGTGGATCGTGGCATGGTGCGTCAGTTCTATTACAAGAACGGGAAGGATGTGACGGAGCATTTCTCCTTTGAGGGACGCATTGTCTTCTGCATCGAAAGTTTCCTGAAGCAGGAGCCCAGTCGCCTGATGGTGGAAGCTCTGGAAAACTCCGTGCTCTACGCCATCCCCTATGAGGCCTGGCACATGTCTATGTTGCAGAATCAGGAGATGGAAATGCTCTATCGCAAGATACTGGAGCACGCCCTCATCTCCAGTCAGGAGCATGCCGACTCGCAGCGTTTCGAGAACGCCACCGAGCGTTATACGCGTCTGATGGCCACAAAACCCGAAATTGTGCTTCGTGCCCCCATGGTGCACATCGCCTCCTTCTTGCAGATGACGCCGGAAACGCTCAGTCGTGTGCGGTCGGCTGAAAGCAAGAAAAACTGACACGGAAAGAAATACAAAGTGCCGCCCCTGAAAAGTTGTAAATAAGACTTTTCAGGGGCGGCACTTTTGTTTTATACTCTTCTTACTTCTTTTTCTCCTCTGCCTTCTTCTCCGATTTCTTTATTTTCTCGGCCACTTCGGGCTTGGTCTTGTAACGCTTGTTCAGGCCCTTCAGCACCTCGGCCGTGATGTCGTACTTCGGATTGGCCAGCAGCATGTTGTCGCCTGCCTTGGCCATGATGAAGTCGAACTTCTTCGCCTTGTTGTACTCCTTCAGGAACTTCTGGATGGAGTCGCGCATTTCTTCGTTGTACTTGTTCTGCTCCTCCAGGAACGAAGCCTGCAAACGCTCCGAGAGTTCCTGCAGAGCCTGCTGTTCGGCCTGCAGCGACTGTTGTGCGCGGGTCAGTTCCTCCTGACTGGTGAATCCGTTCGACTCATACTTCTTCTGCATGGCCGTAGCGTGCTGCTCCAGCGTGCGCTGCTTGCCGGCGAGTGTCCGTTGGATGTTTTCGCCCTCCACGTTGGCCAGCTCGGTGTAGTCTTTGCAGAACTGGTACTGAGCCATCAGTGTGTCGATTTCCACGTAAGCGATGCGCAGTCCCGTTTCTCCCGTTGCGGGTGCGTCGGCCACCGTTTCTTCGCAGTCGCCCTGCTTGCCGCAACTTGTCATCAGCCCTATGCACAGGGCCATCAAAAAGATTTTCTTCATGTTGTGTATGTTTGTTTAACTTTGTCTTCTTCTTATTCTTTTCTTCTTGCGCTCCATGGCGTCCATCGACTGCACGCAGTGTATGCCCCTGCGCCGCATTTCGCGGCTCTGTCCGATGTGGCGGCTACGAAAATCACCGCCGCGTAACCAGATGTTTACGGTCAGCAGCAGCATACTTACGGCCACGATGGCGAGGACGATGAGCATTAGTTTCATCATTGCGGGCGTAAAGATAGTGCTTTAATTACGAATAGCGTCCCTCCTGCTTCGATTTTATCGCGTATTTATGATTTTTTAACGGTAGAGACCGGCCCACATGCCCGTGAGCCTGTTTCTCCGGCTGAATAGCAACAATTTGCCACCGTCGGTTCCGCTTGTGACGGTCTTTGCCGGGCATTCTGTATTCACCGTCGGCGGACGCGCATTCATCGCCGATGAACGGCCGTCCGTCGTCGGTGAATGTCCGTTCATCGACGATGAATACAGTTTGCGTACAGAAGGCCGCGCAAAGGCGCGGACGGGAGAAAGGAAATGCCACGGCGGGACACATGAAAAAAACGGGGCGAGATATACGAAAACCCGTATCGTCGCGTTATTATATATAAGGTATATGAAGTTCTTTGCCATGAAGACAACCGACAGAACGAACATAAACGACTAAAAAATAAAAAGAAAATGGGCGAAACAATGCTGAAACCACAGAGTGTGTTTGAGTGCTTTGCACAAGTGAACAAGGTGCCGCGTCCCTCGAAGCGTGAGGAGCGCATGATAGAGTTCCTGCTGGAGTACGGTCGCAGTCTGGGACTGGACACCCGTCGCGACGAGACGGGAAACGTCATCATCCGCAAACCGGCTACGCCGGGCATGGAGGACCGCAAGACGGTGATTCTGCAGAGCCACATGGATATGGTGTGCGAGAAGAATGCCGATTTGGATTTCGACTTCGACCGCGATGCCATTCAGACCTACATCGACGGCGACTGGATGAAGGCCAAGGGTACCACCCTCGGTGCTGACGACGGCATCGGCGTGGCCATGGAAATGGCCCTGCTGGCTGCAACGGACGTGAAGCACGGGCCGCTGGAATGCGTGTTTACGCGTGACGAGGAGACCGGTCTGACGGGTGCCGAGGGCATGGGGACGGACTTCATGACGGGGCAGTACCTCATCAACCTCGATTCGGAGGACGAGGGCGAACTCTTTGTCAGTTGTGCCGGCGGATGCCGCACGGCGGCTACGTTCCACTACGAGGAAAAGCAGACTCCGCAGAATCAGTTTTTCGCATCGCTCTGCGTCAAGGGACTGACGGGCGGCCACTCGGGCGACGATATCGACAAGAAGCGCGCCAATGCCAACAAGTTGCTGACCCGCTTCCTCTATCTGGAACTGAAGAAAATGCCCGTGCTGATTGCCGACATTCAGGCCGGCGGTCTCCACAATGCCATCCCCCGCGAGGCACGTGCCACCATCGCCGTGCCCGAGTCCATGAAGGAGACCCTCCGCGTGGACTGGAACCTTTTTGCCGCTGACGTGGAGGAGGAATTTCGCGTGACGGAGCCGACGATGGAGTTTCTGCTCGAAACGGCCGAACCCACTTCCACGGTCGTAGACCGCCAGACGGGCCACCGGCTCATCATGGCCTTGCAGGGCGTGTCGAACGGCGTCTTTGCCATGTCGCAGGATATTGCCCTCGTGGAGACCAGTTCCAATCTGGCAAGCATCCGGATGGTGCCTGAGCGCAAGACCATCGAAATCAACAGCAGTCAGCGCAGTTCGCTGCTGAGTGCGCGTCACAATATGGCCAATACCGTGGCCGCCGTCTTCGAATTGGCCGGCGCCGAGGTGGAGATTGGCGAGGGCTATCCCGGTTGGAAGCCCAATCCCGACAGCCACTTGTTGCGCGTGGCCGTGGCCGAGTACAAACGCCTCTTCGGCAAGGAACCGGTTGTTCGTGGCATCCATGCCGGACTGGAGTGCGGCCTCTTCAGCGAGAAATATCCGGGTCTCGACATGGTGAGCCTTGGCCCCACGCTGCGCGGTGTGCACTCGCCCGACGAGAAACTGCTCATTCCTACCGTAGACATGGTTTGGCGTCATCTGCTCGCCATACTTGAAAATATCTGAACCTCTTTGCTCCCTCTCTCCGTCAGGCGGGAGGGAGCGTTTCAGTGTGCCTTATGAAAGTTCGTGAATGGCTCTGCCGCTTGCCGGGACTGCTGCTCCTCTCCCTCTGCGGGATGGGGGTGGCGGCTTCCTGTGACGACTATAACTCGTGGACGACGTCGCCCTCCGCGCAACTGATGTTCTCTGCCGACAGTGTCGCGTTCGACACGGTGGTCACTCATCGCGGCTCGGCCACGCAGACGCTGATTGTTCACAACCGCAACGACCGGGGACTGTGCATCCGCAGTGTGGCTCTGGCGGGCGGGGCAACGTCGCACTTCCGCGTCAATGTCGATGGACAGTACCTCTACGACGGGGCGGGGGAGGACTTTGAGGTGCGCCGCAAGGACAGTATTTACGTCCGTGTGGAGGTGACGCTGCCGGAGCTTGACAGCGACGACATTCACCACTACGAGGATGCGCTGCTCTTCACGCTGGAGAGCGGCGTGACGCAGAAAGTCGTTCTCACGGCCGACGGGATGGACGTGATTGTCCTCCGTGGAGAGACCCTTACGGGCGATTGCACACTGGCGGCCCGCCGTCCCTATCTCATCTACGACTCACTGGTGGTGGCTCCGGGGGCTACGCTGACGCTGCCGGCGGGAACCACACTGATGTTCAACGACAAGACGTCGCTCCTCGTTCACGGTACATTGAAGGCGAACGGCACGCAGG
>CAMWQU010000008.1 GCA_947176535.1 uncultured Prevotellaceae bacterium
TGCCATAAGTGCCGGCACACTGAATGCGCAAGTGGCAGACAAGGAAGCCTTTGTCGTACCGACCGTCAAAAGTTTGAAAACAGGGAAAGGGGTGGCTACACTGACCCGTCAGGCCTCAATCAGCGTCAATGACAATACGCTGGACTATGCGAAAGACTACCTGAAAGAAAGTTTAGCCCTGATGGGAGCACCGAAAGGCAAAGAGTCGGCATCGGTAGAGCTTCGGATTGTGAAGAACAAAAAACTGGGAAACGAGGAATATAGTCTGGAAATTACCGAAAACAAGATTGTCATTGCCGGCCCGACCCCGCAAGCCGTACTTTGGGGTATTCAGACACTGCTGCAAATGCAGGAAGCGCAGGACGCAGAAGGAAAATTTGAAGTTCCGGTATGCAAGATTCAGGACAAGCCGGACTACGCCTTGCGTGGTCTCATGATTGACGTTGCCCGGAAGTTCTTCCCCATGGACTACCTGAAGAACCTGGTGCGCATCATATCCTACTATAAGATGAATACGTTACAGGTTCACCTGAACGACAACGGTTTCAAGAAATACTTCCACAATAATTGGGACGAGACCTATGCCGCTTTCCGTCTGGAGAGCGAACGGTTCCCCGAACTGACAGCTCGCGACGGGCATTATACCAAAGACGAGTTCCGTCGTTTCGTCAAGGAGTCGGCAAAATTGGGTGTGGAGATTATTCCTGAGATTGACGTTCCGGCCCATTCTCTGGCATTCACGCATTTCCGGCCATCACTGGGTACGCAGAAGTTTGGCGTAGACCATCTGGATCTCACCAATCCGGAAGTGGTTCCTTTCGTAGACAGTCTTTTCATTGAATACATGGAAGGCAAAGACCCTGTTTTTGCCGGCCCGCGCGTACACATCGGAACCGACGAATACAGCAATGCCGACAAAAATGTGGTTGAACTGTTCCGCGGATTCACCGACCACCTGATTAAGTTGGTTGAGAGCTACGGTTATCAGGCCAAACTGTGGGGGTCGCTCAGTCATGCGAAAGGAGATACCCCGGTGAAAGTTGAGAATGTCCTCATGGATATGTGGAGCAACGGATTCGCAAAACCCAAGGACATGAAAGAACTTGGTTACAAAATGGTAAGCATTCCCGACGGCTATGTGTATATTGTTCCTGCCGCCGGCTACTACTACGACTATCTGAACGATCGCTTCCTCTACGAGCGGTGGACTCCGGCCAATATCGGTGGGACGAAGTTCGAAGAAAAAGACCCTCAGATCGAAGGCGGAAGTTTTGCCGTATGGAATGATGTATGTGGTAACGGAATCAGCGTCGGCGACGTACACCACCGCATATTCCCTGCGCTTCAGGTCATGGCGGAAAAATGCTGGCATGCAGTAAATGATACTGTGAATTATGCAAAATGGGATGCCGGCAGAAAACGTCTGGGAGAAGGCCCCGGCATGAACGAACTGGGAAAAACAGAACTAAGCCTCCCCTCCCTGCCTATCAAGTCACACCTTGGCAGGAACCGATATGCTCAGATCGGCTACGACTATCAGGTAGACTTTGATATTACATGGGGCAAAGAAGAACAGGGCACGGTACTGACTGAAAGCGCACGCGCCAAGTTCTACCTGTCCGACCCCATCAGCGGTATGTTGGGTTTCAGTCGGGATGGTTACCTCTTTACGTTCAAATACAGCGGTCGTCCGGGCGTTACAGAACACATCTCCATAAAAGGCACCAATAAAAAGACGGAGTTGTGGATTAACGGCAAACTGTTCCAGACTCTGAACTATGACGAGCGACTGGCAGCCGATGCCAAACCATATAACATTGTACGCACGTTGGTGTTCCCGCTTTGGAAAACCGGTACTTTCAGAAGTACGATAACGAACTTTGAGGCAAAGAAGTTGTAAAAAGATATACAAATATTTGGCACTATCGTTAAAAGTTGTTATCTTTGTCATGTTTTAAGAAACAAAACGTAATCAAGTATGTTGCAGAACGCACGATTTCAGGCTTACTTTTATTACTTTTACTTTAGCAATGAAGTGAAGCGGGATTGATGTAAAATACTGACAATAGATAATAATTGAATATTGAACACAAAAAAGTCCTGCTTCCCAAAAGAGCAGGACTTTTTATTATACATGACGAAGAAAGACAGATGACACACAAAGTTGCCATACAGGGCATAAAAGGAAGTTTTCACGATATTGCCGCCCATCATTACTATGAGAATGATGAGGTGGAACTGATTTGTTGCGATACTTTCGAGGAGGTATTCGACACGCTGAAGAAAGACGCACAGGCAACAGCCTTAGTGGCCATAGAAAACACTATAGCAGGCAGTCTGCTCCACAATTACGAATTGCTACGTGACAGCGGAGCCGTCATCGTGGGCGAATATAAATTGCGAATCAGCCACAGCATCATGTGTCTGCCCGAGGACGGTTGGGACGACCTGTTGGAAATAAACTCACATCCCGTAGCCCTAATGCAGTGCCGTGAGTTCTTGTCGCAACATCCCAATCTTAAAGTCGTAGAAGTTGCCGACACTGCCGGCGCAGCAGCAGACATCAGTAGCGGACACCTGCGTCATCATGCGGCTATCTGCCATAAAGATGCTGCAAAAATCTACAACATGAAGATTCTGCAGGAGGGCATCGAAACGAACAAACATAACTTCACACGCTTCTTGGTTCTCGCCAACCGGGAGCAAGCGGAGCGGTTGCGCAATGTGAAAGAAACGAACAAATCGAGCCTGGTCTTCACTCTGCCTCACGAAGAGGGAAGCCTATCGGCCATACTTTCTGTACTAAGTTTCTACAAACTGAATCTAACCAAAATCCAATCACTGCCCATCATTGGCAAAGAGTGGCAATATATGTTTTACATCGACCTTTCTTTTACCGACTACACACGCTATCGTCAGGCCATAAACGCCATAAGTCCGCTTACCAGCAATCTCAAACTTTTAGGAGAATACAAAGATGAACAACAAAGTATTTAAGATAGAACCCGCCGAACGCCTTACGGAGGTTTCGGAATACTACTTCAGTCGCAAGCTGAAAGAAGTAGCCCGAATGAATGCCGAAGGCAAAGACATCATTTCGTTAGCAATCGGCAGTCCGGATATGCCGCCATCACCGGAAACTGTTGATGTGCTCTGCAGAGAGGCACGAAAAGCCGACACGCACGGTTATCAAACTACCGGTGGCACACCGGAATTGCGTCAGGCTATGGCCGGATTCTATAAACGGTGGTACAACGTGGAACTCAATCCGGACACAGAGATTCAACCTCTTATCGGTTCAAAAGAAGGCATTCTGCATGTCACACTGGCTTTTGCAAATCCGGGTGATGAAGTATTGGTGCCTAATCCCGGATATCCGACCTACACATCGTTGAGCAAATTGTTGGGAACAAAAGTAGTGAATTACAATTTGCAGGAGCAGGATGGATGGCAGCCCGATTTCGATGCACTGGAAAAGATGGATTTAAGTCGTGTACGGCTGATGTGGACAAATTATCCCAACATGCCGACAGGGGCTAATGCGCAGCGAAAGACTTATGAACGGCTTGTCGATTTTGCACGTCGCCACAATATCGTTGTCGTGAACGACAATCCTTATTCCTTTATTCTTAACCGAAACGAGCATCTTAGCATTCTGCAGGTGTCCGGTGCAAAGGAATGCTGCATCGAGTTCAATTCCATGTCGAAATCCCACAATATGGCCGGATGGCGTGTGGGCATGTTGGCAACCAATGAGGAATTTGTCAAATGGATACTGAAAGTGAAGTCTAATATCGACAGCGGGACGTTCCGTCCCATGCAGTTGGCTGCGGCCGAAGCCTATAACAATTCCGACGATTGGCACAGACAAGCCAATATAGAGACTTATGCACACCGCCGCTCTCTGGCGGAAGACATCATGACGACCCTGGGATGCACTTTCGACCCGCAACAAGTGGGTATGTTCCTATGGGGACGCATACCCGACCACTATACAGACGTAGAACAACTGACAGAACGTGTATTGCATGAGGCCCGTGTATTTATTACTCCGGGATTCATTTTCGGCTCGAACGGACAACGTTACATACGCATCTCGCTCTGCGCCAAAGAAGAGAAATTCAAAGAAGCATTGCAAAGAATAAAAGAACTAAAATAATATGGAACTGGATTTACTACCCTTAGAACTACCCAGCGACCAGAAGCGCCCCTTCATCATCGCAGGCCCATGCTCAGCCGAGAGTGAGGAACAAGTTATGAATACTGCCAAACAACTGGCGGAGAAAGGTTGCCACATCTTCCGTGCCGGAGTGTGGAAGCCACGCACCAAGCCCGGAGGTTTCGAAGGGCACGGAGAACCCGCCCTAAAGTGGTTGCAGCAGGTGAAAGAGGAAACGGGAATGCTTACGGCTACCGAAGTGGCAAAACCCGAACATGTGGAATTGGCTCTGCGCTACGGTATCGACATCCTGTGGATTGGAGCACGCACCACGGTTAATCCTTTTGCCGTGCAGGAAGTGGCCGATTCACTACGAGGCGTAGACGTGCCGGTATTGGTAAAGAACCCGGTCAGTCCCGACCTCGAATTATGGATTGGTGCCTTGATGCGCATCAACAAGGCCGGAATCCGTCGTTTGGGAGCTATTCACCGTGGCTTTACGAGTATTGACCAAAAGATATACCGCAATGCACCGATGTGGCACATCCCAATAGAGTTGCATCGTCGTTATCCGAATCTTCCTATCGTATGCGATCCAAGCCACATGGGAGGACGACGCGATCTTGTGGCTCCGCTCTGCCAACAGGCCATGGATATGGGCTTCGACGGTCTCATTGTAGAAAGTCATTGCAATCCTGATGAAGCATGGAGCGATGCTTCCCAACAAGTGTTACCCGATGTTCTTGACTTCATCATCGACCGTCTCGTCATTCGCAACAACGCAGAAATGACAGAGTCATTGGCCAGTCTACGCAAACAAATCGACGAGATAGATAATTCACTGATGGGCTTACTCACCAAACGCATGCGCATCAGTCGCGAGATTGCGACCTACAAAAAAGAGCATAATATGGCTGTCGTACAAGCAACGCGCTACAATGAAATTTTGGACAAACGCGGAGTACAAGGCTCACTTTGCGGTATGAATTCCGATTTTGTGCGTCGAGTCTACGAAGCCATACATGAAGAGAGTGTCAGGCAACAAATGGGAGTCATAAACAAATGAAGATACTAATCCTTGGCGCAGGCAAAATGGGTAGTTTCTTTGCCGACGTCCTATCTTTTGATCACGAAACTGCCGTATATGAGACCGATCCGAAGCGTATGCGTTTCCTCTACAATACGTTGCGCTTCACCGACGTGGAAGAAATACGTGAGTTCTGTCCCGACTTGGTCATAAACTGCGTGACGCTAAAATACACGCTCGACGTATTCCGGCAGATTATTCCCTATCTGCCAAAAGACTGCATCATCAGTGATATTGCCAGTGTAAAGACCGGACTAAAGACATTCTATGAGGAAAGTGGTATGCACTACGTCAGTACCCACCCCATGTTCGGCCCCACATTTGCCAACCTTGGGGCCTTGTCGAACGAGAACGCCATCGTCATCAACGAAGGCGACTATCTGGGCCGTGTATTCTTCCTCGACCTTTATCGCAGATTAGGCCTCAACGTACACGAATACACATTCGAAGAACATGACGAAGCCATGGCCTACTCTCTCTCGGTTCCTTTTGTCTCCACGTTCGTATTCTCAGCCGTCATGAAACATCAGGACGCTCCCGGAACCACTTTCAAGCGCCATTTGAAAATAGCGAAAGGCGTACTAAGCGAAGATGACACGCTACTTCGCGAAATTCTTTTCAACCCACGGACTAAGGCGCACGTAGAAGGCATCCGCTCCGAACTGAAAGACCTTATACAGATCATCGACAATCATGACGAAGAAGCTCTTAAAGAGTATCTGACGAGAATCCGCAAGAACATCAAATAAAGACATGAAAGAAATAAAATGGGGCTTCATTGGTTGTGGTGAGGTGACGGAAAAGAAGTCTGGGCCGGCATTCAGTATCATACCGGGGTCGAGTGTGGTAGCAGTCATGAGCCGTAACCGTGAAAAGGCAAAGTCATACGCCGAGCGACACGGCATACCCAAGTGGTACAATGATGCACAAGCACTGATTGACGACCCGGAAGTAAACGCCATATACATTGCCACGCCACCATCCAGTCACGCCACATACGCCATTATGGCCATGCGCTCCGGTAAACCCGTGTATGTAGAGAAACCATTAGCTGCCAGTTACGCCGACTGCCAGCGCATCAACCACATCTCCAAACAGACGGGGGTGCCATGCTTTGTGGCTTACTACCGTCGTTACCTACCCTACTTTCAAAAAGTGAAAGAACTGGTACAGGACGGATGTGTCGGCAAGATACTGAACGTACAGATTCAGTTTGCCGTTCCTCCGCGCGACCTCGACTACGACCGGGACAACCAACCGTGGCGTGTGCAACGTGACATTGCCGGTGGAGGTTACTTCTACGATTTGGCTCCTCACCAAATTGATCTTCTGCAAGAGATGTTTGGCCCCATTCTGCGGGCTCACGGGTATTCGACAAATCGAGGCGGACTTTATCAGACCGAAGACTGCGTATCGGCCTCTTTCCTGTTTGCCGACGGACTGCCCGGCAGCGGTTCATGGTGTTTCGTTGCCTACCAATCGGCAAAAACCGACCGCATTGAAATCATCGGCGACCGCGGCCAAATCTCTTTCTCTGTCTTTACCTATCAACCCATCGTACTGCAAAACAAGGACGGGAGACAGGAATTCTCCATAGAGAACCCTCCGCACGTACAAACGCTTCTCATTCAGCGTGTGGTGGAACATCTGCAAGGTACTGCCATATGCACTTGCGACAGCGTATCCGCCACCACCGTAAATTGGGTCATGGATCGCATATTGGGTAAAGCCTAAACTAAATTTCCAAACGATAAAAAGGGGCGGCAGCGCACACTTCGAAGTGCGCTGCCGCCCCTTTTTTTATTCACTCTATCGCCGGATTACTCCCAATAAAGTATCTGACGATTGATGTCCCACTTATGATCTTTCGGGAAGTCATCGCCCTCCCAAGCCTTTTTCGATGTCCATTTCTCTGGTGCATCCGTCCAAAACGGGTCGTCTGCAGGCAAGCCCAATGGCATGAATGCCAATGAGGTCATGTAAAGCGAACCATTATTGGTGTACCAATCGGCCACGTTGGGATGCGAACCCACGAAACCGATGGTCAGGTAACCGTCCTTCGTAAAATTAGACGCGCCCTTACCCTCAAACATACGCTTCATAACGGCTGTAATACCGGCACGAACCTGCCCGTTATGAAGTTCGGAAGGCAACTGCTTCATCCATGCCAACTGTGCCAGCGGTTGCAACACGGCCAGACGATAAGGTATAGAACGGCCCACCACGGGGAACGTTCCCTCTGGAGAGATGAAACGCTCAAGAATGACGCTAAACTTCTGCATACGCTTTATAACCTCTTTCAGGCGATTGGCAGCTCCGTTACGGTTGTCCCCCTTGGAACGTACAAGATAACCGTTGTTCCCCTGACGGGCAGCAACCATCTGCAGACACTCGGTGTACATCGGCTGAATGACATAAGCATTGTAATAGTCGAAAGCAAACGCAGGGCCGTCCGAATACCAACCGTCACCAATATACCACTCCTCGGCCTTGGACATTGCCATCTTGATGCGGAAAGCATCGGGCCCGCCATTCACATACATGAGGAAAGCCTCCTCCATGCCTACGAACAGGAGCCAGTTGGTATAGGGAGGATCGTAGCGGCGCAAACCTTGCAGTTCCTTGATATAACGCTGTTTGGTAACTTCATCGAGCGGTTCCCACAAAGCCTTGTAACCGCGAAAAAGACTCTCCACCACGTAAGCGGCATCTACCAACGTCTGTCCCCCGCTCTGCCAACCCAGATAGTCGGGACTATCGGGGTCTACGGCATTCGCATAAGCCTTCAGTGCCCATTCCCGGAGCTGCTTACGCATTTTTCCCTCCTCCGTATCGTCATCGGGCAACGTGAGCCAAGGCGCAATGCCCGCCATCAGGCGACCGAAACACTCCATATAAGCAACTTTCTTATCGCGGTTGTCCCACGTGGGCGAAAGCTCCAGTTCCATGTTCTTCTGGAGCGTTCCGTTAGCCATGTTCTCCAAAACGGGCGCAGCCATAGTGTAAGCCAGTTTAGCCCAATAAGCACGATCCTCCGCGCCTGTTCCGAGCGGATTAGTCTCAACCTGTTTCTTCGTCTTTGCAAAACCCGCCACGGACAGGGCAACGAGCAACATACAGAAAAATATCTTTTTCATAACGTCCTTTTTCTTATTTAAGTTACTTTGTCATCACCCCTTCCACCGTCAGACGCACAATCTCCGTTTTCGCATTCGAGCGGATGGTAATGGTCTTAGAGAAGTGGCCGGGAAACTTGCCCTTTCCGTTATACGTCACATCAATCTTTCCGCTCTCTCCGGGCTTCACGGGGTCTTTGGTATATGTGGGCACCGTACAGCCACAGGAAGCAAACGCCTGATTGATAATGAGCGGAGCATCACCCACATTCGTGAACGTAAATGTACACTTCTGTACCGACTCCTTTTCCGTAAACGTGCCGAGGTTCGCCCTCAACGTATCAAATTTGATTTCCGCTTGCTTCTTTGCAGCAACCGTCCCGTCCTGCACCGTTTCCGTTACAGCAGGCGTCGTCCGGGGAGCGGCTATCAGGGTAAGCACCGAAAGGGCCGCCATCATGAATGTAGTCTTTCTCATAGTCATAAATTCAGTTTCTGCTGACAAATATACACATTATATTTGAAACGGCAAAACGAAAAAAGTTTAATCGCCCCCTACAAAACAATAAGGCACGCCACATGCGCACCTTATCATTTTTATAGCATTCGTTACAGGTTCTTATTTGCCGGATGCGGCGGGGCAACCCGTAGTTGCGCCGAAACGGCCACAGCGCGGAGCGTGATGCGGAGCATGCTGCGCTTTTCCGTGAGGATGTCCGTAGAGGCGAACCAACTGCTGCGGAGTCAGCATCTTCTGAAACTCTGCATAGTATTTCTTTTCCACCTCCAGTCGTTTCTGCGAATGAGCTACCCGGCTCTCCATACGTGCGAAGCGCTCTTCCACGTACTTCTTTGCCTCTTTGGAAGAAAGTTTCTTTTTCTGATTCTTACCCTTTGCTTTCTTCCCTTTCTTCATGTCGCAGGCTTTCTTTCCGCCACAAGATTTCCCCTTCTTACAAGAAGCATTCTTCTCGCAGGCTTCTTTCTTCCCACACTCTTTCTTTCCCTCCACGTTCTTCTCGCCTTTCAGGCCCTTCAACTCTTTCCGATAGGCTTTGTAAGTAGCCACAAATTTCTTTTTGGCATCGCCCGTAAGACCCAGTTCATCCGCCAGATTTCCAGAACGTTTTTCCATTCCCTCCATCCGACTGACGGGTCTGTTTCCCTTACCGTGATGATGATGACGGGCTTCAAAAGCCGAAGACTGAAGACTGAGCATTAAGAAGGCGACAAAGGCCATTACGTTTGTTTTCATAGTCGTGTTCGTTTGTTGTTTGTCCTTAATTAAAACATTCTCTTCTCAAGTTGTGCACGACTTTATGACACACAAGAGGCGAAAGGGTTTAAAAATGTCGTCAAAGTTTCGTCCGCATTACTTTTTTCCGTATCTTCGTCCCACGTTACCGATTATATCTAAACACTTACCTTATTAACCGATGATGAAAAGACAAACATTGACACTCACTGCCCTCCTTGCCCTGCTCCTCTTTCCCGCGTTGAACACCTCTGCCCAACGTTTCGAGGACTACTTTGAAGACGCCACCCTGAGAATAGACTACATCTTTGCGGGCAACCAACAGAAGCAGCACATCTACCTCCAGGAACTGAAAAAGCAAGACCGATGGGCCGGACGAAAAAGCCGACTGGCCGAAAAGTTTCTGAACGGCAACGGACAACTGACCGTCAGGGATCACGCCACCCGGCAGATTATCTACGTATGGACATTCTCCACCCTGTTTCAGGAATGGCTACAATACGACGAGGCCAAGATGGTGGACAAGGCTTTCCCCACCTCCTACAACATTCCGTTCCCCAAGAATCCCATCGACATCACCGTCACACTGACCGACAAGCATCAGACTGTCACTACCGAAATGACCCACACGGTAGACCCCAAGGACATACTCATCCGCAGGATAGGCGACAACGGCATTCCGTTCCACTACGTATGGAAAGGAAAAGCCACAGCATCTACAGCCAACCATGAGCTGCGCAGTGGCAAAGACCGCAATTTCTCCGCCTCCGCTTACGACCCTTTCCAAGGTGTGGACATCACGAACTGCATCGACCTCGCCATCGTGGCCGAAGGCTACACCGAAGCCCAAATGGGCAAGTTCTACCATGACTGCGAAAGAGCCGTAGATGCCCTTTTTGCATGGGAACCTTTCCGTTCGCTCAAGAACCGTTTCAACGTAGTAGCCGTGGCTGCCCCATCCAAAGAGGCCGGCCCCATAGTACCTCACTTGGGCGTATGGCACACCACCCCTGCCGGCAGCCACTACGACACGTTCTACACCGAGCGCTACCTGATGTCGCAGGACATGCACCGCATCTACGACCTCCTTTCGGGCGTCCCTTTCGAGCACATCATGGTACTGGTGAACAGCGACACCTACGGCGGGGGCGGCATCTACAACCAGATTACCTGCTCCACCAGCGACCACCCCACGTTCAAGGAAGTCTTCGTGCATGAGTTCGGCCACAGCTACGGTGGTCTTGCCGACGAATATGCCTACGACGACATGGATACGGAGTGGTATCCTGCCAACACGGAACCTTGGGAACCGAATATCACCACGCTGAAAGACTTTGCCTCGAAATGGGCCGACCTGATGCCGAAGAAACAACCCATTCCCACCCCACTCGACCCCAAGGTACCCGACTTCAGGAAAATAGACAAAACCGATGCCAAAGCCCTCGCAGCACTCAACCGCTGCACTCAGACCGTAGGAGTATTTGAGGGTGCGGGCTATCAGAGTAAAGGATGTTACCGCCCGGCGCAGGAGTGCCGCATGAAGATTAACGAGGTGGAAGATTTCTGCCCCGTATGCGCCCGTGCCATCATCCGCATCACCGACTTCTATACGGCGGATTAGAGGTTAGATTAGGGATTAGCCTCCTATAACAAGAAAATCAACGGGTATGCGTCGCTTGGCGCATACCCGTTGATTCATTTATACAGGTTGGGAACTATTTCCGTAACACTTTCTTCACCCGTCCGTCGGCATTGCGCAGGAGGTTGATACCTTTCTGCATCTTCGCCGTGCGGCGGCCGTTGAGGCCGTAGACGGTCGGATTTATGAAATATTCAGAGGTTAATTGTTCTATGCCGTCACCCTCGTCAATGACCACTATTTGTTTGAAACTACTCCAAAGACTTGTTGCTTTGTAAGCCTCAAGAGAGGCCATAGGTACATGAAGTGTCATAGAGTGCAAAAGCATCGAATAAAAGACATTACTCCCTGTAGTCGGAACATTTTCTGCCAAACAAAAAACATCTTTCAAAGCACTGCAACCATAAAATGCTTTTTTACCAATAGAAGCCACACTATTACCGATGGTTGCAGAAGTAAGACCAGCACAACTTTGAAACGCACTTTCACCAATCTCTGTCGCACTGTTAGGAATAGTTACAGAAGTAAGCCTGTTGCAACCATTAAACGCACTTTCACCAATCGAAATTACACCATTGCCTATGATAGCAGGATTCAAAAAGATACAACCGGAAAACGCCTGTTTGCCAATCTCAGTTACATTGTTGGGAATTGTAATAGAATAAGGTGTATGCAATCCATAAAGACAAAAGTACGAAAAATACTCAATAGCCGGAAAGGAAAGGCCGGGAAAATATTTCGCCCCGTATCTCCGGCTACTTTCGCAATCCGCACTTTTCCGGCGACGGACTGACGAAGCACCCCAAAGCGTCTTACTATATAAGTTAAGGAAACGCGCCTGCGCACGCGTGCACACACGCATAGGAGGACAGCGACGCGTCCATAGCGGGACGGAGGCCGGACAATAGCGGGACGGAGCCTCGTCCATAGCGGGACCGGAAAGCGGCCATAGGCGGGCCGGGGGAAAAGAGAGTTCGGAAAGCAAAGAAAAAGCCCGGCAGAAGATTACCGGGTCGTGATGTGGAAGCAGGCCTGCTTCACCTCGTACTTGATGTAACAACGCTGCTGCTCGCGAATGTCGCGGAGCACCTCGGAGAGCACATACTTGAGGGTATCGTTGCGCACTTCCCGGCGATGCTCGCCCGGAGGAGAAACGGTGTTGTAGCGGTTATAGGCAATGTCGAACGTCGTGCCGAAGCGGTGGCAACTTTCCGGACTGGCATTGGGATTACAGCGTTGCAACTTCTTGACATCCGCCTCACTGCGCAGTACACTGGTGACGATGATGCGGTGCAGGGGCACGCCCTTCACGGCGAGCGAATCGAGGAAATTCCGGCCAATCTGTTGCAGGAGGTCGGCGGCGCGGGGCACCAGATAAGGAATGCTGTACGACATACCGCGATCCATCACGTAGTAGGGATTGCTGCCCACGAAGACGAGTTCCGACTTGCGTTCTTCGGCCTGCCGGCGGTCGCGCACGGGCTGCACGCCCCACTTGCGGGCCGCCCCGATCTGCACATCCTGCAGGTCAGGGAAACAGCGGTCGTAGGAGGGTACGCTGCGGACGGGATGGCGGACGTCCGAGAAGACAAGAGGCCTGTCCACGACCGAGGCCGGAAGTTCGGGATTTTCCGCCACCGGCAACGTGTCGGGCTTCTCCCCGACGGGCTTGCAGCCGCCCGTCACACCGGGATGGCACACACGCACCATCCACAGCACGGCAAACACCGTCCCCCACAGACTCAGGTATATACTTTTCTTCAGCCTCCGCATTTCTACTGCAAAAGTAGCAAATAATTTCCAATTTTTAACTTTTAGTTTTTAATTTCTTTGTAACTTTGTGACGAAAACACAACGTATGATAGAGAAACATATTGTTCTGGAGGACGTAGACCCCGTCATATTCTACGGGGCCAGGAACGTCAATCTGCAGATGGTAAAGGCGTTGTACCCGAAACTGCGCATCGTGGCACGCGGCAACGTGATGCACGTGATGGGCAGCGAGGAACAGATGGCGGAATTTGAGGAGAACGTAGAAAAGATGCAGCACCACTGCCTGCTCTACAACAGTCTGACAGAGGAGGAGATACTGCACATCCTGAAAGGCGAGAAGACGAACAAGGAGGGGGTGCAGGGCGTCATCGTCTACAGCACGCAGGGGCGACCCATCACCCCGCGCAGCAAGAATCAGCAGCGACTGGTGGAGGCCTTCGCCGGCCACGATATGCTGTTTGCCGTAGGGCCTGCCGGAAGCGGCAAGACATACACGGCCATAGCTTTGGCCGTGCGTGCGCTGAAGAACCGCGAGGTGCGGAAACTCATCCTCTCGCGCCCGGCCGTGGAAGCCGGAGAGAAACTGGGATTCCTGCCCGGCGACATGAAGGACAAAATCGACCCGTACCTGCAACCGCTCTACGATGCGCTGGAGGACATGATTCCGGCCGCCAAACTGCAGGAGATGATGGAGCAGAAGACGATACAGATAGCTCCGCTGGCTTTCATGCGCGGACGGACGCTCAACGACGCCGTGGTCATTCTGGACGAGGCGCAGAACACCACCATCCCGCAACTGAAAATGTTTCTCACGCGTATGGGCATGAACACGAAGATGGTCATCACGGGAGACATGACGCAGATAGACCTGCCCTCGCAGACGCAATCGGGACTGGCCCACGCGCTGCACATCCTGAAGGACGTCAAAGACATTGCTTTCGTCCACATGGACAAAGGGGACATCGTAAGACACAAGCTCGTAACCAAAATCGTGGAGGCCTACGAAAAGCAATCGTAATCCGCGGAGATACCGAACCGAAGAACAAACTTTTATTCGTAACTTAAAGATATGGACGCATTAACAAAAACCGACCTCAATCTGCCCGGGCAGAAAAACGTGTACCACGGAAAGGTACGCGACGTCTATGACATCAACGACGACATCATGGTGATGGTGGCCACCGACCGCATCTCCGCCTTCGACGTCATCCTGCCAAAGGGTATTCCCTACAAGGGCCAAGTGCTCAACCAGATTGCGGCATCGTTCCTCGATCAGACCGCAGACATCGTTCCCAACTGGAAACTGGCTACTCCGGACCCCATGGTGACCGTGGGACTGAAAGCCGAGGGATTCCGGGTGGAAATGATTATCCGTGGTTATCTGACTGGCTCGGCCTGGCGTGAGTACCAGCAGGGATGCCGCGAACTGTGCGGCGTGCGCCTGCCCGAGGGAATGCGCGAAAACCAGCGTTTCCCCGAACCCATCATCACCCCGACCACCAAGGCGGAAGAGGGACACGACGAGAACATCTCGCGGGAAGAAATCATCCGTCAGGGCATCGTGTCGCAGGAGGACTACGAGACCATGGAGCGCTACACCCGACTGCTGTTCCAGCGCGGAACGGAAATCGCTGCCGAAAAAGGACTTATCCTCGTGGACACGAAATATGAGTTCGGCAAGCGCGACGGCAAGGTGATTCTTATCGACGAGATACATACGCCCGACTCCAGCCGCTACTTCTACGCCGAAGGCTACGAGGAGCGTTTCGAGAAGAACGAGCCGCAGCGTCAGCTCTCAAAGGAATTTGTACGCCAGTGGCTCATCGAACACAACTTCATGAACCAACCCGGACAGGTAATGCCCGAAATCACAGACGAGTATGCCCGGAGCGTGAGCGAACGCTACATCGAGCTTTACGAACACATCATCGGCCGTAAGTTCGTTCCCGCAGACACCGAGGGCGACCTGCAGGAACGCATCCGAAAGAACGTTACGGCATGGCTTACAGACAAGAAGGCATAAAGCCTTACGAAACGGAAGACAGCAAGCGGGCGCAGATGGAACAGATGTTCGACAACATCGCGCCCGCTTACGACCGCATGAACCACACGCTGGCGCTCGGCATCGACCGCTGGTGGCGGCGCAGTGCCATCGACGCACTGAAGCCCTACGCACCGCAGGAGATTCTGGACATCGCCACCGGTACGGGAGACTTTGCCATTCTGGCCGCCCAACGACTGAAACCGCGTCACATCACGGGGGCCGACATCAGTACGGAAATGATGGAGATGGCCAAGCGGAAAGTGAATCAGCAGGAACTGGACAAAGTGATTTCGTTCAAGGCCGAAGACTGTATGCAACTGAGTTTCGAAGACGGAACTTTCGACGCAGTGACCGTAGCCTACGGGGCCCGGAACTTTGAAAGTCTGGACCGCGGACTGCAGGAAATTCATCGCGTGCTGAAGCCCGGCGGCCATCTGTTGCTGCTGGAACTGGCCTCCCCGAAGAGTGCGCCCATGAAGCAGCTTTTCTGGATATATTCGCATTTCGTCATCCCGGCTTTGGGTATGCTTTTCAGCCGGGACGTCAGAGCGTACAGGTATCTGACGAACAGTGTGCAGGCTTTCCCACAGGGTGAGGTGATGGAAGAGGTCATTCGCAAGGCCGGCTTCGGACGCGTCACGTGGAAGCGTTACACGTTCGGCATCTGCACCATGTATCTGGGTGAGAAGTAGCCGTCGCTCCGCCGGAGGAGCTTGTATTTTAAGGTAAAAAAATATGGACAAATACGGACTTATTGGTTTCCCGTTGGGACACAGTTTCAGCCGTCGGTTCTTCACGGAGAAATTCGCGCGTGAGGGCATCGACGCCGTGTATGAGAATTACGAGATTGCCGAGGCGGAGCAGTTGTTGGAGGTGGTGAGAGACAATCCCGGACTGCGGGGGCTGAACTGCACCATTCCGCACAAGCAGGCCATCATTCCCTTGCTGGATGAATTGTCGGAAGAAGCCCGTGAGATAGGTGCCGTGAACGTTATCCGAATCCGGCGTGATGCGGAGGGACGGACTATACTGAAAGGCTTCAACACGGACGTTATCGGCTTCACGGAGAGTATTAAACCGTTACTTTCGCCAAATCACCATAAGGCTCTGGTTCTCGGAACGGGAGGTGCATCCCGTTCCATCTGTTACGGATTAACCAAACTGGGCCTCGAGTGGCAAGTCGTCAGCCGGAAGAAACGACCGGGAGTACTATGCTACGAAGAGCTTGTGCCCGACCTCATAAAGGAACATACCGTCATCGTAAATTGCTCGCCGGTGGGCATGTTTCCGCACGTAGACGAGGCTCCGCTCCTACCCTACGAAAGCATCGGAAAAGAGCACATCTTGTTCGACCTTATCTACAATCCGGAGGAGACGCTGTTCCTGCAGAAAGGGGCGCAGCGGGGCGCAACGGTAAAGAACGGGCTGGAGATGCTGCATCTTCAGGCCATTGCCGGTTGGGAGATATGGAACGAAGAGTAATAGATTTTTACAAACAAAGGAGGCGCAGATGAAAGACGTTGCCCTTGTACTGTCGAGCGGAAGTGCGCGCGGTCTGGCGCACATCGGCGTGATTGAGGAATTGGAAGCTCGGGGCTACCGCATTACCTCCGTCGCCGGATGCTCTATGGGGGCACTGGTCGGAGGCATATATGCGGCGGGGAAACTGAAAGAGTACCGGGAGTGGATGAAGGGAATCAACCGGCGGCAGATGCTGGAACTGGTGGACTTCTCGCTGAGCCTTAATCATCTGGTGAAGGGGGAACGGATTATCGAGGCGATAATGAAAATCGTACCGGACATAGACATCGAGAATCTCCCCATCCCTTATTGCGCTATCGCCACGGATTGGGCGGCCGGCAAAGAAATCGTGTTCCGCAAGGGAAGTCTGTTTCAGGCCATCCGGGCAAGCATCTCCCTGCCCTCATTCTTCAACCCCGTTCGGCGCGACAACATGATACTCATTGACGGCGGAATCACCAATCCGCTGCCTCTGAATCGCGTAGAGCGCAAGGAGGGCGACCTGCTGGTGGGGGCGGATGTGAGCGGCTACGTCCATGAGGAGCGAAACGAATTACAACAAAAGCAAAAGAGTTCACGACCACGGAAAGGGGGACGTCGGTTCAGCCGGCTCAGCCAAATCATCATCGACAAGCTGACGCCGGAGAATCTGGACATAAACTACTTTACGCTGCTTTCGCGCAGCAGCAGTATCATGCTCCGACAGAATGCCTGCCTGATGACGGAGCTAACCAGACCCGACATTCTGATTGACATTGAGTTGAAAGACATAGACAGTTTCGACTACGACAAGTCGGAAAAGATTATCGCCGTCGGGAGGGAGTATGCAAGGAAGGCGCTGGAGCGGTACGACAATGCGAACAACGGCGGACAAACATAGTCCAAAGCCCGGCGGAGTATCGAATCTAAAGATTCGGTGACGATATTAGTTTCTTTGAAAAAAAATCATTATCTTTGTGCCCGAAACAGTTAATTAAGCACAAAGAAGATGACAAACCAACGCTACATGCAACGAGGCGTGTCCGCTGCCAAAGAGGATGTGCACAACGCTATCAAAAGCATCGACAAGGGACTTTACCCGCAGGCTTTCTGTAAAATCATACCGGATATACTGGGAGGAGACCCGGAATACTGCAACATCATGCACGCCGACGGGGCCGGCACGAAGTCGAGCCTGGCTTACATGTACTGGCGCGAAACCGGCGATCTGTCCGTGTGGCGCGGCATTGCGCAGGATGCGCTCATTATGAACACCGATGACCTGCTGTGCGTGGGAGCCACGGACAACATTTTGGTCAGCTCCACCATCGGACGAAACAAGATGCTCATTCCGGGCGAGGTTATTTCGGCCATCATCGA
The DNA here is from genome assembly GCA_947176535.1 of uncultured Prevotellaceae bacterium. Lineage (GTDB taxonomy): Bacteria > Bacteroidota > Bacteroidia > Bacteroidales > Bacteroidaceae > Physcousia. The sequence goes on from CAMWQU010000008.1 coordinate 17,954, forward strand.
GGGCACCGACAGCCTGATGAAGGAAATGCGCCAATGGGGCATCGGCATTCACGGTACGGGAGGCGAAACGGCAGACGTGGGAGATTTGGTGCGCACCATCATCGTGGACTCCACCGTCACCTGTCGCATGAAACGCAGCGAGGTCATAGACAACAAGAATATCCGCCCCGGTAACGTCATCGTAGGTTTGGCCTCTTTCGGACAGGCGACCTACGAAAACGAGTACAACGGCGGCATGGGGTCGAACGGACTGACCTCGGCCCGTCACGACGTCTTCGCCAAGTATCTGGCAGAGAAATATCCCGAAAGTTACGACCACAGCGTACCCGAGGAACTGGTATATAGCGGCACGTACAAGCTGACGGACAGTATTGAGGACGTTCCCGTCGTTGCCGGAAAACTGGTACTCTCCCCCACCCGCACGTATGCTCCCGTCATCCGGCGCATTCTTGACGCGATGCGGCCGAACATCCACGGCATGGTACACTGCACAGGAGGTGCGCAGACAAAGGTGCTTCATTTCGTGAACGAGAACTGCCGCGTGGTAAAAGACAATATGTTCCCCATTCCTCCCCTGTTCCGCATCATACAGGAGCAAAGCCGGACGGACTGGAGCGAAATGTACAAAGTCTTCAACATGGGACACCGGATGGAAATCTATGTCAGTCCGGAGGATGCCCAACAGATTATCGACATCAGCCGCTCGTTCAACATCGACGCCCGCATCATCGGTCATATTGAGGAGGGGAAAAAGAGCCTTACCATCCAAAGCGAATTTGGAACTTTTGACTATTAAAAGACGCGACCACTGACGATGGAAAATAATAACCTGTTAGAAAAGTTGGAAGGGTTGGTGGCCCGATATGAGGAGGTTTCGACTCTCATCACTGACCCAAACGTGATAAGCGACCAAAAGAGGTACGTCAAACTGACTAAGGAGTACAAAGACCTCGGCAAGATAATGGATGCCCGAAAAGAATACATGGGGCATCTGCAGAATGTTCTGGATGCCAAGGATATGCTTGCCATGGAAGACGACCCGGAGACGAAAGAGATGCTACGTGAGGAAATGGCCGCAAGCGAACGGCGCATCCCCGAACTGGAGGAAGAAATCAAATTGTTGCTCATCCCGGCAGACCCGGAGGATGACAAGAACGTCATTATGGAAATCCGTGGTGGCACGGGCGGCGACGAGGCGGCCCTGTTTGCCGGCGACTTGTTCCGGATGTATGCGAAATACTGCGAGACGAAAGGTTGGAAGACTTCGGTGTCGAGTTTCAGCGAGGGTGCTTCCGGCGGTTACAAGGAGGTTGTGTTCTCCGTCACCGGCGAGGGGGCTTATGGCATTCTGAAATACGAATCCGGCGTACATCGCGTACAACGTGTGCCGGCAACGGAAACGCAGGGCCGTGTACACACTTCGGCAGCCACGGTGGCCGTATTGCCCGAAGCCGAAGAGTTTGACGTGGAAATTAACGAAGGGGCCATCAAATGGGATACGTTCCGCTCATCGGGAGCCGGCGGCCAGAACGTGAACAAAGTGGAATCGGGCGTCCGGGCACGATATATGTGGACGAATCCCAACACGGGTGAGACGGAAGAGATTCTCGTAGAATGTACCGAGACACGCGACCAGCCTAAAAACAAGGAGCGTGCCTTAGCCCGTCTTAGAACTTTCATTTACGACAAAGAGCACCAGAAGTATATCGACGACATTGCCAGTCGAAGAAAAACGATGGTATCGACCGGCGACCGCTCGGCAAAGATTCGCACCTACAATTACCCACAGGGACGCATCACCGACCACCGTATCGGGTACACGATTTACAACCTGTCGGCTTTCATGGACGGCGAGATTCAGGATTGCATCGACCACCTCATCGTGGCTGAAAATGCGGAACGAATGAAAGAAACGGAATTATAACACTTAAATACGATAAAACAATGACACGACAAGAGCTTATCGACAACATAAAGCGGAAGAAGAGTTTTCTCTGCGTAGGATTGGACACGGACATACGGAAAATACCTCAACACCTGCTGACGGAGGAAGACCCTATTTTTGCCTTTAACCGGGCTATCGTTGATGCCACGGCACAGTACAGCATCGCCTACAAACCCAATCTGGCTTTCTACGAAGCAATGGGCGTGAAAGGATGGATTGCCCTGGAACGGACTATCGAGTATATCCGGAAGAACTATCCCGACCAGTTCATCATTGCAGATGCCAAGCGCGGCGACATTGGTAATACGTCACAATTGTATGCACGGACGTTCTTTGAGGAAATGGATGTGGACGCAGTAACCGTTGCTCCCTACATGGGTGAGGATAGTGTTACTCCGTTCCTCGGTTACGATGGCAAATGGGTTATCCTGCTGGCCCTGACAAGTAACAAAGGAAGTCAGGACTTCCAGCGCACGGAAGACAAGAACGGGCAACCGCTTTTTGAGAAAGTGCTTTGCAAAAGTCAGGAATGGGCCAACGCAGACCAGATGATGTATGTTGTCGGGGCCACACAGGGACAGGCTTTCGAAGATATACGCCGAATCGCGCCGAATCACTTCTTACTCGTTCCCGGCATCGGAGCGCAGGGAGGAAGTTTGGAGGAGGTATGCCGATACGGCATGACTAAGGACTGCGGACTTATTGTAAACTCAAGCCGCGCCATCATCTATGCCGACTCGTCGGAAACATTTGCTCAGACCGCAGCACTGAAAGCCAAAGAAACGCAGCAGCAAATGGAACAAATCATCAAACACGTATTATAAGCTATGGAATTTTCCGCACAACAAATTGCAGGCCTCGTAGAGGGTACCGTCGAGGGGAATCCCGAAGTAAAAGTAAACGACTTTGCGAAAATCGAAGAGGGGCGCCCCGGATGTATTTCATTTTTGGCCAACGACAAATACGAGCACTATATATACACCACAGAAAGCAGCATCGTTCTCGTCAATGACACTTTCCAACCACGAGAAGAGCTCAAGACTACACTCATACGCGTACCTGATGCCCGCCAAGCCGTAGCCACACTCATCCGAATGTACGACAGTATGCGGCCAAGGCTCAAGGGCATTGATTCCACTGCCTACGTAGACCCATCGGCAACCATCGGTAAGGACGTCTACCTCGGACCGTTCGTAGCCATAGGCCCCAAGGCAGTCATCGGCGACGGATGCGTACTGCATCCCCACGCAACCGTGGGTGCAGGGGCTTCCATTGGGAACGGTACCGAAATGTATTCCAACAGTGTAGTTTATCACGGCTGCAAGGTCGGAGCCAACTGCATCCTGCATGCCGGATGTGTCATAGGCGCAGACGGTTTCGGATTCACAAGAACGGAAGACGGCTACGAGAAGATTCCACAGATAGGCATCGCCGTGCTGGAGGACGATGTGGAGATTGGAGCCAACTCCTGCGTGGATCGTGCCGTTATGGGGCAGACTGTCATTCGACGCGGTACGAAGATAGACAACCTCGTGCAGATAGCCCACAACTGCGACATAGGCAGTCACACCGCCATGTCGGCCCAGGTGGGCATAGCAGGTTCCACGAAAGTCGGAGAATGGTGTGTGTTCGGAGGACAGGTCGGCGTTGCCGGTCATGCCAAAATCGCCAGTTATACACAGGCCGGAGCACAATCAGGCATAGCCAATGACGTGAAAAAAGAAAGAACTAACGTCATGGGGTATCCGGCCATCGACTATAATAACTTCTGGCGTTCGAGCGTGGTCTTTAGGAAACTGCCCGACCTGAACAAGCAGATTTATCAGATGGAGAAAGAAATCGAAGCACTGAAGAAGCACCTGAATATAGAGGATTGATGGCATTGCCGCGTTCGTTCTCTTGATCAAAATAACAAGAATTCATAATAAGGTTATTAGCCGAATATAATATGACAAATAATAAACAGAATACACTTAATGAGAGTTTCTCCCTTAGTGGAAAAGGATTGCACACCGGTCTGAACCTGACTGTAACGTTTTGCCCCGCACCGGAAAACCACGGATACAAGATTCAACGAATCGACCTGCCGGAGCAGCCCATCCTGGACGCAGTGGCCGAAAACGTTGTGGAAACCACCCGCGGCACCGTGTTAGGCCGGAAAGACATAAGAGTGAGCACCATCGAACATGGACTGGCCGCACTCTATGCCATGGGAGTTGATAACGTCCTAATCAAGGTGGACGGCCCGGAGTTTCCTATTCTCGATGGAAGTTCTGAAATGTACGTCAAGGAGATTCGCCGAATCGGCATCAAGGAGCAAGAGGCCCCCAAAGACTACTACATCATCACCCGGAAGATTGAAATCAAAGACGAGAAGACCGGTTCCTGCATTACCCTTCTGCCGGACGAAGACTTCTCCATCACGGCCATGATAGACTTCGAGTCGCGACTCATCAGCAGCCAATTTGCGACCCTCGACAACATGGAGGACTTCGAAAAAGAGATTGCTGCCGCACGCACGTTTGTCTTTGTTCGCGAAATAGAACCGTTGCTGATGGCCGGATTGGTGAAAGGCGGCGACCTCGACAACGCCATTGTAATCTACGAACGCAAAACGACACAAGAGTCATTGGACAAGTTATGCGAACAAACCGGTTCCGAGCACCATGACGCGAATGAACTGGGATATATCCAGCACAAACCATTAGTCTGGGAAAATGAACCGGCACGCCACAAACTGTTGGACATCATCGGCGACATGGCCCTTATCGGCCGTCCCATCAAAGGACGCATCATTGCCACCCGTCCGGGTCACACGGTAAACAACAAGTTTGCCCGCCTGATGCGAAAGGAGATTCGCAAGTTCGACGTACAGGCTCCCATCTACAATCCCAACATCCCCCCCATCATGGACAACAAGCGCATCAAGGAACTTCTTCCCCATCGCTACCCCATGCAGTTGGTGGATAAGGTAATCGAGCTGAAAGAAAAAAGCATTGTCGCCATCAAGAACATTACAGCCAACGAACCGTTCTTCGTAGGCCATTTCCCCGAAGAGCCTGTAATGCCGGGCGTCCTTCAGCTTGAAGCAATGGCCCAGGCTGGCGGATTGTACATCCTCGGATTACTGGATGAGCCCCAGCGTTACAGCACATACTTCCTGCGCATAGACAATGCCCGTTTTCGCCAGAAAGTCGTACCGGGCGATACACTCATCATGAAGTGCGAAGTCCTTTCTCCCCTCTCCCACAGCATCTGCACCATGCGCGGTTATGCTTTCGTAGGTGAGAACTGCGTTGCCGAAGCCACCCTTATGGCACAAGTAATTAAGAATAAATAAAGACCTAAGAATATGAGCGAGATTAGTCCTTTAGCATTTATCCATCCCGAGGCAAAGATTGGCGAAAACTGCCAGATCGGGCCATTCTGCTACATTGACAAGAACGTTGTCATCGGCGACAACAATACCCTGATGAACAGTGTCACCATCCTCTACGGAGCACGCATCGGCAACGGAAACACGTTCTTCCCCGGTGCAGTCATCAGTGCCATCCCACAGGACTTAAAGTTTGTAGGCGAAGAGACCACGGCCGAAATCGGCGACAACAACACGATTCGTGAAAACGTAACCATCAACAGAGGTACCAAAGCCAAAGGAAAGACCGTCGTAGGTTCCGGAAACCTGCTCATGGAAGGCATGCACGTGGCGCACGACGTTATCGTGGGCAACAACTGCATCATCGGCAACGGCACCAAACTGGCCGGAGAGGTCATCATTGACGACAAAGCCATACTCAGTGCCCACGTACTGGTACATCAGTTCTGCCGCATCGGTTCTTACACCATGGTCGGCGGTGCCTCAAAAGTCAATCAGAACATCCTGCCCTACACGATGACGGCCCGCGAACCGGCCAGTTATTGCGGTTTGAATCTTGTAGGTCTGCGCCGCAGAGGCTTCACCCACGAACAGATAGACCTGCTCCACCGCACGTTCAACATCATCATGGGCGAGGGACTGCTAAGCGAGAAAATCGAACGCGTAAAGACGACCATCGGATTAACTCCGGAGACCGAATACATCCTTGAGTTCATCAAAGACACCGAGAAACGGGGATTCATCAGATAACAACTGCCATGACGCTACGCATCACCCTGATAAGCCCCGAACACGAGGATTTCATTTTGGAGTTCAAGACAGACGCCGACGCCTCTTTCGCGAACTTGCATCAGCTTATCCTCAGACATTGCGGCTATGAGGAATTACCCGGCCAACGTTTTCTCATCTGTGACGACAGTTGGAAGCCCATCCGGCGTATTTTGCTCGATGACGAGGAGAACAACTCTATTGACGAGGATATCTATCTCATGGCCGATACGAGGCTCGGAGAGTTCCTCGAAGACGAAAGACAGCGGTTCATTTACGTTTTTGAACCCGAGGAGCGTCGGAAGTTTCTTTTGGAACTGACAGAAATAACCTTCAGTGATCCGGTTCCCCAAGCAGGCCTCCTGACCCGTCACCACGGCACCCCGCCTGCGCAATTCTTTATTGAGGAGGAACCGACAGAAGCAACACCAACCACACAAACCGAAGAACCGGAAGAGAAGTTCTACGGGGAAGACGGATTTGAAGAAGAAGACCTTGACTTGGAAGGATTCGACATACTGGAATGAAAACATTGGTCGTCTTGCTCGGCCCTACCGGTGTGGGGAAAACCGAACTCAGCCTTTCCTTGGCCGAGATGCTGGGCTGTCCCATATTGAACTGTGACAGCCGGCAACTTTTCGCAGGTCTCAGCATCGGCACGGCCGCCCCGACGGAAGAACAAATAAAGCGTGTACAGCATTTTTTCGTCGGAACCCTACATATAGAAGACTATTACAGCGCCGCCCGATACGAAAGCGACGCTATCCGGCTTATCAACAACCTATTTCAGACTCACGACAGCCTTTTGCTCTCGGGAGGAAGCATGATGTACATTGACGCCGTCTGCAAAGGCATCGACGACATCCCCACCATCAGCGACGAAATCCGTTCGGACGTCAAGCAGCAATTACAGGAGCGAGGTTTAGAGGCACTTGCCGAGGATTTGAAACGGCTCGACCCGGCATATTACGAGCTTGTGGACAAGAAAAACACGCGCCGCATCGTACACGCCCTGGAGGTCTGCTACATGAGCGGAAAGACCTACACGTCATTCCGCACAAGGAGCACCCGGAAGCGCGATTTCCGCATCGTAAAAATCGGCCTGAACCGCCCGCGGGAAGAGCTTTTCCAACGCATCAACTCCCGCGTAGACACCATGATGAGCGATGGGTTCCTCCACGAAGTCAGACAATTCGCTCCCTACCGCCACTGCAATGCCCTGAACACCGTCGGTTACAAAGAGCTGTTTCAGTTTCTCGACGGGACGTGGCCTTTGGAAACAGCCGTTGAACGAATAAAGAAGAACACCCGCGTCTACGCCAAGAAACAGCTTACATGGTTTCAGCGCGACAACAGCATCACATGGTTCCACCCGGACGACGTAGCCGGAATCAAGGCGTTCATCAACCGGGAGCTACATCCGTAATCATCCCGACGATACGTTAAAAAACTTTAACACTTAAACCAAAGGTTGCTTAATTCATCAAATAATTATAAATTTGTCACTTACAAAACAAAACGATAAACACATGAGAAACAGATTCAGTAAACTCGTATGCACGCTTGTGCCGGCACTGATGGCTACGGCCACCCTCAATGCCAAACCCAACTATGTAGCTTACCTCTTCACCTATTTCACGGGAAACGCTCCCGAGCAGGAACAAATCTGCTATGCGCTCAGTAGCGACGGTTGGAACTACACCCCGCTGAACGACGGTCTCCCCGTCATTGCCAGCGACACCATCGCACGCACAAAATGCGTCCGCGACCCCCACATCCTGCGCGGTGAGGACGGTTGGTTCTATCAGGTAATCACCGACATGCGCAGCAGCCTCGGATGGAGCAGCAACCGCGGCATGGTACTCATGCGCAGCCGCGACCTACTGAAATGGGAGCACCACGCCATTCACTTCCCTGAACGTTTCAAGGGCACCATGTTCGAGCACGTCACCCGCGTATGGGCCCCGCAGACCATCTTCGACCGCGAAGCCGGCAAATACATGGTCTACTTCTCCATCCTCACCGACGACGGCAGTTGCCCTTACGACAAAGTCTACTACGCCTACGCCAACAAGGACTTCAGCGACTTCGAAGGCGAGCCCAAGGTGCTGTTCGACGTTCAGAACGCCAGCATCGACACCGACATCGTACAGGACGACGAGGGTCTGTATCACATCTTCTTCAAGACCGAAGGTCAGAAGCAGAAAGGCATCAAGCAGTTCATCACCCCCAGCCTCCACGACCTCTCGAAGTGGGAGCTTCAGCCGGGCTTCTGTCAGGACACCAACAAGGCCGTGGAAGGCAGCGGCGTCTTCCGCCTCTTCGACGGCACGTGGGTACTCATGTACGACTGCTACACCAGCTACCACTATCAGTTCTGCAAATCCACCGACCTGCGCACCTTCAAGCAGGTGCAGGATACCAAGACCAGTGGTGCCTTCACTCCCCGTCACGGCACCGTCATTGCCATCACCAAACCCGAATACGAACTGCTCACAGCCTGGGACGCCCTGCAGAAGGCCAACCGTGCCCTGACCAACCGCCCCATACCGACTTTCACGCTGAAACAACTCGACCAGCGCAAGGCCCTGATTGCCGAAACGGCAAAAGTGCTTAACGGCAAGGCCTCCGCAAAAGCCTACAAGGCACAGACCAAGAAGATTCAGAAATTTCTAAACTAACAACCATGCGAAAACTATCAAGCATGCTCATAGCCGCCTGTCTATGTACGGCGGCCTATGCCATAAACGATGTGGAAACCGTCACCAGTGTTTCTGACAACCGCACGCTGACCACTCCCCTCGACCTTGTTATCACGGCAAGTAAAGATGCGCTTACGGGCACCATCGACCTGCGGAACGAAGACGCCGCCGTCATCTTTGAGAACATCGTTCCCACGGCCGTCATCGACAACTACCTGAAGAAGATTTCCATCGACGGCGCTGCGGCAAGCAACGGCGACAATTGCCGTGTCGGCATCTACCGCCAGGGAGCCATCGTGCTTCCACGTGGCAAGTCCTACCCCGCTCTGACCGTCTACACCGAGGCCGACTTCGGAGGCGACAGCAAGACCTACAGCCAAGGCAACCGTCAGGCTACTCTGGGAAAGTTCGACAACGCCATCCGTTCCTTCAAGCTCAAGCGCGGCTACATGGCCACATTCGCCAACCACACCGACGGAACGGGCTACAGCCACTGCTACATCGCCGACCGCGAGGATTTGGAACTGAACCTGCCCAACACCATGGCCGGCCGCGTCAGCATGTTGCGCGTCTTTGTATGGAATTGGGTAAGTAAGAAAGGATGTTCCGACGCCCGCGACGAGAACATGATGAACACCGCCCACGCCACGTGGTACTACGACTGGGGAGCAGGCCGGACGAGCCGCATCAACCACGAATACGCTCCTCAGCGCCACCACGAAGCCGGAGAAAGCAACGGCCAGGGATGGAAAGGAGCATGGGAAAGCTGGTCAAACATCAACGCGAGCGACGAGACCTGCACCCACGTGCTGGGACAGAATGAGCCCGACAATACGAGCGGTTCCGGAGAAGTGTACACCTACGTGACAACCATCCCCGACAACCCGCGTGAAAAGCACGCCGCCAGCACATTGGTCGAGCATGCCAAGGAGTTTCTGTACAGCGGAAAGCGCATCGGAACGTTCGCCTGCTGCAACCCCAACACCGGTTGGGTCAGCGAGTACGTCAATTACTGCCGCAAGAACAACATCCGCATCGACTTCGTCGCTACCCACTACTACATCGGCGGACAGTCTCCCGCCAACTGCATAAACAGCCTGAAATCGCTCTACAACGCCACCGGTCTGCCCGTCTGGGCCACCGAGTGGAACAACGGTGCCAACTGGACTGGCGAGGGCGGCTTCAACACCGACTCCGAGGGCTGGTACAACTGGAGCGACAATCTCGCAGAGAACCAGCGCAAAAACGGCGTATGGCTTCGTGACGTGCTGAAGCGTGCCGATGCCGAACCGTGGCTGGAGCGCCTCGCCGTCTACAATGCCGTAGAGGACAGACGCTCGATTTACGTCAATGGGCAAATAACCCCCGCAGGAGAAGTTTGGGGCTCGCACCTCAGCGGTTTTGCCTACGACAGTCAGAACAAGAGCATCAACTACTTCATGCCCTGGAACAACTCTGCTCCCGAAGGGCTCACCGCCACTTATGACAACAAGAAGAAGACCGTCGCGCTGACATGGACGAATCCCAACACCGACATGACGGACTACGCCGTTGTGGAAGTCAAGCAGGGTGCCAAATGGGTGACCGTGGCCCGGATAGACCTGACGGACAAGGAGGAACTCAGTGCCACCATAGACGTCTCCGACTACGAGCCCGCTTTCTACACGTTCCGCGTAAGCAACAACGACTACGACGGCAACGTGCGCCGCACTGCCGAAACGGCCTCCATCACCATTGCCGCCTCCAACACCGTCGGCCAATTACAATTTGGACGGTTGAAAATCAGCGGCAACGATGCCGTGACCACCGAAATCGACGCTCAGGAGACGGCACCGTATGTCGTGGTCGGACTCGTTTCTTATAAAAACACCTCCAACGGCATCACCAACCAGATACTGGGGCTCTACAAAAGCTCCTTCAAGTTTCGTTTCTACCCCTGGCAGCTCCCTACCCCCATTGATGTCGCCAATGCCGAGACGGCCGACTACATCGTGCTGCCGGCCGATGCCGTCTACCATCTCTCCGACGACATGATGCTCATCTCTGGTAATGCCGGCAAAGTCAGAGGCGAAACGCAGGTCACCTTTCCCGAACCCTTTCCCGAAGGCGTGACACCCGTCGTGGTGGCCCAGCAGAACGTCACCAACACCGGCTACGCTCCCGTCACCGTCAAGGTCTACGATGTCACCAACACCGGCTTCAAGGTGAAACTCGTGCAGCAGGAGAAAGCCAGCGGTTCACTCAAGCAGAACGTAAACTACTTTGCCGCCTCGCCGGGGCAGATTGCCATCGGCAACGGCAAGTTGCTGACCGTAGGACGCTCAACCACACCGCTCGGCGGCACCATTCAGAAAGGTATCTACTTCACGAATGCCGAGGAAGAGCAGCTCTATCTGGTGGAGCCCTACATCGTAGCCGCCCCGCAGACCGACAACTACGTAAAGGCCAGTGTCATCCGCCAACGCAGTCTCTACAAGGACGGTGACGGACGGACATACGGAGCCAGTCTCATCCGGCAGGTGGACGGCACAAGCACCTCCGACATTGCCAATTCCGACAAGGAAAACGGCGACTACATGGGGTGGATTATCGTCAGCGACGACCCCGACGGCACGGGCACCGAACGCCCCATCATCGTTCCCACGGGCATCGAAAGCATCACCCCCGGCAATATGAGCATCAGCGTCTACAACCATGCCATACACACCGCTGCCGGCAACCTCCGCATCTATGCGGCAAGCGGTGCACAGGTAATGCCGAACACACCGCTGCCCGCCGGCCTCTACATCGTCACCGACGGCAAGCGAAGCAGTAAAGTGCAGGTTCGCTAATCGACCTCACATTTTATACCCCCGCAGGACGGGCCTCAGACCTTACGTTGTCTGAGGCCCGTCCCGCTATTGTCTGAGCCTCGTCCATAGCGGGACCAAGCCCCGACGTCCCTATGCACGCGCACGCGCGTTCATATTATATATATATAATAGCGCGTCCCACCCCTGCCGGCCTCCAAACGTATCTGACACATGAGCATCGGAAAACAAACAATTTGAGATTCGTGCGTTTTGAGGGCAAAATGAGCATAAATTTCACGCATTATACCCAAACATTTTGAGATTTGTGCGGTTTTCGGCCAAAAACATTTTGAGATTCGTGCAATTTCTGTCCTATCCCATAAAAACGTTTCAGGCATGGCAGCCTGCCACTGCCGCTTCTGCCCCAATTCACGTTACGGCCTCCCGGACGTCATCTTTCCGTTTTCTAAATAATGTTAAAATGTATTAAAAATATGCGCCAATATCACAATAATTGTAAAAATTTGCTTATATTTGTAAAATAGAACTATGAAAAACAGCAAAACTGCACGTGAGGAGAGTCATTTCCTCACGGTCGTGATATAATTGACATCTCAATGTCATGGACTTAAACGTAAGAGAATTAAAAACAAACAAAAATAATAACCTCAAATTCTAAATGTATGAAAAACCGTTTTAGCAAAATGGGAAAGCAGGCATCCCTTGTGTTGCTTCTGCTGACAGCCGGCGGTCTGACATCATGCAAGGACGACTACACACTGGACGATGAAAAGCCATCGTGGCTGAACTCCAGTATTTACGAAAGTCTGCAGGAAAAGGGTAACTTCAAGAACTACCTGCGGCTTTTAGGCGATCCGGATGTCAATCCCCTCAACGCACGCCCTCTCACGGAGGTGCTTTCCCGAACGGGTTCGAAAACAGTGTTCGTTACCACAGACGACATGTGGGAAGAGTTCTTCAGGCACAATGCCACACTGCCGGAAAACAACCCCTGGCACACGGCCACGAGCTATGACAACCTGAGTGTGAGTCAGAAGAAACTGCTCATCCACACCAGTATGCTCAACGACGCCATCGTCATGGAAAACCTCGCCAGCAGCGAAGGTGACAACATCACCAGAGGCGAATACATGCGCCGCTACACCGACGTTGAGACCACGGACACCGTCACTTACCTTGACGGCAACTCACTGCCCATCAGCTACAACACGAAAGTGGACGAAAACGGCAAACCCTGCGAGGCTGACTACTGGTGGCGCTTCCGCGAGGCAAACGGCGGTAAGGGTATCTATCTGGTCTGCGACTCCTCGACTTCCATGATGTCGTTCTTCACCAGCGAATACCTCAGCAAGAACAACATTACGGACAACGACTTCAACATCTTCATGGGCACACCCCGTGTCACCAGTGATGTACACATCTACAATGCCAAGCTCTCCAAGAACAGCATGGACATCGTGGCCGAGAACGGATACGTGAACATCACGGACAAGGTCATCTACCCGTTGCCCAACATGGCTGAAGCCCTCCGCACCAGCGGCAAGACACGCATCATCAGCCACATCCTCGACCGTTGGAGCGCACCGTTCTATAGCAACCAGATTACGGAGGCTTACAAGGACGTCATGGCTTCACGCGGCATAACATGGACAGACTCCATCTTCGTAAAGCGTTACTTCTCTGACCTCAGCTACGGTTCAAAAGCACTGAAGAGCGACCCGCAGAACAGTGCCAATCTGTTCAACTATGGAGGTGACGCCGAAAAGTTGTTGTTGCCGTTCGATCCGGGATGGAACGCCATCAACACGTCCGGTGCGGGCGAGAAGACCGACATGGCCGCCATGTTCGTGCCCAACGACGTAACCCTCTGGAAGTACTTCACCAAAGGCGGTGGCGGATGGGGACTCATCGAGACCTACTGCGACCCGTCGGTTGAATACAGCGACGCACACACCGAGGAAGACTTCGACAAGTTGTTCCACAACATCGACCAGATTCCTACCAACAAGTTGCAACCCCTGTTGGCCGTCATGATGAGAGACCGTTTCTCCGGCTCCGTACCCAGCAAGATGACCACCTTGCGCGACGATGCCAATGAACAGATTTACTATCCGGATGACATTGAGAACATCGAAAGCACCATATTGGCCAACAACGGCGTAGTCTACGTCATGAACGAAGTGTACGGCCCCGCCGCATACCGTTGCGTTGCCGGCCCCGTCTTCCTCGGAGAAGGTATGCAGGTTATCAACTTCGCCATCTTCAACGGCTCCACAGCCATGGCCGACTACATGGGTCTCAACTACTACGCCTACTTGATGGCCATGCGTAGCCAGTTCGCATTCTTCATCCCCACCGACGAAGCACTGAAATACTACTACGACCCGCTTTCGTTCAAGAGCCGTGGTAAGTCACGTGTCATCAATTACTACTTCAAGGGCGGAAATGCCATGCCCATCACCGGTGCGGCTTACAATTATGCACCGGAAACGGGAGAAATCGGAGCCAAACAAAGTTCGGAGAATATCGACCGCTATCCCGACGACATTGTCAATCGCCTGAAAGATATTCTGGAGAGCCACACTATCGTGCTCGACGGCATCAAGAGTATCGACGAAGACATCGACGAATACTACCTCAGCAAGAATGGTACCCCCATCAAGGTTATTCGCGAGAACGGCAAGGTAGTGAAGGTACAGGGAGCTTTCCAGATTGAGAATCAGGCTGCCGGAGTTGAAGGTTTCATCAGCGATGCACACAAGAGTGGTATCTATACGGAGGCCAAGGGTGTTCAGGAAAACATTATCACCGAATCTTATGCGATGCAGAACGGTACGAGCTACAAACTCGACAGCCCCCTCATCCCGGCCAGCCGCAGCGTATTCAACATTCTCTCCAACGACAACAACCCGGCTGAGAGCGAGTACGAACAGTTCTACAACCTCTGCCGCCCCGACGAGGACATCATCAAGGCATGCGGATTGGTAGACATCTCCATCTACAAGACTACGAAAGACCAGGAGAAGGAACTCAAGAAGTACCGGACGTTCATCGACGACAACGGCCCGGACAACAACATTGCTTTCTTCAACAACTACAACTATACAGCGTTCATACCCACCAATCAGGCCGTTGAGGAGGCCATCGGAAAGGGCTTGCCGACATGGGACAGCATCCGGGAGGAGTATGAAAACTGCGAAAAGGACGAAGACGAACATTTGGTGAACGGAGAGGACAGCTTGCGCCTGCAGGCCAAAATCACGTACCTGATCAACTTTGTCCGCTACCACTTCGCCGACAACAGCGTCTTTGTGGACAAGAGCACTTTCGCCCCCCGCGAGTTCGTGACATCGAGCTTCGATGCCAAGAAAGAGCTCTTCTGCAAGATTAAGGTTCAGCGTGTGAAGGGCATCAACGGCACCATCCTGCAGGTGCTCGACGCCAACAACATGATTATGGACGAGAACAGCAGCCGTTACATGGAACTGAAAGACGGCGGCGAATGGACAACCATCGAGGGCAACTATAACATCATGGCCCGCGACGTATCCTGCAGCTCCAAGCCTACCAAGAACACCATGAACAATATCAAGATCGAAGGAAGCAGTGCCATCGTTCTGCACGAGATACCCCACGTGCTCAACTACGAGACATTGCCCGACAACGGCAACTACGACAGAGATTGGATTGAATGGGGCAAGCAATACAAGAAACGCTATGAAATCCCGTCTCGCGGTATGCTTCTGCAAAAGAAAGAGTTGCTGAGACAGATACGATAAACGCTAAAAAAAGACAGACATGAAAAACCTTCTCAAGACTATATTGCTGTGGGTCGTAGCCTTTATAGCACTGCCCGCAAGCGCACAGATCAGCCGTATCAGCGGTGTCGTATCTGACGAATTTGGAGGCATACCCGGCGTTCAGGTGAAGGAAATCGACACCAACAACCGTATTGTCAGCAGTGCCATCACCGATGCCAACGGTAACTTCACCATGATTGTGAAGAATCAGAAGAACAAGCTGGTTTTCCACGGCATGGGTTACACCGACAAGACGTTCCCCATCAACAAGACCGTCTACAAAGTGAACATGAGCGAGGCCGTTAAGGTCATGAAAGAAGCCGTCATCACGGGAAAGAAAAAGGCTCCCACTACGGGCCTCGACATCCCGCAACGCGAATACGGTGGTGCGGTATCTACCATGAAAATGGATGACCTCGAAGGACTTGCGTTCGAAGACGTCGGTCAGGCCCTGCAAGGACAGATTGCCGGTCTCGACATTATCTCCAACTCCGGTAACCTCGGTTCCGGAACCACCATGCGTCTGCGCGGTACGAGTACAATCCACGGAAACGGACAGCCCCTCGTTGTCGTAAACGACCACATCTTCGAAATCCCCGACGCTTACAAGGATCAGGACTTCACCAACATGGACAGCGAGGAAGAGTTCTCCTCCCTGCTGAACGTGAATCCCGACGACATTGAAAGCATCACCGTCCTCAAGGACGCTGCCGCTGCCGGTAAGTGGGGTGTGCAAGGCTCCAACGGTGTAATCGAAATCAAGTTGCGCCGTGGTAAGCGTGGCCCCACACAGGTAAACTTCTCCTACAAGTTCGAAGGCACGTGGCAGCCGCAGGGCTACAATATGCTCGACGGTGACGGATACACCATGATGCTGAAACAAGCATATTACAACCCCAAGATGACGGACACGTCCATTCCTGAGTTGGACTACAACACTGAAATGCCGTACATCTACAACCACTACAGCCACAACACCGACTGGGTGGACGAGATCAAGCAGTTCGGTAAGGTACACCGCTACTCCATCAACCTGACGGGTGGTGGTGAGAAAGCCCAGTTCCGCATTTCAGCCGGCTACAACAAGAGCACCGGCTCCATCATCGCACAGGAGATGGATCAGTTCACGGAATCTACGGCCCTCGACTATCAGGTCAGCGACCGCATCCAGTTCCGTTCTACGGTGAACATGACATTCACCAACCGTCACCTCAACTTCGTAAACAACCTGCCGGACTACGCCTACAAGGCCATGCCTAACATGAGCATCTATGAATACGATGCCATGGGAAATCCCACCGGTAACTACTTCAACATGCTACCGCTGGCCGCAAACTGGAGCACCACTCAGAGCGGCGGACTGCCCAACGACGGAACGCATACCTCCTGGGAGCTTCGCGACCTGTTCTTCAACGGTAACCCCGTAGCTTTCGGTAACGACGCATGGAACAAGAGAAACCAGTACAACCTGACTCCCCAGTTCGACATCACGTACAAGCTGCTCGGCAAAGACAGCGACCATCACCAGTTGAACTATACGGGTGACGTGCAATTGAATATCTTCAGCACAAGTAACGACTACTACCGGCCGAGCTATCTGACCACCATGCCTTGGGTATGGGGCGGTGACAATCATACCAACCTCGGCAGCAACAACCGTAACGCTATCTCGAACGACGAATCCAAATCACTGGAGTTCACGACTCGTCACGAACTGAAGTACTACTCTCACTTCAAGAATACGGATCACAGCCTGATGGGACTGGCACGCTTTGAAATGGCTGTCGGCAACAGCAATACTCAGGCTTTAGGGCTATGGAATGCACCTGACGGCATCACTGATCCCACGGTAACGGCCTTGCTGACAAACGCAAGTGCAGTCACCGGCGAATGGCGCAGACACAGTTTCTACGAACTGCTGCACTACTCATACAAGAGTAAATACAACGTGGAAGTCAGCCTGCGCACCGACGGACGCACGGACTTCGGCCGCGGACACAAGTACGCCACCTTCCCCACCGTTGCTCCCCGTTGGAACATCAGCGACGAGAAATTCATGCAGCGCTTCAGCAAAGTCATCAGCATGCTGGCTGTCCGCTACTCATGGGGTACCGTAGGATATACGAAAGGTGCCGCAGACTATCAGTACAACAAGTACGGAAGCTGGTCTTACTACAACGGCCACTCCGTAGTACGTCCCGAAAACCTCTCATTACCTGATTTGAAATGGGAAAAGACAGCCCAGTGGAACCTCGGTTTCAACTTAGGTCTTTGGGATGACTTGCTCAACTTTGAATTTGAAGTCTACGATCGCAGAACCACCGACCTGCTAATGCAGAACATGCCTATCCCCGGAGCCAACGGATTCGGTTCCATGGCCTGGGTGAACAACGGTAAGTTGCGCAACAAGGGTTGGGAAATGAACTTCTACACCAGTAAATTTGCCAAAGTCGGCAAGTTCTCCATGAAACTCCGTGCCAACTTGGCTCAGAACATCAACGAGGTGGAAGAGATGGACGCTCTCCTGTTGGAGCAGGTGAACGGCGACAACAACTGGAACCCCACCAACTTCAAATATCAGACCCGCGTGCAGACACACAACGCATTGGGTTCTATCTACGGTCTGAAATCTAAAGGCGTTTACCGCTACGACTATGACCACAACGGATATACCAGTGCTTCGTTCAAGAGCTACGGCTATGCTGAAGTAGATGCAAACGGCAATGTTGTTTCTTCTGCTGAAGACGCCATAAAGTTCGGTACGGGATACGATGCAGGTGGTAACCCCATCAATACTGCCGCCGCCGCCGCACGCCGTGGAGAAAACAGCACATGCCCCATCGCATTCGACGCTGCCGGCAATATGCTGACCGATGCGAAAGGCAATCCCATGCCGATGTACTACTGCTACAACGAAGGTTCCCGCTATCAGTTCCAGGGCGGTGATGCCATGTATGAGGACGTGAACCATGACGGTTCTATCGACCGCTACGACGTTGTTTACCTCGGCAACTGCAATCCTAAGGTGAACGGTGGTTTCGGTCTCAACTTCTACTTCGGAAGATTCGAGTTGCAGGCTTCGTTCCAGTTCCGCATGGGCAACCAGATTCTCAACCTGGCCAGAGCGAACTACGAGGGTATGACCAACAACTACAACCAGAGCTTTGCCACAACATGGCGCTGGAGAAAGAATGGCGATATCACCGAAATTCCGCGTGCACTGACCGGCGTGAACAACTTTGCGAGCTATAACTCGCTGGTGTCTGACCGCTACGTGGAAGACGGCGACTTCCTGAAGATGAGATACATTCAGTTGAAGTACACGTTCGACCCCAAGAAGCTGAAGAAGATCGGCGTGCGTTCATGCTACCTGAGTGCCGCAGTCTACAACATCTTCTGCATCACCAAGTACACCGGTGTAGACCCCGAGGTGAACCCCACCACGTACAACATGGCTATCGACTGGTCTAAGGCTGCACCGAACCGTTCGTTCAACTGTAGTGTAAATGTCGGATTCTAAAATCTACTCCCTATGAAAAAACCATATAATTTTATAAAAACAGCCTTGCTTCTGGGTTTAGCCGCATGGACGATGACTTCATGCCAGGACTGGCTGACCCTCTACCCTACAAGTCAGATTGTAGAAGAAAACTTCTGGGAAGACAAGAATGACCTGGAAGGTGTGAGATATTCCGTCTATCAGCAGATGAGGCACAATCTCGATAAATTAGTCCTTTGGGGTGATTTGCGTTCCGATACCTACGACCTGTTCCCTCAGGATCAGACGAAGAAGAGCGACGGCCCCACCTTTTGGCAAGACCTCAAAGAAGCACGTTTGGAGCGCGACTCCACAAACACGTATTTTCAATGGCAGGGATTTTATACCGCCATCAACTACTGTAATAAGATTCTGTACCACGGCCCGAGCATTTTAGAGCGTGACAAGCAGTTCACTACCTCGGAATGGTTACAGATGAAAGCCGAAGTCACCGCCCTGCGTGCGCTGAACTATTTCTACCTGATTCGTGCGTTCAAGGATGTACCCTACACGACAAAGGTTATCAACAAGAGCGGAGATGTCGAGTTGTTCGGCGTTACGAATCAGTTGGACATTCTCGACTCACTGATTGTGGATGTCGAGAGCAACTGTTTGACCGGCAAGCAGGGAACGGCCCTGGCCCGCAACCGCTTCGGAAAGATGGCCGACACCAAAGGAATCTTTACCAACCCGGCCATCTATGCCTTGCTCAGCGATATGTACCTTTGGCGCGCTTCGCTCCATCAGGGCAGATGGGATGACATCAACAAAGAGAGAACATTCACGATTACCAATGTTCCGGCCAAGTATGGCACGACCGAAACCACTTCCCCGACGGAAGACTACAGAGCCTGCATCGCTTATGGTAAGTTGGCTTTGGCTGCACTGAAAGAACAGAATGAAAATGGTAACATCAGCAGCGGTGGTTCTTTCTCCTCGACTCTGGCGAGCACCGTGAACTACGGCCTTGGAGACGATTGTAACATGTACGCCAATGATTTCAGCAACTTCAAGGGTGGCTCTACTCCCAGCCTCGACGCTTATACACAGATTTTCATGCAACAGAACAGTCAGGAAAGTATCTTTGAATTGCAATTCAGTGAAAGCGATAAATTCAAGAACGAGGTTGTCACAGGCTTCTATGGTTATGGTGAGAAAGTACATTTAATCATCTCTGACAAAACAATGGCCGCTCTATATGAGGATGACAACGAACGGGCCCGCGACAGTCGCTCATGGTTCTCTGCTTGGGATAAGCAAATTGATGTTTCCAATGTGGATTATAAATATTGCTTCAAGTGGTGTTCGATTCTTACGTTTAGCAACAATACTTCGGATAATACCAACCACGAATGCTCCAAACTTAAAATCCTTAATGAGGGGGCTTCGGCATACAACAACTGGATTATCTATCGCATGACGGACGTAATGTTGCAGATTGCAGAGGCACATGCCATATTAGGCGAAAAGACCGAAGCACTGAAATACGTAAACGCCATTCACCGCCGTTGGTATTGCAACGACCAAGGCCAAGAACAGCCCTCGGCTACCAACACCACTTTGGGTTGTGCCCCTTGGAGAACCGGTGACGCAGAAGCTGCCGTCCTGAAAGAACGTCAGATGGAGTTTATCGGTGAAGGTAAACGCTGGTTCGACTTGGTACGCTATGCCGAACGGCACGCCGGCGGTCTGGACGAGACCGGCACGAACAACCCCGATCCGAGAGAGTGGACAGAAGAAACTCCGTTCAGCAACGGTAAGGCCGGCGTGGAGAAGATGATAGAAAACTATCTGAGCAAAGCAAATCCCAGCTTCGAGAATCCCTTGAAGAGCCGCATTCAGAACAGATACGGACTCTACAACCTCATATACTACATGGAAATCAAAGCCAGCAAGGGTAATCTGCAACAGAACCCCGTATGGAACAAGACCCAGTATGAGTTATAAAAAGATACGCGTATGAAAACAATAAGAAATATATTTTGGGGCTTAGTGGCAACCTGCATGGTTCAGGGATGTACGGAAGACATTGATATGTCCGACCGCTACACATTCCAGACTGAGAACATTGCCGGCTATCTGGAAAAGCACTCGGACTACAGCGAATACTATCGTCTGTTGGGCGAGGTGGCTATCAGCCCGCGGAGTTCCTCTACGGTTCAGCAGATGATGTCCGCTCGCGGTAACTACACGGTTTTCGCGCCCACCAACGAGGCCATACAGGAATATCTGGACGAGTTGTGCGAGAAGAAAATCATCGCCGAACCGTCATGGGACGCATTTGAGAGCGAAGAGGTCAAAGACTCTATCCGCAAAGTGATTGTCTACAACAGTATTCTGGATGCCAAGAATGACAACTCCTTTGTTTACATGACAAGCGGATTCCCCAAGGATAACGAGGAGTTCGGTATCTCCAACATGTACGACCGTAAGCTCACCGTTGTAGGAGGGCCGAATGCTACGTTCTACATCAATGGAACAAAAGATAATAAAACGGGGGAGGTTCTAAGCGGTTGTCTGGTGGATAAGAAGAATTGCGACATTCTTGCTTCCAACGGTTACATCCATCAGGTGCATAGCGTCGTTGCTCCAAGCAATGAAACCGTTGCCGACTGGCTGAAGAACTTTATTGATGCGGAAGAAGGCGGATTCGTGGTTATGGCCAAGCTGATCTTTGCCTGCAACCTGCAGAAAGAGCTGTCACAAGAAAAGGACGAAGTGTACGAGGCCGCTTATCTCCGCGAAGAAATTGAAGACTTAAAGCAACACAGTTCCTTTAAGAAAGCGGGCTATATGCCGGAGCACAGAAAGTACGGCTTCACCATCTTTGCAGAGACAGACGACTTCTGGACTCAGACGCTCGGAAAAGAACCGAATGACATTACCGTCGAGGATATCAAGAACTGGGTTATCAGCCAGAACTTCTACCCGAATGCGAAAGACAACGGGAAATACAACGACCCGGACAATGTCCTGAATCAGTTCGTAACCTATCACATCCTGCCGGTGCGCATCCCCGTGGACAGACTGGTAATCCACTACAACGAGAAAGGTTATACCTACGGCTCTACGCTGTCTCCCACGGTTGCCACATGGGAACTCTACACCACGATGGGACAACGCCGCCTGATGAAGATTTACGAAGGCGGACAAGGTGCTCCCGAGGGTATCTTCCTCAACCGTTTCCCGAACCTCGACAACGACCGTTCCGGTACGTACCACGAAAAAGGATGCGACATGGACAAGGAGGGTATTCCGGTCAATACCATAGAAGCCAAAAGCGTGGTAAACGGCTACATCTATCCTATCAATAAGGTACTCGCCTACTCCGGAGAGACCCGGAACAACTTCCAGAAGCAGCGCCTGCGCTTCGACGTGGCCGGCATCTTCCCCGAGTTTATGAACAACGACCTCCGTGCCAACCACAGAGCAGATGACAGAAGTTTGTGCGTGGGCATGCCCGTCAATACCACTTACAAGTATCTGGAAGACCTCGACATTGCAGACGGCACACTGTTCTACTACCTGTCAGGCTACAACCTGAACTGGAAGAACTATCAGGGTGACGAAATCAACGTTGTAGGTAAGTATGAGATGACGTTCCGTCTGCCGCCTGTTCCCCGAAAGGACACTTATGAAATCCGCTACGCCGTACAGACCAACTCCGGCCTTCGCGGTATGTGTCAGGTCTACTTCGGCGAGGACAAGAACAACCTGCACGCCGAGGGCATACCCTTGGATTTGCGAATGGGAGGTACATTGAGACGTACCGATGCCGGTAACTTCACAAGTATTGTAGGATGGGAAGCTGACAGAACAGACGACGATGACTACAATGCCGAGGTGGACAAGAAAATGCGTAACAACGGCTTCATGAAGGGCCCCAACCACTATCGTGTAGCAGGCTCCAGCACGGCAAGAAGCGACGAGAACACGATTCGCCGCATCATCGTCCGCCAAGAGATGGAACCGGAGAAGACGTATTACCTGAAGTTTAAGACAGTGCTTGATAAAGAAACCAAGGAGTTCTACATGGACTATATCGAGTTCTGCTCCAAGGCTGTTTACGACAATCCGTCAAATCCCGAGGACATTTGGTAAATTGAACTTTGAAAATGACTAAGCATATGAAATATCTTAATAAATACATTGGGGCCGTACTGATGGGAGGCGCCATGCTCACTATTCCCGGTTGTTCCGATACGTGGGACGATCATTACAATGCAGCCGAGGAAGGCAGTTCCGCTGCCACCGAGACCTTGTGGGAAATCATTTCTAACAATCCCAACCTAAGCCGCTTCAAAGCGATTGCCGAAAAATCGGCATACTATCGCGACGAGACACATCCTCAGGACGGTTACACGTTCAAGGACATGCTTCAGAATGCAAGCCTGATGACCGTATGGGCTCCGGAGAATGAAGCCTTCTCGGATGAAGAATACGAACATTGGCTTGAGCTGGCAGAGACCAACGGCTACACCGTTCAGCAGCAACTGCTGGGAAACTCCATGGCGCTCTGGCGCAGAATTGCCACCGGTGGCGGCATAGACACCGTGACCATGCTCAACAGCAAGAAGCTGGCTTTCGACAAGGAAAAGTTCACCATGAACAATATTCCCCTCGACGAGAAAAACGTGGCTGCCTCAAACGGAACGTTGCATACCGTGAAGGAAGTGTTGCCTTTCAAGTTCAACTTCTATGAATACCTGAAAGACAAGACGAATGCCGAGGAAAACCATTTAGTGAAATTCCATGACCTCATCGTAAGCAACGATACTACGTATTTCTCGAAAGATTCCAGTATCGAAGGTACGCCCGATGCCAACGGAAACCCGACGTATGTGGACAGCGTCTATTTTACGACCAATAAGTTGTTCGTAGGTTCTCACCGCATCCCGACGGAAATCCCTAATGCCATGGACTCCGTCATGACTTATGACGAAAGTTTCGGAGAACACATTGACTGGGAGGACTCTGTTTACGTTATGGTTCTGCCTACCGACGAGGCCTGGGAGGCAACAACGAAGAAGTTGGAAAAGTATTACAACTATGCCAATGTCTACCTGAACAAGAATGATGAGAACATGGGTAAGAGCAATCAGAAACTGTTCTTATCCGCAGACACCATCGACAAGTTCAGAACGAAAAACATCGACATGGATATTATTTCTCCTTTGGTGTTCAATCTTCACGAGCAGCCGAATGCCGGTGGAGAAAAAGGACGTTGGCAGTTGGAAGACTTCGTCAAGGAGAAAGGTGCCAGTGCCGAATATTTCCTGAATACGTTCGGCGACACGCTGCGCACGGATGCCAACTGGGACAAGACCTCCCTGTTCAACGGCAAGCAAGTAGAGCTGAGTAACGGTGTCGGCTTCCTCTCCAATGAGTGGAACTTCCCGACCAAACTTTACAAACCGGATCTCTTTATTGAGGTGGGCCCTCGCTCATTCTTCAACTATGACAAGATGAACGTCAGCCCCGAATTTATCACTTTCCCCAATTCCGAAGCCGGAGAATGGGTCAATGAGTTGGGTAAAGTCAGCTACGACAACTTCTATTATTGGTATAGTTCCACCAACCAATCTCCTAAAGTAGAATTTGCATTAGTAGGTACTGACGGAGAAAATCATGACAGCGAAGTCATGAGCGGAAAATATGAAATTCAAGTTGTGATGGTTCCCGATTTCTACGTATATAATGTAAAATCCGATACGATAGCCCCTGCAATCGGCCTGTCTCACAAAGTCGTAAACGGAGACACGATTCCGGTGAAGCACAAGCTCCAGTTCACGCTGACCTACTGCAATAACAATGGTAGTGGTAGTGAGATAAAAGCTATAAGTGATGTTATCGACTGGGATGGTCAAAAGGTAGACACACTGACCATACGTTTCCCTGAATTGGATGGTAAAAACACAACAGGTAGCTACAAGGGCCCTTACTACGATGATGTTGTGTTCCCTTATAGTTACAAGAATTTACGTTTCTGCTACCCCACTTTGCAAATCACTAGTACAGCAAAAAACAAACCTGACATTGATTCAAATGGGTATACCCACAATTTCTGCATTGACCGCATTATATTGAGAAGTAAAGAAGACTAATACTATGAAAAAGACAACGAATAGAACCTTGCACATGATTCTCCAGAGAGGATTGTGCCTTATCATGCTCTCCGGCGTGTGCTTCTCTACAGTGTCAGCCCAGACCGAAGAAGAGAACGAGCAGGCTGTAAAAGTCTACAACAAGCGCAAAGCCGAGAAAGAGAAAGCCGAGAAGAAGTATGAGATGCAAACGGTCAAAGGTAACATCACGGACAACGCCACGAAATTGCCTTTGGGCGGTGTGCGTGTGCAAGCTCTGGGCTATGATACCTATTCCGTACTGACCGAAGAGGATGGCACCTATTCCATCAGCGTGCCAACTTTCGTTCACGCCCTCTATCTGTATGTTCCGGGCTATACTCCCCAGCAGGTAGCCATCAATAAAGGACAGGACACGGATGCTTCCATGCTCAGTGACGTCTTCAATGCCTACTACACCAACGGAACCACCATCACATCGAAAGCCGAGGCCAAACTGGATCAGACCAGCAGCATCACTGTCGAGACCGACATGGAGAACAAGCTGGCCGGTGCCATACGCAGCGTCAGCCGCAACGGCATTCCCGGACAAGGAGCTTACCTCAGCATCCGCGGTATCAACTCCATCAACGCCAATGCCCAGCCCCTCATCATTGTGGACGGTAACATCATCGACCCGCAATACGAGCGTACCAGCCTGCACGAGGGTTTCTACAATAACGTCCTTGCCGGCCTCGATCCGGAAAACGTGGAGAGCATCGAAGTGTTGAAGAACGGAACAGCCCTCTACGGTGCCAAGGGTGGTAACGGTGTCATCATCATCAAGACCAAGCGTGGTAAGAGCATGACCACCAAAATCAACGTGCGCATCTACGGCGGAACGGAACTGACTCCGAAGAAACTGGATATGCTCAACGGCCAGCAATACCGCACCTATTTGAGTGACTTCGTAAGCACGGTCAAATACATGAACACTGTGAACACTACAGATAACACCGGAGTTGCGTTCCTCAACGACAATCCCGGCAACTATTACTACAACGTATTCCACAACAACACAGACTGGCAGAAAGACATGTACCGCAATACTTTCGTCCAGAACTATAAGATAAATGTTGAAGGTGGTGACGAAGTCGGTATGTACTCGCTGTCATTGGGATATACCAAGGGCGACGCTACCCTGAAAGGAACGGACATGAACCGTCTGAACCTTCGCTTCAACACCGACATCAAGATTGCCGAAAAGTTGTCTACCGGTCTGGACATTGCTTACAATCAGGTCGGCTACAACATCCTCGACAACGGATGGAGCGAGAACTACGACATGCAGAACATCGGAAGTACCAATGTACTGGGCCTCACCCAAAGCCCCATGATCAGCCCGTATGCCTATTACTATGATGAGGGCAGCAAGTCTCTGCTCCTCTCCAATGAGTATTCCGGAAAGTATGCAGGCAACAGCAACACGACATGGGTACAGAACCCGTTCAGTTTCCCCAGAGCGCTCAATATTCTTGACGAAAGCCTTCGCAATCCCTATTGGATTCTGGAGAACGGAAGAGGCAAGAACAAGAACTACGCCGAGTTGATGCAAATCAACATCAACGTCAGTCCGAAGTACCAAATCACCAAGCAACTGGCTATCAGCGACCGCTTCAATTACCAGTTGAACCGTAACAACGAGAAGTACTTCCTGCCCATCTCCGGTGCCACACCCTACCTGCTGACCGACCTCGGTACAATCACTTCGGTACTGAAATCGCAGTTCAGCAAGGAGACGACCCTGAACAATGATTTCCGCATAGAGTGGAAAAACGCTTACGGCGCGCACAATGTAGCCGCATTCGGAGGCTGGCGTTACAACAACTACAGCTATTCCTACAACTACATGCGCGGTTACAACAATGAGAACGACAAGCTCCCCAATATCGACCGAAGCATGCAATACATCAACTACGGCGGTGCCAAAGACAACTGGATTGATATGACCTACTATCTGGATGCTTCTTACAACTACGCCCACAAGTATTTTGCAGACTTCACCGTCAGCAGCCAGTCGAGCAGCAAGTTCGGAAACAACACGAAAGACGGCTTCCAGCTTGCAGGTGTTAGTTGGGGCGTATTCCCCAGCATCCAGTTGGGATGGGTCATCAGCAACGAAAACTGGTTCAACACCAACAAGGGTGTGAATTACCTGAAACTGACGGCCGGCTTCGACCAGAGCGGTAACGACGACCTCGACTACTACGCAGCCCGCACGTATTGGGAGAGCCAGCAGGTCTATCAGAATGTCATCGGCCTCTATTTGAAGAACATCGAGAACAGCACCATCCAGTGGGAAACCGTATCGAAGTTCAACGTGGCCCTGGAAGGTTCGTTCCTGAAGAACCGCCTGCACGCCGGTCTGGATGTCTACCGCCACAAAATCGACAACATGCTCACCATCAAAGACCTTGTCTACGTTTCCGGTATGCAGAAGTACTGGACGAACGAGGGAGCCATGCGCAACACCGGTTTTGAGTTCAATGCCAATGCCATACTCCTGAACAAGAAAGACTGGAAATGGGAAGTAGGTGCCACCGTAGGCCACTATAACAACAAAATCACGGCCATGCCCGGTGAGAATGTCATCACGCTGAAAGATGCCAACGGTAACGTCACGAAGACCATCAACGGCTACACCAGCAGCATCTACGGAGAAGACAACGTGCTCACTGCTGTCGGCTATGCCGCAGGCAGCTTCTACGGCTGGCAGACCAACGGAGTTATCGCCGACGATAAGGAGGCTTCCGTGGCAGCCGGTGGTGTGGATTATCTGAAATACCCCACCGGTCTGGAGAACACTCCCTACCGTAACTTCCAGTCCGGCGACATCCGCTTCGTGGATCAGAACGGCGACGGCGTAATAGACGATGCCGACAAGGTAGTCATCGGAAACCCGAATCCCGACATCTACGGAAACCTCTACACCAGCCTCACGTGGAAGAATCTACGTCTGGACGTAAACTTCAAGTACTCGTTGGGTAACGACATCTACAACTATCAGCGTTCCGTCCTCGAAGGCCTGAACACCACCTACAACCAGACAACCGCCGCACTGGCACGCTGGACTTACGAGGGACAGCAGACCACCATGCCGAAAGTCTGCTACAAGGACAGCGAAGACTGGCGCAACAACGAGCGCATGAGCGACCGCTGGATTGAGGATGGCAGTTACCTGAAGCTGAAGAACGTCCGCCTCACCTACACGCTCCCCTACTCCAACAGCTGGCTACAGGGTCTGAAGATATGGGCTGAGGGCAACGATCTGCTGACAGTTACGAAGTATCTGGGAACCGATCCGGAAATGTCTGCCCGCAACAGTGCGTTGTATCAGGGCATCGACAACGGCATCCTGCCCCACGGACGTAGCTTCAACATCGGTTTAAGCATCAACCTCTAATGAATTGACAATTGATATTGAACATAGATAAATCATTGACAATTATGAAAAAGTTTTCTATTATAAGTATATTGCTCGGCTGTTTCACCCTTGGCATGACCACGACGTCGTGCGAGGACATGCTCACTCCGGACAGCGAGCACCACAGCTACGTCGTAGCCCAAGACACCCTTTACAGCTACTGGGGCATCATACGTTCCCTGCAGAACGTGGCTGAGCGCTACATCGTTCTCGGCGAATGCCGTGGCGATTTGGTGAGCGGAACCGGTTATGTGAGCGACAGCATCAGTGCCATTCTCAACTTCGACATGAGCAAGGCCGAGGACGGAAGCTGCCGTTTCCTGAAAGCCAGCGACTACTACCACGTCATCAATTCCTGCAACGCCTATCTGGCCGATTGTGACCGTGCACGCGTCACGGGCACCCTGCAACCCTACATGCTGAAGGAGGCCGCTCAGGTGGAGGCCATCCGTGCGTGGGTCTATCTGCAACTCGTGCAGGTCTATGGTGAAGTGCCTTTCTACACCGAGCCGCTCCTGACCACGGACGACATCAACGCTTTCATGAAAAAGCATGAGACCGTGAATGCCGGCAATCTGGCAGACAAGCTGGCCGGTTATCTCACCGCCGCACTGGAAATCGAGCTGCAATACGGTCTTCCCCAGTACAACTATTACGGCAGCACAAGCTCCCCTTACAGTTTCCATAGCTCAAAGGCCATGATTCCCCTGAATCTGATTCTCGGCGACCTCTATCTGACCAAGGGCGATGCCGCAAGTTGTGAAATTGCAGCCCGCTACTATTACAACTACATCACCAACAACAAGGGCATGGGACGCATGACACCGGGCGGTGCCACTCCCTTTGCGAACTATGCCTACGGCTATAAAGGAGACGGATTCGACCAACCCCGATATTTCTACAATGGTATGGTTCCCTGGCGCGAAATCGGGGCTGTATCTTCCACCGGAGAGAGCATCACGTGCATCCCCTCCGCATGGAACAAACTGGAAGGAAACGTACTCCGCGGCGTGAATGCCCTCTACGGCTTCGACAGCGAAGTGTCTGTCCGCACGGCAGAAGGTGATACCGTTTCGTCGGCCGCCATCACCATCACCCCCAAACCTGAAACCAAACAATTAGGAGCCAGCAAGGCCTATAACAACCTCTGCAAGGCACAGACCTTTGAGATTTATATCGGCGACGGTTCGACCGATGACCCGTTGCGCCAAGACCCGGAAGTCGGCGATGCACGTCAAATATGGGTAGATGAGTACGGCTACTCAGACGCAAACGGAAAATACACCAGAGAAAAGTATATTACAAAGATCAATCCTTACAGCAGTTTCAGCAGCGTCTCCCACGTCATTTACCGCAAGAGCATGGTATGGCTGCGCTACGCCGAGGCCCTGAACCGTGCCGGTTATCCCAGCTACGCTTTCGCCATCCTGAAGAACGGCCTCTGCAACAATACGTCGTGGATTCCCAATCTGGCCAGACACTACACGGCTGTCAAGGACACGGCTTATTACCTCGTAACCCCGGCACTCGACACCATACCGGCGGACTACCGCAACAGCGAGCCCACCAATAAGGTAGCTTTCGAGGCCTATCTACAGAAACTGGTGGAGAACGGAGAACTGGAATCCACCGAGGGTGAAATCAAGTCGTATGCGCTCAGCTATGCGAACTACCCCGACCCCGCCACCTGCGATGCCATTGTGGATTACTTGGATCGCCGCGAGGTGAGCACCGCTCCCGATTATCTGGACCTGAACGTCACCACGCTTCGCAGTCCGAATCAGACACAAACCTACAGATACCGTACCGTGCTCACGGATCGTGGTATCCCCAGAATGAGCATGTACCCCGCTTCCCCTGTCCCCGAGGGCATCACCGTCGGCATACATGCTCACGGTTGCGGTATGGTGAAGTTCGACGATCGGAACAGTTCGTTCAACTATGTAGACGTCATCATCAAGAAAGCTAAAGAGAACTACGGCGTCACTCTGACGAAAGAGCAGATTTACGACGGTAGCCAAGACGATGTCGTGAAGGACTGCGTGGAAGACCTTATCATAGATGAGGAGGCTCTGGAAATGGCTTTCGAGGGCAACCGCTTCTTCGACCTCATGCGTGTGGCCGACCGTCGTAACGAACCCAGCTATCTGGCCGAGCGCGTCGCACGCAGAAATTCCATCGACGGCACGACGCCCGACGCTTCACTGTACAGCAAACTGCTGAACCGGAAGAACTGGTTCTTCCCCTTGCCCGTAAGATAACTTTGTTTATCCTGTCATAAAGAAATCCCTTGCAATCCCGACGGATTGCAAGGGATTTTTTTTGTACCTATACGAATTTTTTCGCCCGTCGGGAGTGAGACTGTCGGAGGACCGAATCCCGTCCATAGGAGGATGGGGCTCCGTCCATAGCGGGACCAAGCCTCGTCCATAGCGGGACAGAGGCTCGTCCTCCTTACGTGCGGGCGGGCGCGTGCGTCTCCTCTTTTTATAGGTGCCCGACAAGACGTGCCGCCAAGGCAGGGCTACCGGTCATGCAGCGACACCCATACACCACATAGGCCGAGGAACAAGGAAGCGAGCAGGTAGGGCCACGAACGGAAAAACATTGCCCGACGGTGACCGGGCCGGGCAACGGGCGGTTGGCGCAACGCACGGAGCGGAGGCAGGAGGCAGAGTACGGCTCCGGAGAAGAGCACTGCCCCACTCCACGGAAGGTGAATGCCTCCAATACTGTTCAGAGGCAGCAGAAGCGAGTGACTCATCATCCCGTGCAGCAGGGCGGTAAGACGTTCCAGAAGCGGAACAAGAAGGCCGTTTCCCAACGGACGGAACAGCAGCAGGGAGAGGGCGACGTAGATGACGAGCGTAGCCAGCAGTAGGTATAGCGGGCTCAGCAGGAGGCCGGAGAAGGAGAAGCGGTGGAAGTAGTGCACCGAGAGGGGAAACGTCAGCAGTTGGGCGGAGACGGAGACCATCAGCCCCTTCCATAGCCAGTTCAGACCTTTGTTCCGGGGAACCCATAGCGCAGACAGGGGCTCGTAGAACAATACCAGTCCGGCGACGGCCGAGAAGGAGAGTTGGAAGCCGACATCGTACAGCACTCCGGGACTTACCATAAGCAGCAGGAAGGCGGCCACGCCGAGGGTGTGGACACTGCTGTTGCCCGTCAGGCGTATCTGGGCTATAATGAACAGCGACATCATGATAGTGGCGCGGCAGAGCGAAACCGGAAAACCGGCGACGAGGGCATAGCCCCACATGAGCAGGAGTTCCGCGGCTGCGACCGGATAGCGCAGGCGGTATTGCAGGAGACGGATGAGCAGGCCGTTTACGGCATAGAACAGGATGCCGAGGTGCAGGCCCGAGAGGGCCAGGACGTGGGCGGCACCGGCGCTGCGGTATAATTCCCGAAGCTCCGGGGAGAGCATCCCCCGACGCCCGAGCAGCAGGGCCTCGAGCAGGGCTTCCGTGTCCGGGGAGAGGCCGGAGTCGCGGAGGAGCAGGGAGAGTCTATCCGAGAGTTGCCGCGCCCAGTCGGTGGCGGACGGCGGCAGCGGATGCAGGTCGCCCAACTGCGCACGCACGATGCCCAACAGGAGAAAGAAGAAACAGAAGGCCGCGAGGGCTGTCCGCCCACGGCGGGCCGACCAATAGGCCCAGAGCAACAGGGCGGCCACCGGCAGCAACACAATGGCCGCGCCCGACGGCACGGCCACTGAATCGCCAATCCCGATGCCCACGGCCAGAGCTATGGCCATCAGCGGGAATGAGAGGCTGTCGGAAATCACGTCAGGGATTTCAATTCATCAATCATGGCTTCGGGGTTTTCCGCTCCGAAGACATACGAACCGGCTACAAGCACATCGGCACCGGCTTCCGCCAACTGACGGCCGGTCTGCCCGTTTACTCCCCCGTCTACCTCAATTATGGCCTGACTGCCGGTCTCCTGAATCAGGCGACGCAGTGCTTCCACTTTCTTCAGCGTGTGGGGAATGAACTTCTGTCCGCCGAAACCGGGATTCACGGACATCAGCAACACCATGTCCACGTCGCAGAGGATGTCCTCAAGCATCCGGACGGGCGTTGAGGGACAGAGCGTTACGGCGGGCTTCATTCCGGCTTCCCGAATTTGCTGAAAGACGCGGTGGTGATGGGTCACGGCCTCGTAGTGGACGTTCATGTAGCGGGCATTCAGCCCGGCCACCTGCGGAATGAACTTCTGAGGGTCTACAATCATCAGATGCACATCCAACGGCTTCCGGCACAAACGGGCGACGTGCTTCAAGACCGGAAAACCGAAAGAGATGTTGGGCACGAATACGCCGTCCATCACATCCAGATGCAACATATCCGCCCGGCTCCGGTTGAACCATTGCATCTCGCGCTCCAGATTTCCGAAATCGGCCGCGAGCAACGAAGGGGCTACTAACATGACTGTCTCAGGGGTTTGTAGGTTCGGGCAAAGTTGCGGATGTACTGCAATACGGCCGGACTCGGCTGTAGCTTTTCCTGGTGTAGAATTTGAATCATAGGCATTAGAAATTATCGTCGTTTCTATAACGAAAAAAGCCGGCCCTTTATTGTACAGGAACCGACCCTTTTTCTATGTTTCTACCGTAATCTGCCGCCTACACGACTGCTACACGGCTAAGTAGAGGTCGCGGTGGGCGGCCATGCGCCGCAGGTTTATCATCGCATAGCGCATTCTGCCAAGCGAAGTGTTGATGCTGACGCCCGTTTCCTGCGCGATTTCCTTGAAGGACATGTCGCGGAAGAAGCGCATATAGACGACCTCGCGCTGCGTCCGGGGCAGGTGCTCCATCATCATGCGCACGTCCTCGTGCGACTGCTCCACCAGCATCTTCATTTCCACGTTGGGTTCGCTCAGCGAAGAGTCGTTGAACAAGTCGCCGACCACGTCGCCCTCGCCGTCCAGCACTTCGTGGGAGACCACGCTGCGGTTGGGGTTGCGGCGGCTGCGGAAACGGTCTAACACCAGATTCCGGGCTATGCGCTTCAGCCACGAGGAGAACTGGCCGGACTCGGCGTAGTTTCCGTTGCGGATGGCCATAATTGCTTTTACAAATGTATCTTGGAAAACATCGTTAGCCATTTCATCGTCCGGCACCATAAAGCGGATGAAACCAAACAGCTCCTCCTGATAACGGGATAGGAGGATATCAAATGCCTGAAAGTCACCTTTTTCGTACATGCCCACCAACTGTTCGTCGGTTTGCGTTATGTAGTTCTTCATTACCTTCTATATGTTTGTTTCTGGGGTAATGTTTCTTCGATAGGCAATTGTTTTTAACGATTATCGGATACAAAGTTAGTATTTTTGATATATATATCCAAATTTTCAGCGCACAAATCCACGTAAGTTCCGTTTTTCGGACTTCCGGCCAACTTATTATAGCTTACGGGATTATTCCACGGAGGCGACGGAAATATGCGCACCGCGGAGGAAATCCCGGATGTCCATCCGACGCTTTCCGGCCAACTGCAACGACTCCAGTGCCACCCATCCGTCCTTGCAGGCAACGTACAGGTAGTTCTTGCCGTCGGTATCGATGGTGCCGGGACCCGCATTTCCTACACGCTCCCGGTCGGGGATGTTTTTCACACGATAGACTTTCAGCATAACGCCGTCGAGCGTTGTCCATGCGGCCGGATAGGGCGACAGGCCGCGGACGAAGTTATACACTTCGCGGGACGTGAGTTCTCCCCACCGAATTTGACAGGTTTCCTTGAAAATCTTCGGAGCGGGCCGCAAAGGCGCATCCGTCTCCAGTTCGCTCTGAGGAACGGGATTCACGATTCCCCGCTCCACATCGTCTACAGTCTTCACCACCAAGTCCGCACCAAGCAGCATCAGACGGTCGTGCACGGCCTCCGCATCATCTTCTTCATGGATGGGAACGGCCTGACGATAGATAACCGTTCCCGTGTCGATGTTGTGGTCGAGGAAGAACGTAGTGACACCCGTCTGCGTGTCTCCGTTGATGATGGCCCAGTTGATGGGTGCCGCACCCCGATACTGGGGCAACAGGGCGGCATGGAGGTTGAACGTTCCCAAGCGCGGCATGGCCCAGACGGCCTCCGGCAACATCCGGAAAGCGACCACCACGCCAAGGTCGGGAGCGTAAGCGCGCAGTTCGGCAAGGAAAGTCTCGTCTTTCAGTTTTTCGGGCTGCAGAACCGGGATGCCCTGACTTACGGCATACTGCTTGACGGGCGAGGACTGCAAGACGTCGTGATGACGGCCGACAGCCTTATCGGGCATGGTGACCACTGCCACAACATTATATCCGCCCTCCACAAGGCGGCGCAGAGGGGTCACGGCAAAGTCGGGAGTCCCCATATATACGATTCTCAATTTACTTTCTTCCATGTGTTAGCACTCCTTCTTTCAACGGATTAGTTATACATTCTATTCATTACTGATGTCGGCCAGCATCTGACGGTACATGGTGAAGACCCTCGACTTGCGGATGAAGCCTACAAAATGTCCCTCGCTGTCCACAACGGGCAACGTCCATGCCCCGGTCTGTCCGAATACTTTCACCACGTCTTCCATGTCGTCCTGCGTGGACAGACGGGCCGCAGGCATCACCATCAACTGCTGTACCTGCATACGATGGTATAGTTCCGTCCGGAACATGATGTGACGGATGTCGTCGATATAAAGCACCGCCAGCAGACGGCGTTCGGCATTCAGTACCGGAAAAACATTGTGTTTCGACACCGAAATCTGCTTCACCACCTCGCCCAGTGTCATCTCAGGAGTCAGGAACTTGCTGTAACGGTCTATCACCGAGTCCATGGACATCAGCGTAAGTATGGCTCTATCCTTGTTGTGGGTCAGCAGTTCCCCCCGACGCGCCAGACGCATGGCGTAAATGCTGTGAGGCTCAAAGAACTTGATGGTCAGATAGGCCGTGACGGAGACTATCATCAGAGGCAGGAACATGTGATAACCGCCCGTCAGCTCGGCTATGAGGAATATGCCGGTCAGCGGGGCGTGCATGACGCCCGACATCAGTCCGCACATGCCCAACAAGGCAAAACTGTTCTCAGGCAGGGAGATACCAAAAACGCCGTTCATGTTCCAGAGACGCGAGAAAACGAAACCGGCAATGCAGCCTAAAAACAGGGTCGGAGCAAAGATTCCGCCACATCCGCCGCCGGCATTGGTAGCCGTAGAGGCAAATACCTTGAAAGCGACAAGCAAGGACAGATAGAGCAGAAGCAATCGGTCATGGCCGTAGAAAAGCGAATGGTTCATGGCTGTCAGCCAGTCGGCCTCTTCCCGCCCATTGAGGAGCAGCTCGATAAGTTCGTAACCCTCACCATAAAGCGAGGGGAAAAGATAAATCAGCACGGAGAGCATCGCCCCGCCCACCAAAAAGCGGGCGTAAGGGTGAGTCATCCGACGGAACAGCTCCTCCAGTCGGTTCATCATCCGAGTGAAATAGAGGGAGACCAAACCACAGACCAAACCCAGCATGACATCCGCCGGGATGCGGGACGAGGAGAATACGTAACCGATGTTACATTCAAACACGGCTCCCCAACCCGAAATCGCAAAGGTTAGTGCGGCCGCCGTCACACAGGAGACAAGCAGGGGCAGCAACGACGACATGGAAAGGTCTATCATCAGCACTTCCAACACAAACACCAGTCCGGCAATGGGGGCCTTGAAGATTCCGGCCACGGCACCCGCCGCACCGCAACCTACCAAGAGCATCAACTGATTGGCATTCAGGCGGAATATACGACCCAGATTGCTGCCGATGGCCGACCCAGTCAGCACAATCGGAGCCTCGGCACCCACCGAACCACCGAAGCCGATGGTGATGCCGGAAGCCACCATGCTGGTCCAACAGTTGTGGGGCTTGATGACGCTCTGTTTACGGGCAATGGCAAAGAGTATCTTTGTCACGCCGTGCCCGATGTCGTCGCGCACGATGTAGCGGATAAAGAGCAAGGTGAGAAATATACCCACAACCGGATAAAGCAAGTAGAGCAAGTTGGAGGAAGATACACTGAAGCGATTGGTCAGCACAAACTCAATCCACACAATCAGCCACTTCAGGAACAAGCCTGCCAAAGCGGTCAAGATACCCACAACGAACGCCAGCAGCAACATAAGCTGCTGTTCCTTCATGCTCCGTCGTCCCCAAATCAGGAGGCGGGTAAGAAGGCGTTCGGGTAAGGTACGCTTTCTCATTTCCGTATGACGGTTACCGCCCCGTCCGGGGCCAGTTTGATGATGCTTGACGGACGGCCGTCGGACTTCTTTCCGCGGCCGAAGTTCACAATATAGTCCACCTTCGAGGTAATCTCCTCCGGAATGTCATAAAAGCTGCATGGCGAGGGGCCGCCACTCAGGTTGGCCGACGTGGAGACAATCGCTTTCTGAAACCGGTAACAGAGTTGTTGCGAGAATCGCTCCCGGGTGACACGAATGCCCAGCGAGCCGTCCTCCGCCAACAGATTGGGAGCCACATTCGCAGCTCCGTCGAGAATGAGCGTCAGCGGGCGGTCGGCATACTCCACCAAATCCCAGGCCACATCAGGCACCTGACGGAAATAGCGTTGCATGCGGTCGGCGGAATCCACCAGACAGATAAGTGCCTTTGCATCCTCGCGCTGCTTAATCTCATAGACGCGCCGCACGGCGTCCTCGTTCTGCGCATCACAACCGATGCCCCATATCGTATCCGTCGGATAAAGTATCACCCCGCCTTTCCGGAGCACCTCCACAGCATTCTTAATGTCAATCTCGCAATTCATATTAAAACTCGCTTGAGAAGTGGAATCTTATGTGTTTGAAATCCTGCTGCGCCATCTGCAACACGTAGCCCGAATCGGCCAAAAAGACATCGCGTCCCTCTCTGTCCTTGGCCATATATTGGTACTTCCTTTTCTTGAAGTTCTCCAGTTCGGCCTCGTCGTCGCTTTCTATCCAACAAGCCTTATAGAGGCTCAGCGGTTCCCAGCGGCACTTGGCTCCGTACTCGTTTTCCAGACGATACTGGATGACCTCGAACTGCAACTGTCCGACGGTGCCGATAATCCTGCGGTTGTTGAACTGATTGACAAACAACTGAGCCACGCCCTCGTCCATCAACTGTTCGATGCCCTTCTGCAACTGTTTGGTCTTCATCGGGTCGGCATTCTCAATGTATTTGAACATCTCCGGCGAGAAAGAAGGCAAGCCGCGGAAGTGCATCATCTCGCCTTCCGTGAGCGTGTCTCCGATTTTGAACGTGCCGTTGTCGGGCAGACCGATGATGTCGCCGGGCCATGCCTCATCAATGGTGCTCTTCCTCTGAGCCATGAACTGCGTGGGACTGCTGAAGCGCAACGTCTTGCCCTGCCGCACGTGCAGGTAGGGGGCGTTGCGTTGGAAGCGGCCCGAGCACACCTTACAGAAAGCGATGCACGAACGGTGATTCGGGTCGATATTGGCCGTTATCTTGAAGATGAAACCCGTGAACTTCGGTTCTTCCGGTTTCACCTCGCGTTCCTCGGCCATAACGGGACGGGGCGAGGGAGCGATCTGCACGAAGCAGTTCAGCAATTCCTGCACGCCGAAGTTATTCAGTGCCGAACCGAAAAATACCGGGGCGATGCGTGCCTCAAGGTAGTCTTCCAGACGGAAAGGGTCATAAACGCCGTCGATGAGTTCCAGGTCGTCGCGGAGCTTGCCGGCATCTTCCTCGCCGACACATTCGGCAAGTGCCGGACTGTTCACGTCCACTTCCACTGTCTCCGTCACTTTCTGCTTATCGGGCGTGAAGAGGTTGAGGTTCTGTTCGTAAATATTATAAACGCCCTTGAACTTCAGGCCCTGATTGATGGGCCACGAGAGCGGACGCACCTTGATTTGGAGTTCCTCCTCCAGTTCGTCGAGCAAGTCGAAAGGGTCTTTACCCTCGCGATCCATCTTGTTGATAAAAATGATGACCGGAGTCTTGCGCATGCGACAAACGGCCATCAGTTTGCGCGTCTGCGCCTCCACGCCCTTGGCTCCATCAACCACGATGATACAGGAGTCCACGGCGGTGAGGGTGCGGAAAGTGTCTTCGGCAAAGTCCTGGTGACCCGGTGTGTCCAGAATGTTCACCTTGTAGCCCCGGTAGTCGAATTCCATGACAGAGGTCGTGACACTGATTCCGCGCTGCTTCTCTATCTCCATCCAGTCACTGGTGGCTGTCTTTTTGATTTTGTTACTCTTCACGGCGCCGGCCACTTGTATCTGACCACCAAAGAGCAGGAGTTTCTCCGTCAGTGTGGTCTTTCCCGCATCGGGGTGCGAGATGATGGCAAAGGTGCGACGCCTTGTTATTTCTTCGTTCATAGGACTTATAGACTTTTAATAGGATGTTATAACTCAAGTTCGCCGTTCTTCTCTTTCTTCCGAGCATCCGCCAGAAGAGCCAAGAGATGGGTGATGGCCGAAACCGCGGTCTGCGTCTCCTTGCTAATTTCCTTATGCTGCGCACGCAGGAGCATCACGCCGTAGAGACAGTTCAGGCAGGTTTCCAGTTCTCCGGTTTCCTTGCTGCTGCGCGCACGCAACTCGACGATGAAAGGAAGTGCCTTGTAGTAGGCAGCCGAATAGAACGGATGTTTCGGACTGCCGAGTAGCTGAACGTGAAGGTCGGTAAGCAGCGACAGGGTGCCCCGGTTAATTTGCAGATGGCCGGTCGTCTGGCAGCCCTCCTCACGCATCATGCGGATGAGGTCAGCATACCACCGGGCCGTCTCCCGGGCTTCCGCATCGGGCAGGCCGAAGCGGGGCACATACTCCCGGGCGATGCGTTCTTCGTCGAGGTCGTAGGCCCGTAACGTGTCCTCCAGTTGCCACATGTAGAGCAAATACTCACATACGTTGTTTTCTTTCAGTTGTCCGGCTATCTTCATTTCAGGGAGAGGTTACAGTTTGGTTTCAGTATTCATTCAATACAACGATTTTCCACGGAGGGTAAAATAGAATCCCAGCGCCGAGAACACCATGACGACAATGCCGATGATGCGATTGAGCCACAGCACGCCGCGCATATCAAAGCGCGTGCGCACCTTGCTAATGGAATAAGTGAGGCCGTACCACCACAGCAGCGAGCCTGCCACAATGGCCAGATAGCCCATTCCCATCTCCATGGGATGGTCGGGAACGACGAAGGCGAAACGGGCATACAACGCCACGAAGAGGAAGACAATGAGCGGATTGCTCAGCGTGACGAGGAAGCCCGTGAGGCCGTTCTGGAACAGCGTGCCGCGTTTTCCCGAAACCGGATGAACGGCATGTACGGGATTGGAACGGTACGTGTAGCAGCCAAAGAGGAAGAGCATGACAGCTCCCGTGAGCTGCAACACATACATGTTGCGCGGACGCTCCACAAACTCCATGACGAAACTCATGCCCAGACCGGTCACGAGTGCGTAGAACACGTCGCTCACTGCCGCTCCCAGGCCCGTAGCGAAGCCATACCAGCGGCCCTTGTTGAGGGTGCGCTGCACCGTGAGCACACCGACCGGCCCCATCGGAGCCGAAACGACCATGCCGATTACAAGTCCCTTGACAATGAGGTCTATCGCGTCTACATGTTGTATCCACATCATACGTGGCGCAAAGATACAATATTTTTTGCAAACGCGCGGTCTATCCGGGTGGAAACTTACGGACGAGCCGTTCACACACGCAAAATACAGGCTGTCCGCTTATAGATATAAGGAACGCGCATACGCGCACACGGGCGCACACGCATAGCAGGACGGGCCTCGGTCCATAGCGGGACGGAGCCTCGACAATAGGAGGATTGCGGCCCGTCCATAGCGGGACCAAACGGCGACGTCCCCGAGGCCGAAATTCACACGACGGCTGCCCGAGGCACGAAGGAAGGATAAGGGCAAAGAAAAAGAGGGCCGGATTTCCTCTGGCCCTCCCCTGCTCTATCGGGGTATTTCCTCGATATTATTTACCGAAGTAGCGCTTCAGCAGACCGGCGAAACCGGCACCGTGACGGGCTTCGTCCTTGGCCATTTCGTGAACCGTGTCGTGAATGGCATCGAAACCGGCAGCCTTAGCGTTCTTGGCAATGCGGAACTTATCCTCGCAGGCACCTGCCTCGGCAAGCGCACGCTTCTCCAGATTCGTCTTGGTGTCCCATACGCATTCGCCCAGCAGTTCGGCAAAGCGGCTGGCGTGGTCGGCCTCCTCGAAAGCATAGCGCTTGAAAGCCTCTGCGATTTCGGGATAACCCTCGCGGTCGGCCTGACGGGCCATGGCCAGATACATACCCACCTCGCCGCACTCACCGTTGAAGTGGTTGCGCAGGTCGGCAATCATTTCCTCGCTGACGCCTTCGGGCTTGCCGTCACCAATCTTATGAACGGTGGCATAAACCATTTCAGCATCTTCTTTCACTTCTGAGAACTTGCTGGCAGGAGCATTGCAGACGGGGCAATGTTCGGGAGCCTCGGTGCCTTCGTGGATGTATCCACAAACGGCGCAAATAAACTTCTTGTTCATAATCTTACATCATTTATTAGGTTAATAACTACTGTCTCGTCACTATTCATTTTCGTAAGGGCCGGTGCAGACCTCCCTCATCACTATGCGCTGCAAAGATAGTAATAAATGCAGAATTACAGAAAGAGTGGCCGGAAAAATAAAATTATTTTGCATTTGGCATCCGTTATTCACATTTTTTGCTTACCTTTGTCTCTCGTTATGCGATAGTAGCTCAGTTGGTAGAGCATTGGCTTCCCAAGCCGAGGGTCGCGGGTTCGAGTCCCGTCTGTCGCTCTGAGACAACCGACAATTCACAATGCACAATTCAGATGCCCTGAGGGCCGAAAGCAACAGACTGATTGTACATTGTGAATTGTCAATTATAAACGTAAATTGAATTTCTTATGAACTATGGTTTCGTGAAAGTGGCAGCGGCCGTACCTATGGTAAAGGTGGGCGACTGCAAGTATAACGTGGAGCAAATCGAATCACAGATTATCCAAGCCAACAATCAAGGGGTGGAAATCATCTGTTTTCCGGAACTGGCCGTGACGTCCTACTCCTGCGGCGACCTCTTCTTCCAACGGTTCATTCTCGACGAGGCCGAGATGGCACTGATTAACCTGATGAATTTTACCCGCTCGATGAACATTATCTGCATCGTGGGCGCGCCGGTGCCCTTCCGGGGAGGAATCATCAACTGCGCGGCCGTGCTGCAAAAGGGAAAAATTCTGGGACTGGTGCCGAAGACGTTCCTGCCCAACTACAAGGAGTTCAGCGAACAGCGGTGGTTCGTCAGCGCACTCGACATACCCGATGACAATGTACTCATCTGCGGACAGCAGGTGCGCGTGTCCGCCCACCAGATATTCAAGACTCCGTCCTGCACGTTCGGCATAGAAATCTGCGAGGACATCTGGGCCCCCATCCCTCCCTCGTCCGTATTGGCGTTGCAGGGTGCCGACATCATATTCAATCTGAGCGCAAACACGGACAGCGCAGGAAAATACGATTATCTGCGTTCACTCGTGCGGCAACAAAGTGCCCGCTGTCTGGCCGGGTACATCTACGTGGCCTGCGGATTCGGAGAGAGCACGACAAGCGTGGTATTCACCGGAAAGACTTTCATTGCCGAGAACGGTACTCTGCTGAGCGAAGGCCCCCGGCACACGTTGGAAGAAATTTTGTCCGTCAGCGAAATCGACATCGAATATCTGCGCTGCGAGCGACGTAAGAGCACCACATTCAACACGAACGCCGCAATGTATAACGACAAACCCATACATTACATGGAGACGGCAGGCATCATGCAGGAGGGCTTCGAACTGAACCGAAGCATCGACCCGCATCCGTTTGTTCCGGCCGAAGAGCAGAAACGGAGCGACCGCTGCGAGGACGTCTTCCTGATTCAGTGCGACGGACTGGCCAAACGTATCGTACATACGAACTGCGAAACGGTGGTCATAGGCATTTCGGGCGGACTGGACTCCACATTGGCCCTGCTCGTGTGCGCCAAGACGTTCGACCGTCTCGGTAAGAGCCGACGGGGCATCATCGGAATCACCATGCCGGGATTCGGCACCACGGATCGCACTTATACCAACGCCATCCGGCTCATGCAGCAACTGGGCATCACCATCCGCGAAATCAATATCAAGGAGGCTTGCCTGCAACATTTCAAAGACCTCGGCCATGATGCGGAGAAGCATGACGTCACCTACGAGAACAGTCAGGCACGCGAGCGGACTCAGATTCTGATGGACGCGGCAAATCAGATGAACGGTTTCGTGGTTGGAACGG
This sequence comes from uncultured Prevotellaceae bacterium, assembly GCA_947176535.1. GTDB lineage: Bacteria > Bacteroidota > Bacteroidia > Bacteroidales > Bacteroidaceae > Physcousia. The sequence continues at coordinate 60,767 of CAMWQU010000008.1, forward strand.
GCGACCTCTCGGAACTGGCCCTCGGATGGGCCACCTACAACGGCGACCACATGAGCATGTACGGTGTAAACGCTTCAGTGCCCAAAACACTCGTCCGGTATATCGTCAGTTGGGCGGCCTCGAACATGGAGGACAAGGCCACGGCGGAAACGCTACTCGACATTCTCGGTACTCCCATAAGTCCCGAACTCGTTCCGGCAGACGAAAACGGCAACATTCAGCAAAAGACGGAAAGCATCGTCGGGCCGTATGAGCTGCACGACTTCTTCCTATATTATATGCTCCGCAGCGGGTACCGTCCCAAAAAGATATTCATGCTGACGAAGCAGGCATTCGGCGACGCCTACACGGAGGAGGAAATCAAGAAATGGTTAAAGACTTTCTACCGCAGATTCTTCACTCAGCAGTACAAACGCAACTGCATGCCGGACGGCCCGAAAGTGGGTTATATCGGGCTTTCGCCGCATGGTGACTGGGTCATGCCGAGCGATGTCTCCTGCGAAGCGTGGATAGCCGAGTGCGACGGCCTTTAAGCGGTGTGGGGGGGGTAGAAGTACCGTTAATACGGCTTTAACACGGTATTCCGCGAAAAAAAGATGGCAAAACGCTCTTGTATATGAAAAAATATATTAACTTTGTACTAAGAATCGAACGACAAAGCAACATATTTTAAATATACACACATTATGACAAAACAAGAGTTAGCAAAAGAGATCGCAACAAAGACTGGTGTGGACCAGCCTACCGTATTAGCTTGTGTTGAGGGCCTGATGGCTACAATTAAAGAGAGCCTCGTGAACGGAGAACCCGTTTATCTGCGCGGATTCGGAAGTTTCATTCTGAAGCAGAGAGCTGAGAAGACCGCACGCAACATCTCCAAGAACACGACACTGGTCATCCCCGCACACAACATACCTGCATTCAAACCCTGCAAAGAGTTTTTGGCCCAGGTAAAAGACTAACTGCGGAGCATCCTAAGAAAAACAATAGCCCTGGCCGTAAAAGGTTAGGGCTATTGTTTATATTTCACAACTCCACCACTTCCTGAAACATCCATAACCCAAGACATCTGATATGACACACATTCTTCAAAACCGGAACCTGTCCATCACAATAAATGAAAAAGGAGCGGAACTTCAGCGCATCTTTCGGAAGCCTACGCAGGAAATCTTATGGTCGGGAGACGCCAAATACTGGCACGGACAGTCCCCCATTCTTTTCCCCAGTGTCGGCAGTTGCGCCAACGGCAAGGCATACTTCCGGGGAGAGGAATTAGCTATGCCCAAACACGGTGTGGTGCACGGTATGCAGTTCAGCGTAACGGAGAAAACAGAAGACAGTATCACACTATCCGTCACGGACAATGCAGAGACCCGCACACACTATCCCTACGCATTCTCATTTCGGGTGACTTATAAACTTCAGGAAGATACCATAGCCATAACCTTTGAAGTGGAGAATCCCAACGACACGGAACTACCCTACCAGTTAGGAGCCCATCCGGCTTTTCTGTTGCCTCAGTTCAACGAACAGGACGAGGTACACGGCTATCTGGGATTCGACATTCAGGATAAACTGGTAAGCAACGGCTTAAAGCCCGGAGGATTGCTTTGGCCGGAAGGCTCTTTTGACGTTCCCCTCAATCAGGAGCATCTGCTCCCCTTGGGCAATCATACGTTCGACTGCGACACTATCCTCGACTCGCGCGGGCAGGCAAAAGAGTGTACGCTCTACGATAAGGATAAGCAGCCTTTGGTTCGGGTGCAATTTGACTCTCCCATTTTGGCCTTGTGGGCACCCTGTGGAGGTTGCGCACCGTTCGTCTGCATCGAACCTTGGTGGGGATGCTGCGATAAGTTTGATTATAAAGGAGAGTTTGCGGAACGCCCCTGGGGCAGAATAGTAGCTCCGGGAGAAGTACAGAAAACGAAGTATTCGATTACAATTCTTCGGTAGGCGACGCATCGTGGGGCCCGGCAGACATAAACCGGTCTCCCCATAATTGCTGCATACGTTCGCGAAGTTTCAATTCGGAAGGATTATTCTGAGGTTGCCAGAAACGGGTTCCCTGCAACGCATCGGGCAGGAACTGCTGATTGACGAAGTTTCCCTCGTAGTCATGAGCATACTTGTAATTCTGACTATACCCCAATTCTTTCATTAACGCAGTGGGCGCATTGCGCAGATGCAACGGAACAGGCTGGTTACCACTTTGCCGGACTTCGGCCTGAGCCTTGTTGATTCCCATATAGGCCGAATTACTTTTCGGACTTGTTGCCAAGTAAACCGTAGCCTCGGCCAACGGTATGCGACCCTCCGGCCAACCTATCTTCATAACGGTATCAAAAGCGGCATTAGCCAACAGAAGAGCATTCGGATTGGCCAGACCAATATCCTCGGCCGCACTGATGACAAGGCGACGGGCGATAAACGCAGGATCCTCACCTCCCTCTATCATACGGGCCAACCAATAAAGGGCACCATCAGGGTCGCTTCCCCGGATGCTCTTGATAAAAGCGGAAATAATGTCGTAGTGCATCTCCCCGTCCTTATCATAAGCCAACGGATTTTGTTGCAGACGCTCAGTCACCAAAGCATCTGTAACGATAAGTGTTTCATCTTTCTCTACGGCTTCCGACAGCAAATCTATAATGTTCAGCAATTTGCGCGCATCGCCGCCGCTGAACCGCAGCAGGGCATCCGTTTCCCGTAGCTCTATCCGAAGGTCACGCAATACAACATCCTTCTCTATTGCGCGATGCGCCAGTTCCAACAGGTCGTCCTTACCAAGAGACTTCAGGACATAGACCTGACAGCGACTGAGCAGAGGACGAATGACCTCGAACGAGGGATTTTCGGTAGTGGCACCAATCAGTGTGATAATCCCCTGCTCCACGGCTCCCAGCAGACTATCCTGCTGCGACTTCGAGAAACGATGGATTTCGTCGATGAACAAAATCGGAGCGGCCGTATTGAAGAAGCGGTTCGATTTGGCTTTCTCCACCACCTCACGAACATCTTTCACACCACTGGAGATGGCCGAAAGCGTGTAGAACGGAGTTTGCAACTGATGGGCGATAATGCCGGCTAACGTAGTTTTACCAACTCCGGGAGGGCCCCAAAGAATGAAACTCGACACCTTACCGGAGGCTATCATACGACGCAAAACAGCCCCTTCACCGACCAGATGCTTCTGGCCGATGTAATCGTCAAGTGACGTCGGGCGCATTCTTTCTGCCAATGGTGCCATTCCGAACACAAAGATAGGTATAAATTACGAATTGCAAAGTACGAAGTATGAAATAATTTCGTACCTTTGTAACATGAATACCGTACACAACATACACGTTGTCAGTTTCCAGGTACCCTGGCCTGCCGATTATGGCGGAGCTATCGACGTCTACTACAAGTTGAAAGCCCTGCACGAGGCCGGTTACAGCGTCACATTGCATACCTACATCTACGGCGAGCGAACTCCTCAGCCGATATTAGAAGGGTTGTGTGATAACGTCTATTATTACGAGCGCGAAACCGGATGGAAGAAACAGTTTTCCATTCTCCCTTATATTGTATCGACACGATGCAATCCGCAGTTGCTTGAGAACCTCTGTAAGGATGACTCCCCTATCCTGTTTGAGGGATTACATACCTGCTTTTTCCTCAACCATCCCATGCTTGCGAATCGAAAGAAAATTGTACGTATGCACAATATCGAACACTTCTACTATCGCTCGCTGGCCGTACAGGCTGGATGGAACTGGCGTTCGCTGTACTATTGGGTGGAAAGTGTGCGACTGCGCAGGTACGAAAGTGTTTTGCAGTATGCCGACCTCATCTGCGGCATCACCAAGGCCGACCAACAATACCTCATAAAGCATTTTCCCGAAAAGAAGGTCATACATCTGCCATGCTTTTTCGACACGACGCCTCTTGCGTCCCTGTCGTCGTCACAGACCTATACTACGGAACCGTTCGTTCTTTATCACGGGAACCTTTCTGTCGAAGAGAACCAACGTGTCGTCCGTTATATTCTCGAACATATCGCTCCCCTCTGCCCCGGGATATTGTTTGTCATAGCCGGACGCAATCCCAATTTCAAAGATGTTCCCCGGAATGTCAAGATTATAGCAAACCCAAGCGACGAATATCTCGACCAGCTCATAGAAACGGCCCGCATCCATCTGATGCTAACGTTCCAAAGCACCGGCATCAAACTGAAGTTACTGAACGTGCTCACGAAAGGACGCGGCCACATCATTGCCAATCGTCCCATGCTCTACGGACACTCACTGGGTCGGTTCTGCACGCAGGCCGATGAAACATCAGAAATCGCAGAATCCCTAAAGACACTGATGGGCCAGCCCATAGATACAAGCACACTCGAGAACAGAAACAAAGTGTTATTAAAAATGAAAAAGGCCGGAATCTCACGACTCAGCCTTTTCGAATAGGTATTAGTTTTTAAGGTAAAAAGATTGTTTTTTAGAATAATTGACACAAAGGTAGCCTTTTTTACAGCACCCACCAAATAAAAACACATGTTAAATAACATATTTCTCATTTCCGCACGCTTTAATACATCTTTTTCATCAAAATTGATTACCTTTGTCATGCAAATATAAAATAGTAACTAACAATATAAAGAGTATATATAATGGCAGCAACATCACAGACCGAAAACACCGAGAAAAGAAGTTTGAACTTCATCGAACAAAAAATAGAAGCTGACCTGGCCGAGGGCAAAAACGGAGGAAAAGTGCAGACCCGCTTCCCGCCTGAACCCAACGGCTACCTGCACATCGGTCATGCCAAGGCCATAGCCATGGACTTTGGCGTGGCAAAGCGATACGGCGGCATCTGCAACCTGCGTTTCGACGACACCAACCCTCAGAAAGAGGACACGGAATACATCGAAAGCATAGAGAAGGACATCAAGTGGCTGGGCTACGAGTGGGCCAACGTCTACTATGCCTCGGACTATTTCCAGGAGTTGTGGGACTTTGCCGTATGGCTCATCAAACAAGGACGCGCCTACGTGGACGAACAAAGCGCCGAAGAGATTGCCAAGCAGAAAGGCACCACAACAAGTCCCGGAACGAACAGCCCCTACCGCGACCGCCCCGTAGAAGACAATCTGCGCCTGTTTGAGTACATGAACAGCGGTCAGTGCGAACCCGGAACGTTGGTTCTGCGCGCCAAGATTGATATGGCCCACCCCAATATGCTCTTCCGCGACCCCCTCATCTATCGCGTCCTGAACATTCCCCACATCCGCACGGGCAACCGTTGGAACGCTTACCCCATGTACGATTTCACACACGGGCAGAGCGACTATCTGGAGGGAGTAACCCATTCGCTCTGCACGCTTGAGTTTGTGGAACATCGCCCCCTCTACGACTTGTTTGTGACATGGATGAAAGAGTGGCGTGGCGAGACGGAGAACATCGAGGATTTCCGCCCCCGACAGACGGAGTTCAACAAGCTAAATCTGTCATACACCCTGATGTCGAAACGCAATCTGCTGGCATTGGTGAACGAAAATATGGTATCGGGCTGGGATGACCCCCGCATGCCGACCATCTGCGGTTTCCGCCGTCGCGGCTATTCTCCCGAATCCATCCAGAAATTCATTGACAAAATCGGTTATACCACCTACGATGCCCTGAACGAAATGGCATTACTCGAAAGTGCCGTGCGCGACGACCTGAACAGCCGTTCCATCCGCGTTTCGGCCGTACTCGATCCCGTGCGTGTGGTACTCCTCAACTATCCCGAAGGTCAGACCGAATGGCTGACCGCTGTCAATAACCCCGAAAACGAGGCAGACGGCACACACGAGGTTGAATTTAGCCGCGAGCTATGGATTGAGCGCGACGACTTTCAGGCAGAAGCCGAGAAGAAGTTTATGCGTCTGGCCCCCGGCAAAGAAGTGCGCCTGAAGAATGCCTACATCATCCAGTGCCCCGAGACGTTGCCTGACGGTGGCAAGCCATACGAAACGGACGAGAACGGAAATGTCACGACCATCTACTGCACCTACGATCCGGAAACGCGCAGCGGCCTGCCCGGTGCCGACCGGAAAATCAAGGGAAAGACGCTCCACTGGGTAAGTTGCCACAATGCCGTGCGTGCGGAAGTGCGCCTCTACGACCGCCTGTGGAATGTGGAGAACCCGAGAGACGAAATGGCCACCATCCGCGAGGCTCAGAACTGCGACGCTGTCACGGCCATGCGACAGATGATCAATCCCGACAGTCTGACTATCCTGAGAAACTGCTATGTAGAGCCGTTTGCGGCCGAAATGAAGCCTTTGTCCTACTTGCAGTTCCAGCGCATCGGCTACTTCAACGTGGACACCGACGCCACGGCCGAACACCCTGTCTTCAACAAGACCGTGGGACTGAAAGATACATGGAAGAAGAAATGAACAAGAACTAACGATTACAGACATTGAGCGAAGAGTATAACTATTTTCAGGGTAAAGAGTTCAGGGCCTCACTGGCTGCTTACGAGCACATGCTGGCTACCGGAGAAACGGCCGAACTCGATTCGGAAACCCTGACCGACATTGCGGAGTATTATGCCATGAACATGCAGGACGAGGAGGCCAACCGGTGCATCCGGTATGCCCTCTCGTTCTATCCGGACAGCATAGACCCGCAGATATTTCTGGCCCGGCAGCAGATGTTCTACGGCAATCAAGAGGAGGCATGGCGCATCTGCAATGCCATTGCCGACCAGGAAGACCACGAAGTGGTATTTCTGAGGGCCGAACTGTTCCTCCACTTTCAGAAGAGCGAAGAGGCATTCCGCCTGCTGTTGGCCTACTATCGGGAGACCGACCAAGAGGAAGCCCCCGAACATCTTTACGACAGCATCACGCTCTGTAAGGATTACGGTTTCGGCGAGAAAGCCCTGGAATGGGTGAAAATGCTGCGTAACGACTTCCCAGACTATCTTCCTGCCATAGCCCTGCAGGCCGAGATTCACAACTATCGTCATGAGTATCAGGATGCCATCCATCTGCTTGAGGCAAACATCGAGAAAATGCCCTATGATTCGCGGGCATGGCTGCAACTGGCCGAGGCCCATCTGTGGCTCGAACATCACGAGGAGGCCATAGAAGCCGTGGACTTTGCGCTGGCCATCAACAGTGAAGATGCCGAGGGACTCATCATGCGCGCCAACATCCTTTGCGACAGCAGCCGCATGGACGAGGCGCATGAATACTATGTACGTTTCCTGCATTACTTCCCCAACGACGAGCGGGCCAACTTTCTGGATGCCCAATGCCTCATCAACATGGAGCAATACCGGATGGCTATCGGAAGACTGGAACGCCTTGTCAGTATGCCCGGATGTGTGGCCAAAGGCGACTACCTTTCGTTTCTGGCGTACTGCCACAATGAACTGGGACATGAAGAACAGTCACTCCACTACCGCAAACAGGCTGAGAAGGAACCCAGCAATGCGCTCCACCACCTCTTTCCCGAGTTCTATCCCGACACCGAGAACAAGGACGACCTACCGGACAACCCTTTCATGTGCGATGAAAATCCGGACAGTCCCGCACATCCATTCTGACTTTATATAATAAGGAACGCGCGCGCCTGCGTGCACATACCGAGGACAAGCCTCCGTCCCGCTATGGACGGAGCTTAGTCCCGCTATGGATGAGGCTCCATCCTGCTATGGACGAAGACGCGTCCTCCTATGGTCGAGTTTCAGGCTACCGGCTGCCCCGTTCCCATTGAACGAACAAAAGGGGAAAATAAAAAGATACTCCGTAACCGGGAAACCGGTCACGGAGTACGATATAAGTGTAGTAAAGAAATAGTATCTGTTTACTTTTCTGCAACGTCCAGACGACGGCCGTAATCCACCATTCTGATGGCCGTAATGGCACATTCGTCACCCTTGTTGCCCAACATTCCGCCGGCACGCATTTCGGCCTGCTCCATGTCGTTGCAGGTGAGCAGACCGTAGATGACGGGGATATGTCCCTCACGGTTGAGGTCTGCCAAACCCTGGGTTGTACCCTGACAGATGTAGTCGAAATGGGGGGTATCGCCGCGCACCACACAGCCGATGGCGATGACAGCGTCGAAACGCTCGCTTCTCACCATGCGGGAGGAGGCGTACACAAGTTCGAAGCTACCGGGAACCGTGAGCACCGTAATGTCCTCGGCACGGGCTCCATGCCGCAGAAGCGTATCATACGCCCCCTGCAGGAGAGCACCGGTAACCTCCTTGTTCCACTCGGAGACGGCTATGCCGAAACGCATACCCTCCGCAGAGGGCACGGACTCGACATCGTAGTCGGAAAGATTATGAAGTGCGGTAGCCATTCTTACTTACCAACTTTCACACGCTCAATGTACTTGTCAATCTCCTGACCTTGCTGGCTGGCAGCATAGTGGGCCTTCACCTCCTCATAGAGTTTCAGCGCCTCGTCGGCTTTACCCTCAGCCTCCAAAATCTCACCGGCCTGAACGAGGAAGAGAGGAGAAAGCACAACGTTGCCGGCCTTCTTCGCAGCCTTTACCAACGTCTCCACGGCCTTGTCGTTCTGCTCCATCTGAGCATAGACGTTGCCCAACGCGCCGATAGCGGCAGGGCTAATCATCTCGTCGCCCTTCGTATCGAAGTCCTTCAGATACTTCTCGGCCTCCTCAAGGTTTCCCAACTGGGCATAAGCCAAACCGGCATACAGTTTTGCCACGTTACCGGCTTTCGTCGAGCCGTACTGCTTTGCAACCTCAATGAGGCCAAGCACCTGCTGGCCGTCGCCGTTCAGAGCCTTCTCGTATTGTCCCTGCTGAAACAACTGTTCACTGGGATACAACGCCTCCGCAGCTTTCTGGTTCCGGTTGCCCGCATAGGTAATCCACAAAACCACTGCAACGACAATCGCTACCACTGCACCTACGCAAATTACAATCTTCCGCAAGTTCTTCTGTACGAGACTTACCTCTTCTACGGCCTCAACAGCCATACCATTTTTCTTGTTTTTTGCCATTTTATAGTTACTGTTTAATTACTTTTCACAATCAGCAGTCGCAAAGATACGAAATAATTACGAATTACGAATTACCTAACCTAAATTTATTTCGCCCGCCATGCAAGAATTACTTTTTTTTCGTACCTTTGTGTCCGAAATGATACTCAAACGCCTCTCCATACTTAACTACAAGAATATCGCACAGGCCGACCTGGAACTCTCCTCAGGCATCAACTGTCTGATTGGCCGGAACGGTGAAGGGAAAACGAATCTGCTGGACAGCATCTATTTTCTGTCGATGTGCAAGAGTTCGTTCTCCGGAGCCGACAGTGCCTGCGTGTATCACGGTCGGGACTTCATGATGATTCAAGGGCTGTATGAACGGGAGGACGGTACCCCGGAGGAAATCTACTGCGGTCTGAAACCGGGACAGAAGAAAATGTTCCGCCGAGGGAAGAAGGCATACAAGCGGCTGACCGACCACATCGGCCTTATCCCCTTGGTAGTAGTCAGTCCGGCAGACAGTTCCCTCATCGACAGCGGAAGCGAGGAGCGGCGGCGTTTTCTGGATATTGTCATTTCGCAATGCGAACCGGCCTACCTCGAAGCTCTGGTACGTTACAACAAGGCATTGCAACAACGCAATGCGCTCCTTAAAATGGAAGATGCCGAGCCGGATGCCGAGTTATTGGGCATTCTGGAGGAGAGTATGGCGCACGAGGGGGAGTTCATTTTTCAGCGCAGGCAGCACTACGTGGATGAACTGTTGCCCACGTTTCAACGCTACTACACAGCCATTTCGCAGGGGGCCGAAGAGGTGGGACTGCGCTACGTCAGCCATTGCCAGCGGGGGCCTCTGCTCGAAGTCATCCGACGCGATCGGCACAAAGACCGGGCCGTAGGCTACAGTCTGCATGGCACGCACAAAGACGAGTTGGAAATGACGCTCGGCGGTTACCCCATCAAGCGCGAAGGCAGTCAGGGGCAGAACAAATCGTTCCTCATTGCCCTTAAACTGAGTCAATTCAACTTTCTGCGCCGCACCGGCAGCCGCACCACCCCCATCCTGCTGCTTGACGATATTTTCGACAAATTGGATGCCGGACGCGTGGAACAAATTGTGCGTTTGGTGTCGGGCGAGGACTTCGGACAGATATTCATCACCGATACCAATCGCGACCACCTCGACAAAATACTGACTCTCATGCCCGGCGAGAACAAACTTTTCCACGTCGAGGGAGGAACGTTTTCCTCATGAAAAGAAAAAACACCGAACTGCTGAAAGACGTCATCCTGCGCTTTCTGAGAGAGAACGGACTGGAAACGCCGCTCAACGAGCATCGTGCCGTCATGGCATGGCCGAAAGTGGCAGGGCCCGCCATCACCAAACTGACCGGCGACGTGGCATTCCGCAACGGCACGCTTTATGTAAAAATCACGCGACCAGCCTTGCGGCAAGACCTTTCGATGGGGCGCACACAACTTACCCGAAAACTGAATGCCGAAGTGGGGGCTCAAGTCGTGCAAAACATTGTATTCTACTGAATAACGCTTATTATCTGCTCAACAATACTGGGCTGCAAGCCCTATTGGTATCACTATCAGATTATTTACGAAGTGAACCCAAATACAGCTTCTTATGTCGCGTCTCTTTATGTAAATGTAAGACAACACGGCACCCAGAAGCAAACGTTCGAAAGCAAAGTAGCCATGGACATAGTCTATATGGGCCATAAAAAACAGCAAGGACGTAATGACTAGAATATAAGCCGGCTTAACTCCTGCCTTTTCAAGATACGGTATCATCCATTTCCTAAAGAATAGTTCCTCTGTAACAGGGCTTAATAATATGCCACAGATAGCAGCAATCACAATCCCGGCCATAGGCGGCTCCGCGCCCTCCTGCACAATAGGAATGGGATAAAAGAAACACTTATAAGCCACAGAAAAGGCCGCAAGGATTATACCTACAAGTAATAGCTGGAGCAGGGAGTACCTCGTATGACTATAAGTTTTCTTATGGTCAATGAAAGTTACTCCCGTTATCTTAAAGAGAAAATATAAAACAGGAATCTGCAAGAATGCGAAACTACAGTTTAATAAAACTGTCATATATGTCGAATCAAGCCATAACGATAAGAAACACAAAGCAACGCCTATAAAATAAGGCATTCCCAACCAATAGCACAGAAATATTAAAATCAGTGCGAATACACGTTTCATCTTTATCATAGCTTTTCGTTTGGAACGATAAGCCCGTCCATCGGTACGTCGTGAGACTCATGGGGAATGCAATCCAGATACTGGAAAGGGAAGCATATCCCTAACTTTCGGGCACGCGACAGACGAGGCAGCAAACGGTCGTAATAACCGCGCCCACGCCCCAAACGGTGCCCCGACATGTCGAAAGCCATACCGGGAACAAGCACTAAATCTATCTCGTCATAATGTGCTTCAGGAAAAATCTCTCCCGCAGGTTCGAGAATATGGAAAGCTCCTTCGCAAAGAGACGCTGTACCTTGATATTCTTTCAGTATCAAATCGTCGCCGACCACAACAGGCAGAAGAATCCGTTTTTGCAATCTCAGTCCTTCATCAAGCAGCATCTGCAAACAAGGTTCGTCGGGCAGAGCATAGTATAAAAGAACATTTTTCGCCTGTTTCCACTCCGCAGAGTCCGCCACCCGTCGGCAAATCTCCAACGACCATGCCCGAAACTGCTCCTTATGCTCTGTCTTCCACAGACGAACGCTCTGCCGCAACTCCTTCTTTGTCATCAGTACCTCAGATTCTTCATGCGTTGCGCTATCTGCTTGCGGTCTTCTTTCTCTTTCAGCGTCTCGCGCTTATCATATTCTTTCTTTCCTCGCGCCACACTGATATTCAGTTTGGCTCTTCCATTTTCATCTATATACAGCAACGTCGGCACAATGCTAAATCCCGGCACCTTGACTGCGGAAGCCAGTTTATGGATTTCACGACGGTTGAGCAGAAGTTTGCGGTCGCGACGCTCTACATGATTGTTGTATGAGCCGTGCTCATAGTGGGCGATATACATATTCTTCACCCACACCTCACCGTTGATAATCAGGCAATACGTATCCACAAGGCTGGCCTTTCCCAAACGGATGCTCTTGATTTCGGTACCCGTCAATACGATGCCCGCCGTATAACTGTCGAGCAAAAGATAGTCGAACGACGCTCTCTTGTTCTTGATATTTATCTTGCTTACAAACTTTTTTTTCTCCGCCATAGCTCTATTTCTCTACCTCTGCAAAGTTATCCAAATGCTCGTCTATGTAATGGGCCACCAACTCGGTCACACCGTCTTCCATCTCTATAAAAGCGTCATCCATAGCATCAAATTCCTCGTACTGCTCATACAATGCCATGAACTCCTCATCGCTGAAATCACGGTTTGTCAGTGCATCCCCGTATCTTTCAAACAGTGGTCTGACATCGTAGATGAGACTACCGAACTCTTTGGCACCCCATTGGCGCATGGCTTTTGCAAAAGGATTTAGAAAGATAAAGGGGCCATATCCGTTGTGGATTAGTTGAATGAAACCTCCCTCCATGACCTCGCACTTTACAATCCGGTACGCCAGCAAAGTTATCTGATCGGCCGACAAAAGAGCCATCGTATCGGCGTTTAGTTCCCCGCCGATGCTTTCCAATATGCGGTCGGCAAACAGACTGACAAAAGCCTCGCAGCCTTGCCCGGCAGCCTCCTGAATGTCTTTTTCGTTTATTATTACTTTCATATCAATTACAAAAGTACAAAAAACCGGGCAGACGAGACGAAAAAAGGCGGTATTTATTAGGTTATATAACTATTTTTAGGTATTTTTGCACGGAAAACATCACAACTCCACTTAATTAAACTAATAAACTACGTATTATGGTTTACAGTAAAGAAGTACAGAACATGTGTTGCGTGGCCAAAGGCCCCAACCATGGTCCCGCTCCCATCCCAGAGGAAGGCAAGTGGGTACAAGCAAAGGAAATTAAGGACATCAGTGGCCTGACCCACGGTATCGGTTGGTGCGCTCCCCAGCAGGGTGCCTGCAAACTGACCTTGAACGTTAAAGAAGGTATCATCGAGGAAGCCCTTGTTGAGACCATCGGTTGCTCCGGCATGACTCACTCCGCTGCCATGGCCAGCGAGATTCTGCCCGGCAAGACCCTGTTGGAAGCCCTGAACACCGACCTTGTGTGCGACGCCATCAACACCGCCATGCGCGAGTTGTTCCTGCAGATTGTCTACGGCCGCACGCAGAGTGCGTTCTCCGAAGGCGGTCTGATGATTGGTGCCGGTCTGGAGGATTTGGGCAAGGGTCTCATCTCTCAGACAGGTACGTTATATGGTACGAAGGTTAAGGGTACCCGCTATCTGCAACTGACCGAGGGTTACATCACGAAGATGTTCCTCGATGAGGACGATCAGGTCTGCGGTTACGAGTTCGTACACATGGGCAAGTTCATGGATGCCATCAAGAAAGGCATACCCGCTGACGAGGCCCTGAAGAGTGTTACAGGCACATACGGCCGCACCAAGGCTGAAGAAGGTGCCGTGAAGAGTATTGACCCACGTAAAGAATAATAAGGAGGAACTGCTATGATTCGTGAAGTAAAATTTGAATCTCAAGACCGTCGTATCAAGCAGATTCTTGCTTGTCTGAACAGCCACGGCATCGCTTCCATCGAGGAAGCCAACGAAATTTGTGAGGCTGCAGGTTTGGATCCTTACAAGACCTGTGAGGAGACCCAGATGATCTGCTTCGAGAATGCCAAGTGGGCTTACGTTGTAGGTACCGCCATCGCATTGAAAGAAAAAGCAAAGAACGCCGTAGAGGCCGCCAACTACATCGGTGAGGGTCTGCAGGCTTTCTGCATTCCCGGTTCTGTAGCCGACGACCGTAAGGTTGGTATCGGCCACGGTGAACTGGCTGCCCGCCTACTCACCCCCGAAACCAAATGTTTCGCATTCCTCGCCGGCCACGAGTCTTTCGCTGCCGCAGAAGGAGCTATCAAGATTGCACAAATGGCCAACAAATCAAGACCAGCCGACAAGCCTCTGCGCTGCATTCTGAACGGTCTGGGTAAGGATGCCGCCATGATTATCAGCCGCATCAACGGTTTCACCTACGTACAGACCCAGTTCGACTACTTCACCGGCGAACTGAAAGAGGTTAAGCGCATCGCCTACTCCAAGGGCCCGCGCGCTGCCGTGAACTGCTATGGTGCCGACGACGTTCGTGAAGGCGTTGCCATCCTTTGGAAAGAGGACGTAGACGTCAGCATCACCGGTAACAGCACCAACCCCACCCGCTTCCAGCACCCCGTTGCCGGAACATACAAGAAGGAGCGCATCCGTGCCGGTAAGCCCTACTTCTCGGTAGCCAGTGGCGGTGGTACAGGCCGCACCCTACATCCCGATAACATGGCAGCAGGTCCCGCTTCCTACGGTATGACCGACACGCTGGGCCGCATGCACAGCGACGCTCAGTTTGCAGGTTCCAGCTCCGTACCCGCTCACGTTGAGATGATGGGCTTCCTCGGTATCGGTAACAATCCCATGGTAGGTTGCTCCGTAGCTTGCGCCGTAAACGTAGACTTGGCCCTCAACCATTGATAACAGAAAAGAATAGCAATATTCTCCTAAAAGACATCCCCGCAGTCCTCAAAGGGCTGCGGGGATTTTTTGTTTCCGGAAACCTCGTCGGCTTCAAGTATTTCGGCGTTCTCTTATTTTTCCACCTGCTCCAATGCGCTACCGGAAGTCTGGGAGATTGCGGTGATATAGAAAGCGCAGCGGCGGTGCCACAACTCCCCAAAAACTATTTGAAGATAATCTTCTTGCCATTTTTGATATAGATATTTCCGGGAACAGGTGTCTCAACCTTTCTACCGAATAAATCATAGATAGAACTGTCGCATGTTCTTTCACTGATTTCTGCATCGCTGATATCGACAGAAAGGAAATCATCTGTTTCTTCAATCTTGAAAAAACAATCCCAACCCCATGTGGTAGAATAGGCATTTTTTGTCCCATAAGGAACATATAATGTAAATTCTTCATCTTCACATGGCGGTGTAAACGGTAACTCTCCCGGGTACGATACATTTTCTTTACACACTGGAGGAATATTTGCCGCACACCTTACTTCGTGCAACGTATTTGACATGGCTCCAAAACTTAATGCACCCAACTGACGCAATGAAGCCGGGAGATTAAGCGTTGTCAGTGCACATCCGTAGAATGCGTCATACCCAATCGTTTCAAGTTTTTGATTAAAACTTACCTCTCGCAGGTTTGAGCACAACATAAATGCTGCTTCTTCTATATGCCTGCAATTCTCATGTATGTTTAGCGTCTCCAAGCCGTCACACATGCTGAATAGTCCAAAGGGAATGCGTTCAAGGTTGGCAGGCATTACTATATCTTTGATATTCTGGCTTAACTGAAATGCCATATCTCCAATAGCAGTACACGCATTAGGAAGGTGTACACTGGAGAGCCCACAATCTTGAAATGCACCTTGGCCTATTTCTTCGAGACCCTCAGGAAACACAAGATTGTCGAATCGTGTCATAGAGAAAGCATGCTCGCCTATTTTTTTCAATGACTTAGGCAACCTTGGAGCTATAGTCAAGCGATTGCATTCGTTGAATGTCTGATACTTTATCTCCTCAACTCCCTCCGGAATTACTAATTCGCAGTTGAGCCATCTGTCATATCCGAAAGCTGTAGAGCCAATTTCTCTCACAGTTGAAGGGATGTTTATTTCTTCCACACCCATGAATGGGAATGCCGCCTTCCCGATGCTTACAACACCTTCCGGTAGAATGATACGTCTTATTTTAAGCCAAAAGCCATTCTCGAACTGTATGGGGTCGTACAAGGCATAATCCGGAATAGCATTGTTCTCCATTGCTGCATTCTCAAGATTCAGCACTTGCATATTGCCGTATACCGCACAGTCCCAGATAGCCTTGAAGTCCTCCTTGTTCATTGGTCCCACAACTACAAGGGAATCTATTTCACTGCCTTTATGGGCTTCCAAAATGGCTCTCAACTGACCATAATCATCTGTCACAGCCTTGAAACCTACCAGATTTACAGCGGCAACTTTTTTTGATTTGCGACATGATTCCGATGTTTCAGCATCTTGTTTCCCATTGGCGTATGAGGGTAATTGCACTAATTTGTCATCAACTTCAAACAAATCAACAGGCACGGCGTGCGAAATACCATCCCTTGGCTGGGGTATGTCTGCCTGCGCATTTACAGGTAGCCCCAGCGCAAAAGCCATTATTAAAGACAAGAAGAGCTTCTGCTTCATAACGTTTCTAACTAACTCGTTGGCTCCAAGGGAGCGATTCGGTTGTCTCTTATTCTTCCGCCTGCTCCAGTGCGTTTCCGGAATTTTGGGAGATAGCATTGAATATCTTCGTAGAGATTTCCTCTGCCAGTTCCGGATTGTCCCTCAGGATGGACTTCACGGCATCGCGCCCCTGCGCCAGACGGCTGTCGTCGTAACTGAACCACGAACCGCTCTTCTTCAGAATACCAAGCTCAACGCCCAAGTCCACAATCTCGCCCACGCGGCTAATGCCCTCGCCGAACATAATTTCAAATTCGGCTTTGCGGAAAGGAGGAGCCACTTTGTTCTTGACAATCTTCACTTTCACCAAGTTACCGACAACATTGTCGCCGTCCTTGATGGCCGTGCTCTTGCGGATGTCGATGCGCACAGAGGCATAGAATTTCAGTGCATTACCTCCCGTCGTCGTCTCGGGATTACCGAACATGACACCGATTTTCTCGCGCAACTGGTTAATGAAGATGCAGGTTGTCTTCGTCTTGCTGACCGTAGCCGTGAGTTTGCGCAGGGCCTGACTCATAAGGCGAGCCTGCAGGCCCACCTTATTGTCGCCCATGTCGCCCTCGATTTCGGCCTTGGGCGTAAGTGCTGCTACGGAGTCGATAACAATGATGTCGATGGCCGACGAACGAATCAGTTGGTCGGCAATCTCCAGTGCCTGCTCACCGTTGTCGGGCTGCGAAATGAGCAGATTATCCACGTCCACGCCCAGTTTCTTGGCATAGAAGCGGTCGAAAGCGTGCTCCGCGTCGATGAAGGCTGCAATGCCCCCCTGCTTCTGTGCTTCGGCTATCGCGTGTATGGCCAGGGTGGTCTTACCCGAACTTTCCGGGCCGTAGATTTCGATGATACGGCCTTTGGGGTAACCGCCCACACCCAGTGCGGCGTCCAAGGCAATGCTACCCGTAGGGATAACCTCCACGTCCTCAATGCGCTCGTCACCCAGTTTCATGATACTGCCCTTGCCGAAATCCTTTTCGATTTTCGACATGGCGGCCTGCAAGGCTTTCAGTTTCTCGCTGTTGGCAGTCGCTGCTGCCATCTGTTCTATATTACTTGCCATAATGCTCTGTTTTGTCTTCAGCTTCCGTTACTCTGTCTTCATTCCATCAATCGAACTCCAAGTCCACGTTGAACATCTCGTGCCAGGGCAGTCCGTCCTGATTGAGACACTCCATGAAAGGATCGGGGTCGAACTCCTCCACATTGCGTACGCCGGGGTTCTTCCACTTCCCTTGCAGGAAAAGCATCGTGCCTATCATAGCCGGAACGCCCGTAGTGTACGAGACACCCTGCATTCCCGTCTCCTCGTAGGCCGCCTGATGAGAGCAGTTGTTATAGACGTAGTATGTGCGCTCCTCTCCGTCCTTTATACCGCGGATGCGACAACCGATGGAGGTCTCTCCGTCGTAGTTCTCGCCCAAATCCTGCGGATTGGGCAGTACAGCTTTCAGGAACTGCAAGGGCACAATCTTCACCACCTCTTCGCCGCTGCCGTCAGCTTTCGGTGCCCGGTATTCTACCTCGTCAATGCGGGCCATGCCGATGTTCTGAATCACATCCAGATAATTAAGGTACTGCTGGCCGAACGTCATCCAGAAGCGGGCGCGGCGGATGGTCGGGAAATTGATAACCAGCGATTCTATCTCCTCGTGGTGAAGCAGATAGCTCTCCTTCGGCCCGATATTGGGATAGTAGAGCGTCTGATGTATCTCCATAGGCTCCGTCTCCACCCACTTGCCATTCTCCCAGTAGAGTCCCTTCTGGGTAATCTCGCGGATGTTGATTTCGGGGTTGAAATTGGTGGCGAAAGCCTTGTGATGGTTACCGGCGTTGCAATCGACAATGTCGAGATAGTGAATCTCGTCGAAGTAGTGCTTGGCCGCATAGGCCGTGTAGATACTGGTCACTCCGGGGTCGAAACCGCAACCGAGAATGGCCGTAAGTCCGGCTTTCTCGAAACGCTCGCGGTAAGCCCACTGCCAGGAATACTCGAAGTGCGCTTCGTCCTTCGGCTCGTAGTTGGCCGTGTCCAGATAGTTGCAACCTGCCTGCAGACAGGCCTCCATGATGGTGAGATCCTGATACGGCAGAGCCAGATTCATGACAATGTCGGGCTTGTAGGCCGAAAACAGTTCCACCAGTTCGGGAACCTTGTCGGCATCCACCTGTGCCGTCGTGACGTGCGCACCATATTTCTTGTTGAGCACCTCCGCCAACTTGTCGCACTTCGCCTTCGTTCGGCTGGCAATCATCACTTCCGTGAACACATCCGGTTTCTGACAAACCTTATGCGCGGCAACCGTGGCCACACCTCCGGCACCGATAATCAATACTTTTCCCATATATTTATACTATATTATTATATTTCGTTACTCTCACCGTGTCCTCATCCGCTCTATCTCTTCCCCTCTTATCCCCAGTGCCTGCATGAGGCTGTAGCCAAGGATTTCCGACCGGAATCCCCGGCCCGCTTCCGGCTGCATGGCAAGCAGCGTCACCTCCTTATCACGGTACTGTGCGAGGAGACGTTTCAGCTCCGCCCCGTAGCGTTCCATATCGGGTACGAGGAGGATGCGCTTCACCGAACTGCTGCCCAGCAGGGCCTGCGCACACTCCGTAAACAGGCACTCCCCCGTCAGCCGCTCGTCGCGGACGGCACTCATCAGGAACTCTCCCAACCGCTCGTCGCGGAAAGCCTTTCCGTCGATGTCCCCGGCCAAATCGCCCGGCACGAAGTTCTGCATCCGGGGCTTCGTGTGCAGGAACACGGCCTGCACCTCATTCTCCCCCTCCGACAAACCGCCGTCCAACGCCATACAGACAAGCCACTGCGCCAAATCGGCACTGCGGACTCTCCGCATCAGCATTCGCTCGAAGTTCACCGTCAGGTCGAACGCCACGCCGTCGGCATAGTCGGCGTCCACCAAAAGCACTGTTTCTTTGAAGTTTTCAGTTTGCATGCCTACAAAGATAACGTTTTTTTTTCACCCATGCAAATATTTTCCAAACGGCGAATCCGGGAATTTCTCCAAGTCCCCGGAGCCTTCCCCCGCAGACGCGGTTTATCCGGCGCGCGCAAGCTATAAAAACAAGACGGGCGTCTTGTTGCTATAAGACGCCCGTCTTACATATAAAAGATGCCCGTCTTATCGGCGCAAGACGGGCATCTTTCAAAACTGCATATACATCAAGGTTTACAACCCGCCGTCGAGCACCCAAATGTGTTGCTCGTTATCGTTTGTCAGGGAGAGGTGGCGTTGCTGCTTTTCTCCCTCCGGAGTAGTCAGGATATAGAAGACATAGACGCCCCGGTACGATGCCGTGTCTTCCCTGACTTCAAAGTCCGAGACACGACAGCCCTTCATCCCTTGGGACAGTGTGACAAAGACAGATTTGTAATTAACAAGAGCCTCTGCGGCAAGTGTTTGATTTCCGGAGATGAGCGCACGGAGAATCCTTTCGGCGGCCTGCTGTGCGGTTTCGCGTTGCAGGCGGGCAAGTCGCTTGCCGCTCACGGTCTCCTGATGTTCCACATCCACCCATTCGGTTGCGGGAACGTCGGGCAGCCGCACGATGTCGCTCTTGCTCTGCATCACGTTGTAGCGTATGTTGTCGATGCGGAGCATCAAGGTCTTCCGGCCCTCCGCAACAATCCAGAGTTTCACGGAGCGCAGCAGGCCGTCGTTCTTAGAAAACGTGTTCTCCGCAATGACACGGCAATCCGACAGACGGCCCGCCGTCAGCAGTTCCTGCAGATTCCGACTTTTCTCCTTACCCTCGAATGTCAGCACCACGGTAGAGTCGGTCTCGAAGCGTGTAACCTTATTCTCCTCCGACAGTTCGACGGCCGACTTCTGCATGGCCAGCAGTTGCTCCGGGAATATCAGGTTGCTGAAATTCTCCAGAAAATTAACGAACAGGCTTCCTTTGTAATACACCATTTCGGGAATCCACATGTATTGTGCGTCGCCGTCCGAAACAACGGTGCGCCCGCCCTCTTTCTCCACCCGGAAGAAGACGGAATCGTTCTGTTTCAGCATCCGGATGTCGGTCTTCACGAACGGCAGAGCCGGGTCGAGATAGGCCATATTCTCCTGCGGTGCGGTGCGGATGTAGGCGTCCATCCGGAAACTGCCAACGTTCCGCACACTCCGGATGCCCTGGTCAAAGCAGACCGTCCGGACGCTTTCCGCCACGGCGGGGGTCGAGAACAGATGGCTCCAGCCCAGAACGAAGCCCAGCAGGAAAACGGCTGCGGCGGCTACGGGACGCCAAAGCGCAGGACGGCGGGGCTGTCGGTCGATGCGGTCGGCCGCCGGCGTTTCCCGCAACTGAAGCAGGGCGAAGGTCTCGCGCAGTTCGTCGTAGTAGGCCTTACACTCGGGGCAACCGGTCATGTGGCTGTTGCATTCGGCCTGTGTCTGCATGTCTACAGACTTGTCAAAAAGGTCAGCGACCTTATTCTTGAATGTGTTGCAATCCATAATCATTTTTTTCTAAAGGTTGATACTGTTTTTAAGGTTTCCGATACATTGCCCTACGGATTTTCTCTAATCCGGAGCGGAAGCGCGACTTCACCGTCGGGAGCGGCAGGGCGAGAATCTCGGCCACTTCGGCAAAGCTGTTGTCCGCATATATCCGGAGACGGATGACTTCGGACTGCTCTTCGGGAATCTCCGCCAGCAAGCGGGCTATGCGCACGCAGTCGGCCTCGGCACTGTTGTTTGAGGGCACATCCGCCAGCCTCATCGTCGGGTTCAGCGGAACGGTCGGCATACGCCCAGCGTGCGACTGCCCTTTTGCGCAGACGTTCGACAGGGTGCGGAAGAGATAGCTCCGCAAATCCCGTATCTGCAGACCGTCCGGGGCGGAAAGGCGCGTATGGAGCCGCAGAAAAACATCCTGCAAGGCATCCTCCGCGTCCTCCCGGCTGCCGAGCCGACAGGCGGCATACCGCAGCAGATTTTTCCGCTCGGCCTTCAGCACGTCGGCGAGTTCCCGTAAGACAATGTCATTCTCTTTGTCCATGTTTCATTCTCTTTTTAATTGACTTTTACAGATGCATCTGCTATAAAGACCCGAAAGTAGCAAAAAAGATTTAATCGCGTGCAACTATTTTTAATTATATAAGGAATACACGCATACGCACACATACGCACACGTTGGGACGACCCGCGCGAGTCCATACGGGGACGGAGCCTCGACAATAGTATGGACGAGCCTCCGACAATAGCGCGACCGGAACGCGTCCTCGGAAGGACTCGCCGAAAGTCTCCCCGCAGGAGGCACGAGACGCGGCAACGTTCCGGATAGCGAAAAACATCGACAAGCAAAAAAGTATTGAGAGCATCGCTTTGCCCTTTCGTTTTTTTTCCCTATTTTTGCAGCGAATATTGCGCCTATGAGACACCTGCGATTCTTCATTCTTCTGACAATAAGTCTGTTGCTTTCATCCAAGGCACAGGCCTATACGTTGGTCATAGACGCGGGACATGGCGGCAAGGATGCCGGCGCATTGGGCTTCACCACCAAGGAGAAGAACATCAATCTGGCCGTAGCACTGGCTTTCGGCCGGCTGGTAGAACAGAACATTCCCGACGTGAAGGTGATATACACCCGCAAGACGGACACGTTCGTGGAACTGGACGAACGGGCGTGCATCGCCAATCGTAACAAGGCCGATCTGTTCATCTCCATCCACACCAACAGCACGGCGGCCGGACTGAAAGGCACGCAGGTATGCGGCACCGAAACCTACACGCTGGGTATGCACCGGGCAGCCGACAATCTGGCGGTGGCCAAACGCGAGAACTCCGTCATCACGCTGGAGGCTAACTACGAGGAGCGATACGAGGGTTTCGACCCGAAATCGAGCGAAAGCTACATTATATTTGAACTGATGCAGGACACGCACATGCAGCAGAGCGTGAAATTCGCCGGCCTCGTTCAGCAACAGTTCGCCTCACACGCCGGACGTGTGAACAAGGGCGTTTATCAGGCAGGTTTCCTTGTACTGCGCAATACATCGATGCCCAGCGTCCTCGTGGAACTGGGCTACATCAACAACCGGGCCGAGGAGCGTTTCCTCGCCTCGCAGGACGGCGTCGCCAAAATGAGTCGCGCCATCTTCAACGCTTTCAAGGCTTACAAGCAAAGCCGGAAATAACCCTAATAATAACCTTAATCTTACGCGGGATGAGACGTGAAATAAAAATCGGCCTGACAGGCATTGTGGCATTAGTGATGCTCTTCTTCGGTATAAAGTTCCTGAAAGGGATGAAGGTGTTCAACATGAACGACACGTACTACATCACATTCCGGGATGCCAAGGCACTGTCGAGAAGCAGCACCGTGTATGCCGACGGTTTCAACATCGGTATCGTGAGCGATGTCATCTACGACTATGACAATCCCGGCAACGTGGTGGTGGCCATCAGCGTAGACCCCAAAGTGAAAATCCCACACGGCACGCTTGCCGTACTGGACGAGGCCATGTTGGGCGGCTGCACGCTGAACCTTACCATGGGGGCCAATCCTGCCGACCGCTACATGCCGGGGGACACCATTCCGGGAACGGCGGGCAACGGTCTGATGGCTTCGGCTAGCGACATGATGCCCAAGGTGGAGCAGGTGCTGGCACACGTAGATTCACTCATCCTGACGCTCAACGCACTGGCTAGCAATCCCAATCTCCCGCTGATGTTGCAGAATGCCGAACTCATCACAGAGAACTTGAATGAGAGTTCGAAGCAGCTCAACGTGTTGCTCAGCAAGAACGTGTCGCAGATGACTGCCACGTTCAACAAAGCCGGAGAGAATGCTGTAGCCCTGACAGACAAACTGAACGGCATCGACTTGCAGGCGACCATGGACAAGGTGAACACGACTCTGGACAACGTACAGCAGGCTTCTCTGAAACTGAACACTACGGACAACAGTCTGGGCCTGCTGCTCAACGATACCGCGCTGTACGGTAACCTCAACACAACCGTAAACAGTGCCACCAATCTGCTGGAAGACCTGAAAGAGAATCCGCACCGCTACGTCCACTTTTCACTCATCGGACGCAAGAAGTAAACGGAAGTATGGCGGCTGAAAACAAGCATACGGAACTGTGGGCACGGTGCCTTGAGATTATCAAGTGCAACGTCAAGGAACAGGAGTACAACTCTTGGTTCCGCCCCATTGAGTTCATTGTTTTCAACAAGGAAAGCAAAGAGTTGCTGCTGAGCGTACCCTCGAACTACTTTTTCGAGATTCTGGACGGACAATTCAAACGGCTGATGTATAATGTCGTATGGCGGGGATTCGGCAAGGACGTACACATCAGCTACCGCATACAGACCGACAGCACCAACGACATCGCAACCGTTGTGGAGGGTTCCTCCACAGCCGTAACCAAAGACCGCCTCGGCAGAGACAAGACATTCAAGCCGAATACCCCCAAAAGTCAACCCGACGTGCTCGATTCGCAGTTGAACACGGAGTATCGCTTCGAGAACTTTATCGAAGGGGCAAGCAACAAACTGCCCAGAAGCGTGGGACTGAGTATTGCCGAGAATCCCAAACAGACGACATTCAACCCGCTGTTCATATACGGTACGTCCGGTGTGGGGAAAACCCACCTGATAAGTGCCATAGGTACGGCGCTCAAAGAGAAATATCCTAACCGCCGGGTGCTGTACGTCGGGGCACACCAGTTTACGGTGCAATACACCGACAGCATACGCAACAATACGTTCAACGACTTCATACAGTTCTACCAGACCATTGACACGCTCATCATCGACGACGTGCAGGAACTGGCCGGACAGACCAAAACGCAATTGGCTTTTTTCCACATCTTCAATCACCTGAAGATGAACGGCAAACAGATTATCCTGACCGCCGACCGCACCCCGGCCTCGATGCAGGGCATGGAGGAACGCCTGCTGACACGCTTCAAATGGGGACTGATGGCCGAACTGGAGAAGCCCAACGAGGAGCTGTGCCGAAAGATTCTGATAAACAAAATCCATCACGACGGTCTGGAGATTCCGGGGGATGTGATAGATTACATTGCCTCTAACGTAAACGACAGTGTGCGTGACTTGGAAGGTATCGTAAACTCGCTTATGGCCTACTCCGTCGTGTACAACAGAAATATTGACATCGACATGGCCGAACAGGTGGTGCAGCGCACCGTGAAGTTCCAGAGCCGCACGATAACGTTGGAGGAAATCATTGACGTATGCTGCCAGTCCGGAAGCATAACGCAGGACGAGCTATTCTCCAAAAGCAGGAAGGCTAACATTGTCGCAGTGCGACAGATTGTTATGTTCCTGGCACAAAAATACACCAAACTGACGGCCAGCCGCATTGGACTGCTCATCGGCGGGCGCAATCATGCCACCGTGCTCCATGCCATAGCGCAAGTACGCGACCACATGGCTACCAATAAAGATTTCGCAAAGAAAGTTGCGGACTTGGAGACAAAACTAAAAGGGAGGAAATAAATCCCTCCCCTTTCTGTTCTTTTATCATTCCCGTAAAAAGCCTTGTTTCTTCAGTGCCTCCAACAGGCCTTCCGAAAGAAGTTCATTGTCTTTCTTCGTGTAACGAATCTCGGCAAAGACCTGAGCCAACGTCTGTTTATGGTTTATCTCCACGAAATGCTGGTTTTCCGGCAGGCTCTCTTTCGGAGTGTAATAGCGGTCAATGTCAGCCGGCGTGTAATCGGCATACGTCTCCGCATGAACGAACGAGGCCAGGGGCAAACGGTCGGTCAGTGCCGGCGTTTCGTCGGGCCAGCCCACCGTGAGCGTAGCCACAGGCATCACCAACTGAGGCAGTTGCAACAGGTCGATGATTTGCTGCGGCTGATACACCGTCGTTCCTAAATAGCACAAGCCCAGTCCGGCCTCCTCGGCCAGATTGCAAAAAGTCTGCGTGTAGAGCAAAGCATCAGTGGCGGCATTGATGAAACTTAATAGATTGTCATAACCCGGTTCGGCATTGCGACAGCGGCACCACTGACTCGTGCGGTTGAAATCGGCGCAGATGGTCAGCACAACCGGAGCCTCCGTCACCATCGGCTGCCCGAAGTGAGCCGGAGCAAGGCGTCGCTTCATCTCCTCATCCCGTGTCTTTACCACACTGTACAACTGTAAATTTCCCATCGTCTGCGTCCGTGCGGCCGCTTCCAGCAGACTGTCGAGCAAGGCATCGCTAACGTCCTCTTTTTTGTATTTGCGGACAGTGCGACGGAACATAATCGAATCTTTCATTTTCCTTTTATTTATGTTACGTTTGCAAAAGTACATTTTTTTTTCTACATTTGCACCATATATCTGCTGAATCATGGAGCAACAGCTTTCTGAAACGAGACAACCGCCGGTGATGGAGAAACGTCCCGACATATTGGAATGCGACATCGTGCGGTTTCAGAACAACAAGGATCGTTGGGTGGCTTTCGTAGGGTTACTTGACGGACAGCCTTACGAGATATTTACAGGACTGATGGATGACGACGAGGGCATCATGATTCCCAAAAGCGTCAGCCGAGGGCGCATCATCAAAATCATCACCCCGACAGGGAAACGCTACGACTTTCAGTTTCAGAACAAACGGGGATACAAAATCACCGTCGAGGGCCTGAACGAGAAGTTCAACCAAGAGTTCTGGAATTATGCCAAGTTGATTTCCGGTATGCTGAGATACCGTATGCCCATCGAACATGTGGTGAAACTGGTGGGAAGTCTCTCGCTTGAGGGAGAAACCATCAATACGTGGAAAGCCGGCGTAGTCCGTGCCCTGAAGAAATACATCCCCGGAAACGAAGAGAATGAAGATATTTCTGAATAACATACAACTCCGAGCACAACACGGTGTCATGCCTCAGGAACAGATCGTAGGGGCTCAGTTCCTCGTGAGCGTGGAAGCGGAGACGA
Source organism: uncultured Prevotellaceae bacterium (assembly GCA_947176535.1). Classification (GTDB taxonomy): domain Bacteria; phylum Bacteroidota; class Bacteroidia; order Bacteroidales; family Bacteroidaceae; genus Physcousia. The sequence continues at coordinate 87,088 of CAMWQU010000008.1, forward strand.
ATGCGAACGAAGCTATAGATTCCGATGAGCTGCGCGACACGGTCAATTATGCCGACATGGCAGACATCGTCAAGGCAGAGATGGCCATCCCCGCCCGGCTGCTGGAGCACGCGGCAGGCCGCATCGCCCGACATCTGCTGAACCGCTTCCCCACCCTCACCGGTGTAACCGTCCGGCTGACCAAACTTACCCCGCCCATCACGGGCCTGCAATGCGACGGTGCCGGAGTAGAAATTAAACTTGAAAACAATATTTAGGAGGATACATTATGAAACACAAAGTTAGATTCAGTCTCCTTTACCGAGACATGTGGCAGAGTTCCGGAAAATTCCAACCTCGCAAAGACCAGTTGGCACGCATTGCTCCTGTTATCATCGACATGGGATGTTTCGACCGGGTGGAAACCAACGGAGGAGCTTTCGAGCAGGTGAACCTGCTGGCAGGAGAGAATCCGAACGAGGCTGTACGCACGTTCTGCAAACCGTTCAATGAGGTTGGCATCAAGACACACATGCTCGACCGCGGCCTGAACGCCTTGCGTATGTATCCCGTACCCGACGACGTGCGCCAGTTGATGTACAAGGTGAAGAAGAAACAAGGCACTGACATTACCCGAATCTTCTGCGGACTGAACGATGTACGCAACATCATCCCCAGCATCAAGTATGCCAAGGAGGGGGGAATGATTCCGCAGGCTTCGCTTTGCATAACCAACTCGCCCATCCATACGGCTGAGTATTACAGCAACATTGCCGACCAACTCATCGAGGCCGGTGCTCCCGAAATCTGTCTGAAAGACATGGCCGGCATCGGCCAACCGGCCATGTTGGGCAAACTGACGGCCATGATTAAGAAGAATCACCCCGACATCATCATACAATACCACGGACATTCAGGCCCCGGCCTGTCCATGGCCAGCATTCTGGAGGTCTGCAACAACGGTGCCGACATCATTGATACGGCCATAGAACCGCTGTCGTGGGGTAAGGTACATCCCGATGTAATCTCCGTACAGTCGATGCTGAAGAATGAGGGTTTTGATGTACCCGAGATTAACATGGATGCCTACATGAGAGCACGTTCGCTCACTCAGGAGTTCATCGACGACTGGCTCGGTTACTTCATTGACCCATCCAACAAGCACATGTCCAGCCTGCTGCTCGGCTGCGGACTGCCCGGCGGTATGATGGGTTCCATGATGGCTGACTTGGGCGGCATACAGAGCGCCATCAACAACATCCGCAAGCAGAAAGGTGAGCCGGAACTGACCACCGACAACCTGCTTGTGGCACTCTTCAATGAAGTTGAACACGTATGGCCGATGTTGGGCTATCCTCCATTGGTAACGCCGTTCAGCCAGTACACAAAGAACATTGCCCTGATGAACCTTCTGACCATGGCTCAGGGCAAGGGACGCTTCGTGATGATGGACGATGCCATGTGGGGAATGATTCTTGGAAAGAGCGGAAAGATACCCGGCCCCATCGCTCCCGAATTGATAGAACTGGCCAAAGAGAAGGGCAAGGAGTTTACCGACACCGACCCGCATACGCTCTATCCCAACGCGCTTGACCAGTTCCGCAAGGAGATGGACAACAACGGTTGGGACTATGGACAGGACGACGAAGAACTGTTTGAACTGGCCATGCACCCCGAACAGTACCGAAACTATCGTAGCGGACAAGCTAAGAAGAATTTCCTGGCCGACCTGCAGAAAGCCAAAGATGCCGCATTGGGTTCCAAACTCAGCGTCGAAGAACTGTCGGCATTCAAGCACGCCAAGGCAGACGCCGTCGTGGCTCCTGTCAATGGTCAGGTATTCTATGAGTTCCAGGGTGGTTCGGAAGCCGTTCCCTGTCTGGAACCGTTCATCGGACAGAAGTATGCCGACGGCGACATCCTCTGTTACATTCAGGCTCCGTGGGGCGAATTTGTTCCCGTTCAGGCCGGTATCGGCGGCCGTCTGGTAGACATTTCCGCACGCAAGGCTTCGTTTGTTCACCGTGGCGACACACTGGCTTGGATCGAACGCGAAAAATAATAGCAGAAGAAGGCAACTTTGCAACTTGATTGCACTAAAGATTCTGTACCTTTGCAGCGAATTTAATAAATGAACTGCAATATGGTACAGAATCTTTTTTTTGACATCTGGAGGATGACCACAGAAATGGCTCCTTATCTGTTGCTCGGCTTTCTGCTTGCCGGGTTAATGCACGAGTACATCCCCCGAAAAGTGTACGCCAACTATCTTGGCAAATCCAACTTCCGCAGCGTCCTGCTGGCCGCTCTGTTCGGTGTGCCATTACCATTGTGCTCCTGCGGTGTCTTACCCACTGCTATGGGTCTGCGCCGCGAGGGTGGAAGTCGCGGAGCAACAGTTTCGTTTCTCATCGCCACTCCGCAAACAGGTGTGGACAGCATTATCGCGACGTTCTCACTCATGGGACTGCCTTTTACCATCATCCGCCCCATCGCGGCTTTCCTGACGGCAATCTTCGGCGGAACATTGGTGAACGCATTTGAACATGAAAGTGAAGAAGAGAAAAGAGGCGGAACGAACCTGAAAGGAATAGCGGAAGAGAAGGAAAATTCCTCTACTCATGTCTCCAACGCTCTCCGCCGCCTGCCAAATGCAATCAGATACGGCTTTGTAGAAATGATGGCCGACATCGGAAAGTGGCTGATCATGGGCCTCATCGTGGCCGGAGTGATTACCGCCGTCATCCCGGACCAGTGGTTCTCTGTCTTCAAAGACAACTCACTGCTCAGCATCCTGCTCGTGCTCTCCATCAGCATCCCCATGTACGTCTGCGCCACCGGCAGCATCCCCATTGCTGTGGCCCTTATGATGAAAGGACTGACACCCGGTGCGGCCCTTGTCCTGCTGATGGCCGGCCCCGCCTGCAACGTAGCCAGTCTGCTGGTTATCAATAAAGTCATGGGACGCCGCACGCTCCTACTCTACCTCTCGGCGATTGTAGGCGGAGCCATATTGTTTGGTCTGGGCATCGACTATCTGCTGCCCACCGAATGGTTTACTTCTTCCTTGACGATGCAAGACACGTGCTGCAACGAAACGCACACCGGATGGTTCTCCATCGCTTCCGCCATTCTTCTCTTCCTGCTGTTGGCCCATGCTCTTCTGTCTCATCACCACCATACAGAGGAAGAAGAAGCCCCTCAAAGTTCAAGCCCCGTATGTGAGTACAGCATTCAGGGTATGCACTGTTCTCACTGCTCCGCCAACGTGGAACGCGCCATACGTAGTGTGGAAGGAGTCGAAGATGTGAACGTAAGTCTCGACAAAAAGAGTGCGACCGTGAAAGGAGTGTTTGACAAGGAGGTAGTCCGTCAAGCGATTGAAAGCATAGGCTACGAAGTCAAATAGTTTTTGAACGGTAAACAGATTACCGTCCATAGGAGGACTTTATTATTCAGAGGCGACCGGTTAATTATTCGGTCGCCTCTGAATAATTAACCGCTCACCTCCGAATAAACTCATCTACCCCGGTACACGAGCCTGCCAATAACGAAACAGCGAAGAAGCAAACGTAAGAACTACAAGACGGGACTATATGGATTCCGCACAATAAAAATGCCCCCGTTGAAGGACGAGGGCAGAACCTAATGTTTTCACAACGGAATAATCCTTATTGTGATTTGCTTAAAATTAGTACGGCAAAGTTAAGGAGAATATCAAAATAAAACAAGATATTCTTGTAAAACTTATCGTATTTTACTAAATTTGACCGGAAAACGCTTAAAATTAGACCATGAAACGTATTTTAGGGCTCGATTTAGGAGTCAGCAGCATCGGTTGGGCTTTGGTGAACGAAGCAGAGAACAGCAACGAAAAATCATCCATCGTTAAATTAGGAGTCAGGGTGAATCCATTAACGAGTGATGAACAAACCAACTTTGAGAAAGGAAAATCTATAACGACGAATGCCGACCGCACATTGAAACGCGGAATGCGCCGGAACCTCCAACGCTACAAACAGCGACGCGCCGAACTCATACGGAAACTCAAAGAGGGTGAAATAATTACGGATGATTCCCTCCTGTACGAGAACGGCAACCGAACCACTTTCGAGACCTATCGCCTGCGTGCAAAAGCCGCTAACGAGGAAATTACTTTGGAAGAACTTGCGCGTGTCCTTTTAATAATAAATAAGAAGCGCGGCTACAAGAGTAATCGCAAAGCCAAAGACAAAGATGAAGGCACGCTGGTGGATGGCATGGAAGTCGCCAAAAAACTTTATGAGGAAGGACTGACACCGGGCCAATACTCGCTGTCCCTAATCAACCAAGGCCAAAAATATCTTCCCGACTACTATCGCTCCGACCTGCAGGCTGAACTTGAACAGATATGGAAAACGCAGAAGGCTTTCTATCCCGATATACTTACTGACGATTTCCGGGAGAAGCTGCAAGGTAAGAGCAAAACAGCGACCAACAACCTTTTTATCAAATCTTACCAAATATACTCTCCGACTCTCAAACGCGACAATGCCCGTGCGCAGTTGCTTCAGTGGCGCGTCGAGGGACTGACACAGCAACTATCCCTCGAAAACATTTCGGCAGTTATGTCCGACCTCAACGGACAAATAAACGATACAAGCGGTTATTTAGGCAAAATCAGTGACCGCAGTAAAGAACTTTACTTCCGGAAACAGACCGTAGGACAATACATGATGGCCGTACTGGAGAGTAATCCCAATGCCAGTCTGCGTAACATGGTCTTCTATCGTAAGGACTATCTTGACGAGTTCGAGCAGATATGGACAACGCAGGCCCAATTCCATCCGGAACTCACCCGTGAGCTCAAACACGACATCGGCAATATCACCATCTTTTACCAACGCCCGTTGCGCAGCCAAAAAGGACTTGTGAAGATTTGCGAATTGGAACAGAAGAAGATGGACACCCTCGTTGATGGTAAACCTAAGACCATCACGATTGGCAGCAAGGTTTGTCCCAAATCGTCACCCTCGTTCCAAAACTTCCGCATCTGGCAACGGTTGAACGACCTTCGCCTCATCGACAGCAGCGCCTCCTTGAGTCGTAACCTTGAATTAGATGAAAAACAACTTCTGGCACATGAGCTAAGCATACACGAGAAACTCTCCAAGACCCAAGCCCTGAAAATTTTATTCAACGGTAAGGCTCCGAGGGGTATCGACCTTAATTTCAAAGAACTGGACGGAGACACCACACAGGCTGCACTGTTTCGTGCCTACCAGAAAATCATCGAAATGTCAGGGCATGGCGAATATGATTTCAGCAAGATGTACACGGATGAAGTACTTGACATTGTAGAAAATGTATTCCGCTCGTTAGGCTTCAACACCGAACCGTTGCATTTCGATGCGACTGTAAAAGGCAAAGAGTTGGAACGCCAGCCTTACTATCGGCTGTGGCATCTGCTGTATTCCTACGAAGGCGATAATTCCGCCACCGGCAATACCCAATTAGTAAGCAAGATACACAACATATTCCATTTCGATAACGAGGATTACGCCAAAGAGATTGCCGCCATCTCTTTCTCTCCCGACTACGGCAATATCAGCGCAAAAGCCATCAGCAACCTGCTCCCCTTTATGCACGAGGGCTACGATTACAGTCAGGCCTGCGAGCAGGCCGGTTATCGCCATTCGGCCCGCTCACTTACCAAGCAGGAGATTGAAGAAAAGGAACTTAAACCGAGCCTTGAACTGCTGCCGCGCAACAGCCTGCGGAACCCGGTGGTCGAGAAGATTCTCAATCAGATGGTAAACGTTGTCAATGCGGTGATAGCAACTTACGGGCCACTTGACGAGATACGCATCGAACTCGCCCGTGACCTAAAGAAAAACGCCAAAGAGCGTGAGAAGAGCACCAACGAAATCAATAAGGCCAAGAGGGAAAATGAAACGTATCGCAAGATACTGCAAGAGGAGTTCGGCATTCCCCACCCCAGCCGCAATGATCTTATCCGCTACAAGCTTTATCTCGAACTAAAGAATAACGGATTCAAGACCCTGTATTCCAACACCTACATTCAGAAGGAAGATCTGTTCTCCAACGACTTCGACATTGAACATATTATTCCTAAAGCCAGTGCGTTTGACGATTCATTCTCCAACAAGACATTGGAACTAAGAACCGTAAACCTGAAGAAAGGCGACAAGACGGCACTTGATTTTGTAAAAACGGAATACGGAGAGGAAAAAGCGGAGGAATACAAGAAGCGCATCAAAGACCTTTTTGAGAGCAACAGCATCAGCAAAAAGAAGTACGACAACCTGATGAAAACGGCTGCCGACATCACGGGTGGTTTTATCAACCGCGACCTCAGCGACACGCAATACATATCGCGCAAAGCCCGTGAAATTCTCGAAGACATCGTTCGAGTTGTCACCCCCACAACCGGAACCATCACCGAACGCCTGCGCAGAGACTGGGGCCTTACCGATGTCATGCAGCAACTGAATTGGGAAAAATACGATGCCGTAGGAGAAACCGAATCATGGAAAGACAAAAACGGAAATACCGTTCGCCGTATCAAAGACTGGAGCAAACGTAACGATCATCGCCACCACGCCATGGATGCTCTGGCGATTGCCTTCACCAAACATAGCATCATACAATACCTCAACAATTTGAACGCACGTCGTGACATTACGAGCGACGTTTATGCCATCGAGAAAAAAGAGACGGAACGCGACCACAACAGCAATATACGTTTCAAATCGCCCATAGAGAACATGCGGGAAGAAGCCAAACGCCACCTCGAAGAGATTCTCGTATCCACAAAATCGAAAACGAAAGTGGCCACGCAGAATGTCAATCGCAGCAAGTCTAAGACAGTGAAAGACGGGACAATCCGAAAGGTTCAACTCACCCCACGTACCCAACTCCATAAGGAGACAGTCTATGGATGCCGACACAGATATGAGACTACTCTCGAAAAAGTCGGTTCTGCATTCGATGAAGCAAAAATCAGAACCGTAGCAAACAAGGAACAACGGGAAGCACTAACCAAACGACTGGCAGAATATGGTGGCGACGCAAAGAAAGCATTTACGGGGAAAAACTCATTAGAGAAGAATCCCATCTGGCTCAATGCAGAGCATAGCAGAAGCGTACCCACCAAAGTGAAATGCGTATCTTTAGTAAAGCTTTTCACGATACGAAAACCCATTAGCAAGGACATTGTTATCGAAAAGGTTGTAGACCCGAATATCCGGAAAATACTGGAAAAACGATTGGCTGAATATGACGGCGATGCCGGCAAGGCATTTTCCAATCTTGAAGAGAATCCTATCTGGCTCAACAAAGAACGAGGTATTGCCATCAAATGTGTAACCATTGATGCCGGTCTGTCCGCTCCCGAAGCCATTCATGAGAAGCGAGACCAACAAGGCAAGGTCATTCTTGACAGCGAGGGACACCCCATTCCCGCAGACTTTGTGCAGACGGGTAACAATCATCATGTAGCTATCTTCGAGGATGCCGATGGGAAAATGCAAGGACACATCATCTCATACTACGAAGCCATGACACGCATCACTCAAGGTCTGCCCGTCATAGATCGCAACTACAATGCCGAATTGGGATGGGAATTCCGCTTCACGATGAAACGAAATGAATACTTTATTTTCCCGGACCAAACTTTCAATCCGGCAGAAGTAGACCTAACCAATCCGGAAAACTATGCGATAATTAGTCCGCATTTATTCCGTGTACAGAAATTATCAGCAAAGGAATACTTTTTTCGCCATCATCTGGAAACAACAGAGGGAATACAGACAAGTTTGCAAAATATCACGTGGATCAGAATTAAGAGCCTTGAAAAGATTCGCCATATCATAAAAGTACGTATCAACCACATTGGGCAGATTGTAGCCGTCGGAGAATATTAAATGATAAAGAAGATACTTTACTTTGGCAATCCCATGTACCTGAGTCTGCGCAACAGCCAGTTAGTGCTGCGCATACCGGATATCGAAAAGAACGGGAATCTTTCTGACACGTTCAAGAAAGAAACGGAACGGACGATTCCCATTGAGGATATTGGCGTTGTGGTACTCGACAACAGGCGCATCACCATAACCACGGGAGCCATGGAGGCCATGCTGGAAAATAATTGTGCCGTCATCACCTGCGACGAAAAGAGTATGCCCGTTGGCCTCATGCTCCCGCTCTGCGGCAACACGTTGCAGAGCGAACGGTTTCGTCACCAGATTGATGCCTCGCTCCCTCTTAAAAAGCAGCTATGGCAACAAACCGTTCGACAGAAGATTCTCAATCAGGCAGCCGTACTTGCTTACAACACGAACCGTCAGGCCAAAAACATGCTCGTATGGGCCAACAATGTCAAAAGCGGCGATAGCGAAAATATAGAGGCACGTGCTGCCGCCTTTTACTGGAAAAACATCTTTCCCGAGCTGCCCAATTTTGTACGCAGCCGGGAAGGCGAACCGCCCAACAACCTGCTGAACTACGGTTATGCCATTCTGCGGGCATGCGTGGCACGCGGCTTAGTGGGCAGCGGACTACTACCCACCTTAGGCATACACCACCACAATCGATACAACGCTTACTGTCTGGCCGACGACATCATGGAACCTTATCGCCCCTTTGTAGACCGGTTAGTCATTGAACTCATGCAACAGAACTACAACTATTCAGAAATCACACGCGAGTTCAAGGCACGCTTACTCACAATACCTTCGCTTGATGTCATTATAGATGGCAAACGTAGTCCGCTCATGATTGCCGTGGGACAAACCACAGCAAGTCTCGCCAAATGCTTCAACGGCGAAGCCCGAAAGATTGCTTACCCCGAACTTGAATAGTCAATGGCGGAGCGACAAGTACGAATCAGTCAATACAGAGTCATGTGGATTCTTGTTTTCTTCGACCTCCCCACCGAAACGAAAAAAGACCGCAAGCAGTATGCAGAATTTCGCAAACGGTTACAGGGTGATGGATTTATCATGTTTCAGTTTTCCATATACATCCGCCATTGTGCCAGCGTAGAAAATGTAGAGGTTCATCTCAAACGGGTAAAGTCATTTATTCCGGAGTTTGGGAAAGTCGGGATACTGACCATCACAGACAAGCAATTTGATAACATCCAACTCTTCCACGGAAAGAAAAGCGAACCTCCCAAAGCCCCGGGCATTCAGCTCGAACTTTTTTAGCAACGACAGGACATTCCAACATAATAAAGAACTATTCGGAAATGCACCTATCCGAGCCCGGGATATGGTCGGGGCTTCGTCCCCGTATTGTCTGGCCTCAATCCTCCTATTGTCGAGCCTCCATCCCGCTATGGACGAGAACGGGTTCTCCTATACGCACGCGCGCATACATACACCGAGGAAATTCACCAACCTAAAAGCAAACATTCCACACATCGTATATGGTGAAGCAACAACATAACATTGAGCAAGAACATCAAAGAATTGTTGTAACTTACTCTAAAAGTTTGTATATTTGCAGTGGTAAGATGACTATAATGGGCTGGTAGAAATCATTACGATAAAAGTTTTAGCAATGGAAGAAGTTAAAAAACAACGTGGAGGGCGTCGCCCCGGAGCCGGGCGACCTGCCAATGGCAGAAATATACAGGTGTCTTTCAAAATTTCCCTTGAGGCTTATGAGATTCTCAACAAACAAGCTAATAGGTCAAAGTTCATCGATGAACTAATCAAGGATAGTGCAAAAGATTAACGCTGTATATTTGTTATGATTTACTTTAAGAAACGTATATTTGCAGTAGTAAAAAATCCAATGCAATGAATATAGAAGGCATTCGATATAATGATTAACTTTTAAGAAAATACATGGAACAAGCCAGAAAACTTATTAAAGAGCTAAAAACATTGATGGGAAAAACAGATGCCTTTAGTGAAAGACGTAGAGATGAAATAGCCACATGGTTCAAAGATAATGATACGCCCGAAAACAATGCATTGGTTGACAAGTTTATAAACGACGGTGTTGCACAAATTTTAAAGGAACTGAAAGATATACGTATTAACTTAGATCAGGAAGAGATACATACGTTGTGATTTGCTTTAAAATTAGTATATTTGCAGTGGCAAAAACAACTGTGCCCGTGGCAACTTCATCGGCGTGTCTGTTGTGATTTGCTTTAAAATTAGTATATTTGCAGTGGCAAAAACAACGTGGGTGAAGAGAAGCCGGCCAACGGTATGTTGTGATTTGCTTTAAAATTAGTATATTTGCAGTGACAAAAACAACGCGCAACTGCCTCTTCTCGGCGTGAAATTGTTGTGATTTGCTTTAAAATTAGTATATTTGCAGTGGCAAAAACAACGAAGTAACATGTCAGCCGCGTATACGAATCTTCTGACAACCGTTAAAATTAGTATATTTGAAGTGCCAAATACGCCTCTCAAAAAAAT
>CAMWQU010000009.1 GCA_947176535.1 uncultured Prevotellaceae bacterium
CGGCAGCGTCGCCCATAAGTCCCAACATATCAATGACCTGCCGGCAATCCGTCAGTCCGTATTTCGCTTTCACCTCTTTGGGGCCGAGCACTTCGGCCTCTTTGGCCCCCACACCGGGACGGTACATGCGCACGTGGTCGGTCACCAACTGTGCGTAGTCCTTGTCCGGAGTCAGCATATAGGTCTCAATTCCCAGTCTGTCAGCCTGTACGGAGAGGGTTCCGATAACGTCGTCGGCCTCAAAACCGGACACTTCCAATATGGGAATCCGGTAGGCCGTCAGTATCTGCTTGATATAGGGAACGGCCACGCGGATGGCCTCCGGTGTCTCTTCGCGTTGCGCTTTGTACGGAGGATATGCCTCGTGGCGGAAAGTGGGCCCCGAGGGGTCGAAGGCCACACCGATGTGCGTGGGCTGTTCCTTGCCGAGCACCTCCTCCAGCGTATTTACGAAGCCCATGACGGCCGATGTATTCACGCCTTTGGAATTGATTCTCGGATTCTTGATGAACGCATAATAGGCCCGGTAAATCAGGGCGTATGCGTCAAGCAGGAACAGTTTCTCCATGTTGTTTCGGGTTTAATACGTCAAATTTAGGTAAAATAAATGAAAGGAGGGTCACGTTTTGTGTTTTATTTTGTAATTTTGTCATGGAATTAGGGAGTTTATGGATAAACTGACGGAAATACGACAGCCGATAGAGGTTGAGCTGAAAGCATACAGAACGTTGTTTGAGGAGACCCTGCAGACGGACAATCCGCTGTTGCGCCTCGCGTTGCAGCATTTGCTGCAGCGACCCGGGAAGATGATGCGCCCCATCCTGGTGCTACTGGCCGCACGGATGGCGGGAGAGGTGAACGAACGCGTGCTGCATGCTGCCGTTTCGCTGGAACTGCTGCATACGGCCTCGTTGGTACACGATGACGTGGTGGACGAGAGCGACCGGCGGAGAGGGCAGAAGTCGGTGAACGTTTTGCTCAACAACAAGGCGGCGGTTCTGGTAGGCGATTTCCTACTTTCCAAAGCCTTGTACCATGCTGCGGCCACGGGTTCGCAGAGGGTGGTCACGTGGGTGGCGGAACTGGGACAGACGCTGTCGGACGGTGAACTTCTTCAACTCGCAAATCTTGACAAAAAGGAAATATCGGAGGAGAATTACTACGACGTGATTCGCAAGAAGACGGCTTCGCTCTTCGCCACCTGTGCCAAAACGGGTATGCTGTTGGCCGGAGGCAGCGAGGAGGATACGGAATGTCTGGACAAGTTCGGCGAATACGTGGGTATCTGCTTCCAGTTGCGTGATGATATTTTCGACTATGATGCGACCCGGGATGTCGGGAAACCCAGTGGAAATGACATGAGGGAAGGGAAACTGACTCTCCCCGTCATTCACGCCCTGACGGCTGAGGAGGATGGAGAAATGTTTACATTGGCCCTGGATGTCCGGCAGGGTGAGGCAGACGATGAGGGGATTGCCCGATTGGTGGATTTTGCTATCCGGCAGGGTGGCATACGGTATGCAGAGGAGGCGATGGATAGGTATTCCCGTATGGCCGTGGATGTTCTCCCGACAGACGAAAACAGAGACCCGGCCGTTGTCGAATCTTTGTCAAAGTACGTGAATTTTGTTGTCGGACGAGACTTGTGAATGCTTTCCGGAGGCCTCCCAGATGCAAGGGGGAGGACGACCAAGCTCCGTCCATAGCAGGACAGAGGCTTGTCCATAGCGGGACGGAGCCTCGACAATAGGAGGATTAAGGCCCGACCTTATAGGCGATGAATTTGGATGCCTATAGGGTCGGGCCTTGATTTTTGTGTACAGAGTGCTCCGTTAAAGGGCAATCAGCTCATACAACTTGTCGAGTCGGGGAGCGATGATGATTTCCGTGCGGCGGTTCCGCGCACGACCTTCCGCAGCCTTGTTGGAATCCACGGGCTTGAACTCGCCGCGTCCGCAGGGCAGTATCTGTAACGGATTAACAGTGTAAACCTCTGTAAGAATGCGGACTACACTGGTTGCACGGATGACACTGAGGTCCCAGTTGTCCTGGAATACAGCCGTCTTAATGGGTATGCTGTCCGTATGTCCTTCGATGAAGACGTCAATGTCGGTCTGCCGGTTCAGCACCTCGGCCAGTTTGCCTAAGGCCTGCTTGCCTTGTGCATTCACGACGGCCTTGCCGGACTCGAAGAGTAACTTGTCGCTCATGGCCACATACACCTTGCCGCCTTCCTCGCGCACGGTCAGTTCGTCGCTACTGAATCCGTTGAGGGCCTGCTTCAGGTTGTCGAGCAGCGATCTCACGCGTTGGTTCTGCTCATTGACAATTCCCTGCAACTGCTGGATGGTGTGCTGGCGCTCGTCCAATTCCTGCATCCGTTGGTTGAGCTGATTCATCAGGTCTTCCTTCTCGCTCTTATTCGCACTGAGCATTGTTTGGTAGTTCCGGATGCCCTTGCGCAGTTGGGTAGTGTCTTCCATGAGATTGTTGTGGTCGCGGGTCAAGGCATTGAACTTTTCCGTCAGGGCACCGAAGTCTTTGTTCAGTGCGGCAAAGTCGGTGCGTGAGGTGGCGAGCAATCCTTCCAGACTGTCGCGACTGTAGATGGCAGCCAGTCGGCCGTTCTCTGCAATGTCATATTTTTTCTGACTGACCAGACAAGAGGTCATCAGTAGGGGGAAAAATGCCCCAAATAACCATTTCATGCTTTTCATTCTCTATTTCATTTAAAATCGTTTTACATTTGAATGCCTCTTATTTTCCGAGAATCAATAATTTACGTCTATTTTGACGCTCTGAGAATCGCGCAGAATAATTTTCGCGGGCAAATGGCCGTAAATTTTGAACTCTCAGAGGGGAAAATCAGAAGAATTTTATCTCCTGACCTTCGACTTCGCTCAGAAGCAGATTGGCCAGTCTGCTCGTGCCGAGGCGGAGGTACTGGTTCGTCAGCCAACGCTCGCCGAGGATTTCTTTCACGATGGTGTAGTAGACCAGTGCGTCGTGGACGGTGTTGAGTCCGCCCGCTGGCTTGAAGCCAATTTGGATTCCGGTCTTGTCGTAATACTCCTTAATGGCCCGGCACATGACGTAGGCTGCCTCGGGAGTGGCGGCGGGCTTCTCCTTGCCCGTGCTCGTCTTGATGTAGTCGGCACCGGCGTACATGGCGAGGATGCTGGCTTTCTTGATGTTCTCGGCAGAGCCTAACAGACCCGTCTCAAGAATGACTTTCAGCTTTCGTTCGCCGCACAGGTTCTTGAGTTCGGCAATCTCGTCACACACGGTTTCGTAGTCGCCGGAAAGGAATTTTCCCACGCTCATAACCATGTCGATTTCCGTAGCTCCGTCTTTCAGGGCCAAAGCCGTCTCGGCGATTTTCACCTCCATGAGAGCTTGGCTCGACGGGAAACTGCCGCTGACGCAGGCTACCTCCACGCCTTCTATCTCCAGACTGCGGCTGACGATGCTTGCAAAACAGGGGTAGACACAGATGGTGGCGACGTGGGGTAGGGCAGGGTAGGCCTCCTCGAACTGATTGACGCGCTCTGTAAAGGCCAGCACGCTTTCGTCCGAATCGGTGGTCTTCAGCGTAGTGAGTTCCACGCTGCCCATCAGGAATTTCTTCACCTCCGGAGTGTCGTTTTCGGGCACTTTTTCCTCGATGAGGCGGGCCACTTCCCGGGCTACCTGTTCGTCGCTCAGGTGAGTTTCATACAGGGCCAGTGCCTGTTCATACTTGTTCGGTTCTTCCACGTGATAGTGGTCGTGGTGCTCATGACCGCAATTACAATGTTCGCTCATAATTATTGTAGTTTAAGATTATTCTTGTGTCTGTCTTTGTCTCGTAAAGTCTTTTTTCGGAAACTCTCCTCCAGTGCCTCGGTAAGGTCTACGCCCGTCTGGTTGGCTAAGCAAAGAAGCACCCAAAGCACGTCGGCCATCTCTTCCCGGAGGGCTTTTTCTCCGTTGTCGGAGGCGCGAGGGTCGGTCGGTTTCCACGACTGTTCGCCGTATTTCCGGGCCATTATGCGAGCCAATTCGCCCACTTCTTCGGTCAGTACCGTCATATTGGTGAGTTCCGAGAAGTAACGTACTCCGTATGCTTTAATCCATTTGTCCACATGCTCTTGGGCCTCTTTTATTGTCATTTTGCTTTATCTTAGCGGTTATTCCTTGTTTTTCGTGTCCATGCAGATGGTGACCGGCCCGTCGTTCAGTAATGAAACCTGCATATCAGCCCCGAATTCTCCCGTTCCGATGGGTTTGCCGAGACGGGCGGAGATATGCCGGCAGAATGCCTCGTAGAGGGGTATGGAGATGTCCGGGCGTGCTGCACGGATGTAGCTGGGGCGGTTGCCTTTCCGGGTGGAGGCCATCAGTGTGAATTGGCTGACGACGATGATGTCGCCTCCGGTTTCCAAGATGCTGCGGTTCATTACTCCGTTTTCATCGTTGAAGATGCGCAGATCCGTTATCTTTCGGCACAGCCAGTCGATGTCTTCCTGACCGTCGGCTTCTTCTATACCCAATAAAACGAGCAGTCCCTCGCCAATGCAACTTTTTACCTGTCCCCGAATGGACACACGGGCTTCTTTTACACGCTGGACAACTACTCTCATGACGTAAAAATTTAATTTACGGTGCTAAATTATCGCTTTTTATCGGCTTGTGCAAGGGCGTCACGGATAATTTTTGCTTTATTAACGCCTATAACATCTTTTAGTTCTTCCTCGGAGGCTTCGCGGATGCGTTGCACGCTGCGGAAATGTTTGATGAGGAGGTCACGTGTTCGTGGCCCTATGCCCTTTATTCCGTCTAATTCCGAAGCCACCTGATGCTTGCTGCGCTTCTGCCGGTGGAACGTGATGGCAAAGCGGTGTACCTCGTCCTGAATGCGTGTGAGCAGGTGGAAGAGGGGAGAGTCTATCTTCATGCCCACGACCTGCGGAGGGAAACCATAAAGCAGTTCGTGGGTGCGGTGGCGGTCGTCCTTAGCCAGTCCAGCGATGGGGATGTTAAGCCCTAATTCGTCCTCTATGACTTTTCGGATGACCTCCATCTGTCCCCGTCCTCCATCCGCTACAATGAGGTCGGGTAGGGGAGTGTTCTCCGTCTGCATGCGCGTGTATCGGCGGCGGACAACCTCCTGCATCGAGGCATAATCGTCAGGCCCCGTGACGGTCTTTATGATGTATTTTCGATAGTCTTTTTTCGACGGGCGGCCCATCTTGAATACCACGCAGGCGGCTACGGCATCGCTGCCTTGTGAGTTGCTGTTGTCGAAACACTCTATCGTCGCAGGCATCTTTTCCATGCCTAACAGTGTTTGTAGCTCTTTCATTAGACGAACGCCTTTCTGCTCCGGGTTGAGTTTGTCGGACTGATTGAGGCGGTCTTTTTTGTATTGCAGAACGTTCATTCTCGATAAGTCCAGCAACTTCTTTTTATCGCCCCGCTGCGGTATCGTAAACTCCACTCCTGCGAGCGATAACTCTACGGGAAAGGGTATGATGATTTCCTTGCTTCGACTGGGATAACGCTTGCGCATTTCTCCGATGCCGAGGACTAAGAGTTCTTCGGGTGACTCGTCGAGACGCTTTCCTAATTCAAAGGTGAAAGCCTGCGTAATGCACCCGTTCGTGACGTGCAGATAGTTGATGTAGGCCTCTTTTTCGCCGGCCTCTATGTTGTAAACATCCACATTCGTCACCACATTGCTTACCACTTCGCTCTTGCTTCGGTAGTTTTCCAGAAGCAGGTATTTGCGTTTCACCTGTTCGGCCTCCTCAAAACGGAGTTCTTCCGCCAGTTGCAGCATCTTTTCGCGCAGTGCTTTCTCAATGTCTCGGGTATTGCCTTTCAGTATCTCCTTGGCTTCGTCTATCCACTGCATATATTCCTCGTGACTGACTTTGCCGATACAGATTCCTCCGCAATTCCGGATGTGGTAATCGAGGCATTCGCGATACCTATTATGTGCCACGCCCTCGGCGGTTATGGGCATCTTGCATCGTCGCAACGGGTATAGGTTGTGGATGAGTTCAAGTAGCATGTGCATTGTCGGAACGTGGCTGTATGGGCCGAAATACGTGCCGTAGCGTTTATTGATTTTCCGGGTCTGAAAGATGCGTGGAAAATACTCATTTGTGACGATTATCGACGGATATGTTTTGCCGTCTTTCAGCAGAATGTTGTACTTGGGATTCCACTGTTTGATGAGGTTGTTCTCCAATAAAAGTGCATCTTCCTCCGTATTGACCACAATATACTTTATGTCACGAATGCTTTCCACCAGACGGGCTGTTTTCAGACTCTGGTGTTCTTTTCGGAAATACGACAGAACGCGTCGCCGAAGCCTTTTTGCCTTGCCCACATAGATGATGGTGCCCTTTTCGTCGAGATACTGATAGCAGCCCGGCGAATCGGGTAGACTGTGTACTATGCCCGACAAGTAGTTTTTTGTTTCTTCGGTCATCGGTCTTTGTTGTTTCCCTATCTCGCGAAATTAAATCTTTATGAGTGTGGAAATCTCCGTCTCATTGTCGAAAGCGGCGCGTCCGTTCAGTCCCTCAATGGTGAGCTCGATGATGAAATTAAGGTACACCTTTCGTGGGTTAAACTCTTTAACTAATCCGTAGGCCGCTTTCATGCTGCCGCCGGTTGCCAACAGATCGTCGTGAAGCAATACAACATCGTCTTCTGAGATGGCGTCGGAATGAATCTCGATAGTGTCCTCTCCGTATTCTTTCATGTAGGTAGCCTTACGCGTATCAGCAGGCAATTTTCTGGGCTTTCGACACATCACAAAACCGGCACCGAGACGAAGTGCAAGGGCGGCACCGACCACGAATCCGCGGCTCTCGATACCTACCACTTTTGTAATACCTTTATCCTTGAACATCTCGTAAAGCTCTTCTACCATGATACGCAGGCATTCGGGATTCTTGAACAGTGTGCTCACATCCTTGAACTGGATGCCCTTGATGGGAAAGTCGGGGATATTGCGAAGATTTTGCAATAAGACAGGATTATTCATATTATTATTTTATGTTTAAGATTGCCGAAAAGGTAAAATGTTTCACGTGAAACTATCGACCCATTAGCACCATCAGAACGTTAATATCACTGGGGGAAACTCCGGGGATGCGTCCAGCCTGTGCAAGGGTTTCGGGGTCGATGTGCGCCAACTTCTGGCGGGCCTCCGTGGAGAGACTCTGTATCTCGGCGTAGTTGAAGCGGCCACGGATGTGCAGGCTTTCCAATCGCTGCATCTTTTCCGCCATTTGTCGTTCGCGCTCGATGTACCCCCGGTACTTGATTTGTATTTCTGCTGCCTCCACGATTTCGCGGGCAAAGGAAACGGCGTCGGCTGACTGACCGCATCGGGCGGATATGTTGTTTAACGTTTCGGCCAGTCGCGGAAGGGCGGGGAAGAGGTTCTCGAACGAGAGCCCGGGCCGACTAAGTAGGTCGATAAGTTTGCAGCCTTTCGCGAGCGTCGGAGTGTCAAGGGCGGCCAGTACGGGGTTGATGCGGTCTGCCTTGACAGAAAATTCCCGGCAGAACTGTATCAGTTGTGCCGCTTCGGAATCTTTCTTTTCCCATCGTTCGTATCGTTCCCGCGTAGCCAATCCCAGTTCGTAGGCACGGGGGGTCAGACGGGCGTCGGCATTGTCCTGACGCAACAGAATGCGAAATTCCGCCCGGCTGGTGAACATGCGGTAGGGCTCGTCCACTCCCTTTGTCACCAGATCGTCGATGAGCACGCCGATGTAACTTTCGTCGCGGTGCATCACGAAACCGTCTTTCCCGCCGCCGCATTTGAGTACCGCATTTATGCCGGCCACCAGACCCTGCCCGGCGGCCTCCTCGTAACCCGTGGTGCCGTTCACCTGCCCGGCGAGGAAAAGTCCCTCCACACGTTTCGATTCCAGTGTATGGTGGAGCAGGGTAGGGTCGAAGTAGTCATACTCGATGGCATAGCCGGGGCGATATATCCGAATGTCACGGAAGGCCGGGATGAGCCGCAGAGCCTCCAGTTGCACGTCGATGGGCAGGGACGAAGAGAAACCGTTAAGGTAGTATTCCTGCGTGTTTGCACCCTCGGGTTCCAAAAAAAGCTGGTGCTGATCTTTGTCGGCAAAGGTGACGAGTTTCGTCTCAATGCTGGGGCAGTAGCGTGGGCCGATACTTTGTATCTGACCGTTGTAGAGCGGCGAATCAGGCAGTCCCTGACGTAGTCGTTCGTGTACGGCAGGATTGGTGAATGTGATGTAGCAGGGCATGAACCGGCACTTCGCTTCTTCTTCGGGGGATGCCGACGGCATGTACGAGAAACGGTGATAGTCGTTGTCGCCGGGTTGGAGCGTCATGTCCTCGAAGTGTACCGAACGGCCGTCTATGCGCACGGGAGTTCCCGTTTTCATGCGTCCGACCGTTATGCCGTGCCGGGCAATGCTCTCCGAGAGACGGAGCGAAGGCGGTTCGGCGCAACGTCCGCCCGGCAGTTGGGTTCTTCCGATGTGCATAAGTCCGTTTAGGAACGTTCCCGCCGTAATGATTACGCAACGCGCCCGGAACGTAACGCCAAGGTAAGTTTCCACTCCCGTCACCCGTCCGTCCTCCACGAGCAGTTCGCTCACCTGGTCTTGCCAGATGGAGAGATTCTCGCAGTTCTCCACCACGCGGCGCCAGGCCCAGATGAAACGTTCCCTGTCGCATTGTGCGCGGGGACTCCACATAGCCGGCCCTTTCGAACGGTTGAGCATCCGGAACTGGATGGTCGTCCGGTCCGTCACCTCGCCCGTGTGTCCGCCCAGTGCGTCTATCTCGCGGACGATTTGTCCCTTGGCAATGCCGCCTATGGCCGGATTGCACGACATCTGGGCTATCTTGTTCATGTCCATGGTGATGAGTAGCGTTTTCGCTCCCATGCGGGCAGCCGCACAAGCCGCCTCGCAACCGGCATGTCCGGCACCCACGACAATAACATCATATTTTTCCTGCATCGCTTCTTAACTTTTTCGCTGCAAAAATAATGATTTTCCCCGAAATACCACGGCCCGTGGCTTATTTATTTGACGCGGAGACAAATGCTTTGCCAATGATATGATGTGCGAGAAAAAGCAGCGGCAATATCAATATGATGATACTGCCGCTGCAATCCGGTATAGCGTGAAGTCATTTATGTCTGTCACTCATCGTCTTCTTTCTGCAACTCCTGTCCGACTCCAATCCCACTGGCTATAAGCGATGACTTTCCGGAAGTGTAGAATCCGCAGAACGGATGGCGCAACTTAACGTCTGTACGCTCATAAATGTCCATGTTATTAACGTTTACCTGCAATTTGTTACCGACATGGATAAGAGTAACAACTATCGCTACGTTTTTCTTGCTTTTGAACTTTACGTCACCTTTCTTTTCCGTGTATGTAGCACCATTTTCCCGGCTGATGTAATAGAATTTCTTATCATCAAAAAGCACACCATTATAGTTGTCTTCGTCCTGGTAGTTGAATATCACCCCGCATAGATGCTTGTTGTCCAGCTTAGGTACTGTCATACCATACATCAAATAAAAGTTGTCTCTTGGGGACATGGGCAGTCGGGCTACCGACAGCGCGCTTTCATTTTCCTTACGGCACGTAAGGAGCATGTAGTTACCTTTTATCAGTGCACTCTTGTTTTTCTCTGCATATTCGTTCCAGTCCAGCCGACCATCTTCAAATGTGTATGTCGTCTGTGTCCAACCGTTTCCTTCGTTCTCGTTCTGAGCGTATGTCAGGCTGCCGCATACCAGCATAGCAGCCAATAAGAAACTCCTAATTCTACTCATATTCATATACTTATAGGTTAAATGCTTTATAGGTTGCTGCCTACCGTGGTCTGCAACTCCTGTATAACGGATTCGTATTGTTTGAGTACCCTGTTGTATTTTATAAAGCATTGGTTGCCAATACAATCACGGTCTTTTATCTCTGATGTTATACGCACTCTATACGATGGCACATCGTCCTCCGAGAAAGAGAGTCGTACCTCCATACGTGTTCTTACCACCTGGCTCGTGAAAGTGGTTGTGCGCCAGCCCGTTTTAATCCATCCGGCAGCCTTGTCGCGTACCTCCACATTCTCAAAGTTCGTTACAGCGATATTCATCAGTCTCTTCCAGACCACATCCTCCGTAAGTCCCTTGCGGCATGTCACGTCAAACCACTTGTTGGCTACGTCTACGCCGTCCGTCTCGCCGCCTACCGAACTCGCCATGGCTTCATCCTCCATCAAAGTGTATGACACGGTTCTGTTGGGATTGGACTTCATCAGTTTCACATTACGGGTGATGTAACCGGGATATTCAAATTTGAGCAGGAAGAAGTCGATATTGCGATTGAACTTCACCGTATATGAGCTGTTGCCCACCTCGTTGCCGTCTACGAAGATTTTAGCCCCTTCCGGTACCACGTGTATCGTCTTCTTCTGCGCATTTGCCGGCAGAGCCATAGTCAGCAGTGCCAGCAGTGACAATTTAAGGAATGTTACTTTCATATCGTATGTGATTATGTAATACTGTTTTATCAATAGCTTTGCAGCGGTCAGAACGTGAAGTTGTATCCTACGCGCACCTCATGATCGTTATAACGCTCGCCGTCTTTAATCATCGCTCCATACCCATAACCTACATACAGTCCTTTCCAAACGTAGAGACCTATTGTGTAGTCCATGGCAAAACAATGGACATTGTCGTAACTATCGAACATGTTACCGTAACCCATGTCCAAAGCGGTGAAAACCTTGAGGTCGGGGCCAAAAGTGGGTGAGAAGAAGCGCACGCCGGTCTGAAGGGTGATTTCATTAACCGAATAGTCCCCGTAGTCATAGGCATACTTCACAACGGGCAGGTCTAAAGCGAAGTATTTGTTGAAATTGTACTGCGCACGCACGCCCAGTTCCAGTTCTGAGCCGATGCCCACTTCTGAGGCGAAAGAGAATCCTTTCTCGATGTCCTGTGCACTCATGGCGGTAGTCATGATAAGAGCTACGGCCATCATAAATAATTTCTTCATAAACATTTGTTTTTTAAGGGTTAAATAATATAATTCTTTGGTCGCTATCAACGACAGATGCAAAGGTAATACATTGTCCGTAGTTGAGTGCGCTACTTGTGTCAGACATGCCGTGACACTGTGTCCCGGTCTTTGATACACACTGTTCTATTCTGTTGTACGCCGACAGCTATATCCTACAGAATAAAAAAATAAAAACCACCGGCACGAGAGCCGAATGTCAGATATAATTCTTAACTTTGCACGTGGATATCCGTCTTGTGCGGTATCCGTGACATAATGTAAAAGAAGCGTTTTTGCTTAATCCTTTATCCGAAAATTCGCCAAAAATTATCAGAGGGAAAGAGCAGTCAAAAAGGCGCCTCGACTTGTCGTATATCCATTCCCCGCAAGGGAACACCGATATCCGGGCAAGGCGTAGGAATGGACTGTTTGTTTCTGATTGGGCGTTTGGCGATGCCTCGGATAAGATAAACGGCACATCGTCCTACGCTTTTTTATGTCACTTCGGTTATAAATGATGTCGCGATGAGGGCGTGGGTGACAACGGACAAACGCTGAAAGGAAATGAGGCACGTTGGAAAGATGATAAAAGCCGAACTGGACAAGCACCCCAAGGCACACACCGTGACATGGTTTGCAAAAGAACTGCATTGCAAACGCACTAACGTCTATGACATATTCAACAGGCAGACCGTGGACACCGAACTGCTGCTGCGCATTTCGCGCATACTCGGGCACGACTTCTTCCGCGATCTCTCCAATGATCTGTCTGCGGAGAGCGACGCTCGGTAACCGCACCCTCGTTCTGTATGTTTTTCCGTCTATATATTTTTAAGGAACGCGCGTGCGTGGGAGCCGGGCCGGATTGCATTTCCCGGGCTGTCGGCGATTTACCCGACGGAGATTTGCTTATACGGGATATTTGTCTTAATTTTGCGGTGCACAAGTTACTTGTGCGGACATAAAAGAAGCGTTTCGTGCTTTATCCTTTCAAGGGAAATCGCCAATTTCAAACAACGAAGGAGAAAAGCAGTCACCGGACGCTCACGTGTGTCGTATATCCACTCCCCGACACGGGAGGTGCTGATATTCGGTGTGGCGTGGGAGTGGACTGTTTATTTCGTTGTCGGGCGTTTGGCGATGCCTCCCTTGAAGATAAACAAGAAGTCATTCCACGCTTTTTCCGTATAAATGGATTAACCGTCGAATCGGGAATGGAGGAGACACCGAAAAACTGCTATGAAGAAAAACTTCAGGTACCTTTTGTTGCTGCTCGTTGCAGCATGCAGTCTGAGCCTCGTTTCGTGCGATGGCAACGACGATTCACTGTCGCCGGACGATAGAGTCCGCTGTGCGACCGTCTCTATTGCGGAGAAAGACGGCTACATCAGTCTGAACGACGATGTCATCCTCATGTTTCTGGACCGGAACGGTTGGTCGCGCACCATCTTCTTCGGAAGCTCCGGCGCAAACAGGCTCGTCTATATCCCGGAGGCGGAATCGCTGGACATGATTCGCACGGTTCCCACTACGGGCTGGAGCGAGAGTTGCTACCTGAGCGGGCATTACGTCGATGGCGGCTACCTTGGGGAGTACACGACCCCGCAGGGCAAGCCGGTTTACATCAGGATGTGGATTACTTTTGCCCGGACTGCTGACGGCGGCCTTTCGTCGGTCACCGTCAGTTGGCAGCACTTTGCGCCGTGACACTTTTTATTTGTTAATTACCTGCAAGTTACGGACGACTTTTGTCCGTCTTCCGCCGGCGTTTCTGTCAGTCCGGCGGGGTATTTTGTATTCATCGGCGGCGGACGGCCGTTCGTCGTCGATGAATGTACAGCCGTCGTCGATGAATGTCCGTTCATCGACGGTGAACGGAGAATGCGTGCCGACGGTTGCAAGAATGTATTTCCACTTTTCCCGAAAATTCTTGCGCGAATGGTAAAAATATCTTAAATTTGCGGCAAGAATACCCAGTATTGGGTATGGCGAAGAAACTATAATCCGAGCGAGATACACAAAACAAATTAAATTATTTCATAACTAAAATCAATCATCTCTATGTGGTTAACTAATTCATCCATCGGCAGGAAAGTCATCATGTCCGTTACGGGCCTGGCACTTATCCTGTTCCTGACATTCCACGGCAGCATGAACGTGGTGGCACTCTTCTCAGGGAAAGCCTACAACACGATCTGTGAATTGCTGGGAGCCAACTGGTATGCCGTTGCGGCAACTCTGGGCCTGGCTGCGCTGGCTCTGCTGCACATCGTCTACGCTTTTGTGCTGACCGTGCAGAACCGCCGTGCCCGCGGTGCCAGCCGCTACGCTGTGACCGACAAACCCGCAACGGTGGAGTGGACCAGCCAAAACATGCTGGTACTGGGTATCATCGTATGCCTGGGTATGGGTCTCCATCTGTTCAACTTCTGGTACAACATGATGTTTGCCGAGCTGACGGGCATCGCCGTGGCACACAATCCCGCTGACGGTTTTGCCTATATTGTGGACACTTTCTCGTGCCCCGTGTACGTGGTGCTGTACATTGTATGGCTCTTTGCCATCTGGTTCCACCTGACCCACGGTTTCTGGTCGGCCATGCAGACACTGGGCTGGAACGGCAAGACGTGGTTCTGCCGCTGGCGTTGCATCGGTACGATCTACGTCACCCTGCTCATGCTCATGTTCCTTGTCGTGGTGCTGGCTTTCGCTTTCGGATGCGCTCCCTCGTTGTGCTGCATCGCCGGATGCTGTGCCGCTTAATCTAAATCGTAAATTCATAACTCGTAACTCAACAGAGATATTATGGCAAAAGTAATAGATTCCAAGATTCCCGCAGGCCCGGTGCCTGAGAAGTGGAAAGAATATAAGGCACACCAGCGTCTGGTGAACCCCAAGAACAAGCTGAAACTCGACGTCATTGTCGTAGGTACGGGTCTGGCCGGTGCTTCGGCCGCCGCCTCGCTGGGCGAGATGGGCTTCAATGTCATCAACCTGTGCATTCAGGACTCACCCCGCCGTGCGCACTCCATTGCCGCTCAGGGTGGTATCAACGCCGCCAAAAACTATCAGAACGACGGCGACAGCGTCTACCGTCTCTTCTACGACACCGTGAAGGGCGGCGACTACCGTGCTCGTGAGGCCAACGTATATCGTTTGGCCGAGGTCAGCAACAACATCATCGACCAGTGCGTGGCTCAGGGCGTACCCTTTGCCCGTGAGTACGGTGGCATGCTGGCCAACCGTTCGTTCGGTGGTGCCCAGGTGAGCCGCACGTTCTATGCCAAGGGACAGACCGGTCAGCAGTTGCTGCTCGGTGCATATTCTTCGCTGAGCTGCCAGGTTCAGGCCGGCAAGGTGAAGCTCTATACCCGCTACGAGATGGAGGACGTCGTTATCGTCAATGGCCGCGCCCGCGGTATCATTGCCAAGAACCTCGTAACCGGTAAGTTGGAACGTTTCAGTGCCAACGCCGTGGTTATCGCCACCGGCGGTTACGGCAATGCCTACTTCCTCTCCACCAACGCTATGGGCTGCAACTGCACCGCTGCCGTGCAGTGCTACCGTAAGGGTGCTTACTTCGCAAATCCCTCTTACGTGCAGATTCACCCCACCTGCATCCCCGTTCACGGCGACAAACAGTCGAAGCTGACGCTGATGTCGGAGTCGTTGCGTAACGACGGCCGCATTTGGGTGCCCAAGAAGCTGGAGGACGCCAAGAAACTTCAGGCCGGCACGTTGCAGGGTTGGGAAATCCCCGAGGAAGACCGCGACTACTACTTGGAGCGCCGCTATCCCGCCTTCGGTAACCTCGTTCCGCGTGACGTGGCCTCCCGGGCTGCCAAGGAGCGTTGCGACAAGGGCTTCGGCGTGAACAACACCGGTCTGGCCGTGTTCCTCGACTTCTCGGAGAGCATCAACCGTCTCGGTCTCGATGCCATGAAGCAGCGTTACGGTAACCTCTTCGACATGTACGAGGAAATCACCGACGTATATCCCGGCGACCTTGCCAACGAAATCAACGGCGTGAAGTATTACAAGCCCATGATGATTTATCCCGCCATCCACTACACGATGGGCGGTATCTGGGTAGACTATGAGTTGCAGACCTCTATTCCCGGTCTCTTCGCTATCGGTGAGTGTAACTTCTCCGACCACGGTGCCAACCGTCTCGGTGCATCCGCTCTGATGCAGGGTCTGGCCGACGGTTACTTCGTATTGCCTTATACCATTCAGAACTATCTGGCCGACCAAAGCATCTGGCCGAAAGTCAGCACCGACCTGCCCGAATTTGCTGAGGCGGAGAAGGGTGTCGAGGCCGAAATCGACCGCCTGATGGGCATCAAGGGCAAACGCTCGGTGGACAGCATCCACAAGGAACTCGGACACATCATGTGGGAGTACGTCGGCATGGGTCGCACCGCCGAGGGTCTGAAGACCGGTATTCAGAAGATGAAAGAACTGCAGAAGGAGTTCGATACGAACCTCTTCGTGCCCGGCACAAAGGAGGGCCTGAACGTCGAGCTCGACAAGGCCATCCATCTGCGCGACTTCTTCACGATGGGCGAACTCGTGGCTCACGATGCTCTCTCGCGTAACGAAAGCTGCGGCGGACACTTCCGCGAGGAATACCAGACCGAAGAAGGCGAGGCTAAGCGCGACGACGAAAACTTCTTCTACGTCGGCTGCTGGGAGTATCAGGGCAAGGACAAGGACCCCGAACTCATCAAGGAGCCCCTGGAGTATGAGGCAATCACGGTACAAACACGTAACTACAAGAACTAAACACCATGGCAAAGAATATTTCTGTAACGATAAAGTTCTGGAAGCAGAACGGCCCCAAGGATAAAGGCCACTTCGATACTCATGAATTGAAGAACATACCCGACGATACCTCGTTCCTGGAGGCCCTCGACATCATGAACGAGGAGCTTATCAGTGCAGGTAAGGAGCCTTTCGTGTTCGACCACGACTGCCGCGAGGGTATCTGCGGTATGTGCTCACTGTACATCAACGGTACGCCCCACGGCAAGACCGAGCGTGGCGCCACCACCTGTCAGCTCTACATGCGTCGCTTCAAGGACGGCGACGTCATCACCGTAGAGCCTTGGCGTTCGGCCGGTTTCCCTGTCATTAAGGACTGCATGGTCGATCGCGGAGCTTTCGACAAGATTATTCAGGCCGGCGGTTACACCACCATCCGCACCGGACAGGCTCAGGATGCTAACGCCATCCTTATCCCCAAGGAGGATGCCGACGAGGCTATGGACTGCGCAAGCTGCATCGGTTGTGGTGCCTGCGTTGCCGCCTGTAAGAACGGTTCTGCCATGCTTTTCGTCTCCAGCAAGGTATCTCAACTGGCTCTCCTTCCGCAGGGCCGTGTAGAGGCTGCTCGCCGTGCAAAGGCCATGGTGGCTAAAATGGACGAACTGGGCTTCGGTAACTGCACCAACACCCGTGCCTGCGAGGCCGTTTGCCCCAAGTGCGAGTCCATTGCCAACATCGCTCGCCTCAATCGCGAGTTCATCAAAGCAAAAATCGCCGACTAAGCGAAACTTATTCCCAATAAAGAAAGGCGTCACAACTTTGCTTGTGGCGCCTTTCTTTTGTGCTTTCCTGCCCGTGTTTGCTGCGATGTCGGAAAACTTTTGTATATTTGCCACAGTAACGTCAAGCCTATTCGTCATGAAGGGACAGAAACTCTTTCTCTTGTTTCTTTTCGTCGCCGCCTTTTCGATGGCCGGAGCGAAGAAGAAAAAGCCTGCCGTGGTGCGTCTAGAGACCACGATGGGCACCATCCGTGTGGAACTGAGCGACGAAACGCCGCGCCATCGCGACAACTTTCTGCGGTTGGCCCGCGAAGGACGGTTGGACAGTACGCTTTTTCATCGCGTCATCAAGGACTTCATGATTCAGGGTGGCGACCCGCAGAGCCTCATTCCCGCTCGCGGCCCTGTCAGCTACACGCTGCCGGCCGAATTTCGCCTGCCGTGGCTCTACCACGTGCGCGGTGCCTTGGCGGCAGCCCGCGAAGGCGATGACGTGAATCCCGAGCAACGCAGCTCGGGCTCGCAGTTCTACATCGTCTACGGTCGCTCGTGGGGAGAGAGTTCGCTGGGAAAAATGCGGGCTACGCTCAACGAACAGGGCATAGAAATGAATCGCGAAATGTGGGACGACTATCTGCTGCACGGCGGTGCGCCTCATCTCGACGGCACATACACCGTTTTCGGTCATGTCATCGACGGCATGAAGGTGGTGAAACAGATTCAGACCGTGGCCACCGACCCGAACGACCGTCCCGTGGAGGATGTTATTCTCCTGCGCGCTGTGGTGGAATAGGTACTGTTTTATAATCATATAAGTTAAATTTTGTGTCCATATCCTTGGATTTATGATTATATACACATAACTTTGTAACACAAAACATTTTAACACTACAGATATGACTACATTAGCTAAAGTCTTAAGCATTGCAGACAAAGTGTCAATCGCGCTTTTCGTATGGAGCTTCGCGCTTCTCAGATACACCAGAGGGGACACTGTGTCGCCCATCGTATTATCTGTTGTTTCATTGCTTTTCTTGATATATTTGTTCAAGAACAGTAAGAACAAACCGTGGGGCAGCAAGATAATGGACTGTTTTGTTATCGTAATGTTTGTGTTGGGTTTCGTTGAAGCAGAAGACCTTTCTCTTGAAGAACCTTCCTTGATTGTTGTTGGCGTGGTAACTGTTTTGGCGGCACTCATAGACTTATTCTATTATCTGTATCTGGAGTATTACGATTTTAAGCAGAACAAGGCAGATATAACATCTGAAAAGTCAGAATAGTATCATCCGTTCGGTTTACGCGAACTGCTGATTCTGAAATACAGCAAAGCAATGGGCATACGTCAAAGTTGGCATATGCCCGTTGTCTGTTATAGGCTCTATGTATAGTTGCTTTTTCGTGGGGTCTCGTAACGTTCACCGCTCCAAAATTTGGCATTCCGCTCACTTATTCGTACCTTTGCAATCGTAAATTCGTAATCAGTAATTTGTAACTATTCAATAATGGCACTGAAAGCTGGA
This sequence comes from uncultured Prevotellaceae bacterium, assembly GCA_947176535.1. Taxonomy (GTDB): domain Bacteria; phylum Bacteroidota; class Bacteroidia; order Bacteroidales; family Bacteroidaceae; genus Physcousia. The sequence continues at coordinate 18,139 of CAMWQU010000009.1, forward strand.
ATCGTGGGACTGCCCAACGTGGGAAAGTCCACTCTGTTCAACTGCTTGTCGAGCGCAAAGGCGCAGGCAGCCAATTTTCCCTTTTGCACTATTGACGCCCAGATGGGACAGGTATCCGTTCCCGATGAGCGACTGACGAAACTGGCGGAACTCGTTCACCCCGGACGCATCGTGCCGGCCGTGTGCGACATTGTGGACATTGCCGGACTTGTCAAAGGCGCCAGCAAGGGCGAGGGCCTTGGTAATCAGTTTTTGGCCAATATACGTGAGTGCGACGCCATTATCCACGTTCTGCGTTGCTTCGACGATTCGAACATCGTACATGTCGATGGCTCGGTGGATCCCGTGCGCGATAAGGAAATTATCGACATGGAGTTGCAGTTGAAGGATTTGGAGACCATCGAAAGCCGTGTGCAGAAGGTGGAGAAGCAGGCCCGCGTCGGCGGTGACAAGCAGGCAAAGATAGAACTTTCCGTGTTGGAGGCTTATCGTGCTGCTCTGTTGCAGGGCAAAAGTGCCCGCACGGTCGTGTTCGATACCGAAGACGAGATCGCGGCCGCCAAGAATCTGTTCCTGCTGACTACAAAGCCGGTGCTGTACGTTTGCAACGTCGATGACCAAAGTGCTAAGGATGGCAACGAACATACCCGTCGCGTGGCTGAGGCCATAAAAGAGGAGGATGCGCAGATGATGATTATCTCTGCTCAGACGGAGGCCGATATTGCGGAACTGGAGACTTACGAGGAGAAGCAGATGTTCCTTGAGGACATGGGACTGTCGGAGAGCGGTTGCAACCGCCTTATCAAGGCCATCTACAGCCTGCTGAACCTGCAGACGTTCATTACTGCCGGAGAGATGGAAGTGAAAGCGTGGACTTTCCGTCGCGGATGGAAAGCTCCGCAATGTGCCGGTGTCATTCACACTGACTTCGAGAAGGGATTCATCCGTGCCGAGGTTATCAAATATGACGATTACATCCGTTTCGGCTCGGAGGCTGCCGTGCGCGAAGCCGGAAAAATGGGAGTCGAGGGCAAGGAATACGAAGTGCAGGACGGCGACATCATGCATTTCCGGTTTAATGTTTGACTTTCCCTAATCCTAAATCTATATGATACACTGGAATCCGGAGATATTCGCCTTTCACATCGGTTCGTTCGGTGTACGTTGGTATTCGCTATGTTGGGCCATCGGTCTTTTCTCGGTCTATCTGTTAGAACATAAACTCTATCGTGAGCAGCGTGTTCCCGAAGAAAAGTTTGAACCGTTGGTATTCTATTGCTTCTTCGGCATACTCATAGGTGCCCGTTTGGGCCATTGCCTGTTTTATGAACCCGATTACTTCCTGGCCCATCCTTTAGAAATGGTGCTTCCCATGAAGCAGGATGCCATGGGAGCGTGGCATTATACGGGCTATGAGGGACTGGCCAGCCACGGCGGCACACTGGGACTTATGCTTGCACTCATCCTCTTTGTCCGCAAGACGGGCCTGCGACTGCTTATGGTGCTTGACAACATCGCTATTGTCACACCCATCTGTGCCTGTGCCATACGTTTGGGCAATCTGATGAACTCGGAAATCATTGGACGTCCCACCGACGTACCTTGGGCTTTCATCTTCGAGCGTATCGACCTGACTCCGCGTCATCCCGGACAACTCTACGAGGCTCTTTGTTACGCCCTATTCTTCGGCATTCACTGGTATTTCTATCGCAAGAGTCCAAAGAAAGTGGGCACGGGCTTTTTCTTCGGCCTCTGTCTTACGCTTATCTTCACGGCCCGCATCTTCATAGAGTACACCAAGGAAAACCAAGTGGACTTTGAGAACGGTATGCTGTTCAACATGGGACAGCTCCTCAGCGTTCCTTTTGTGCTGCTGGGTGCATGGTGTATGTGGCGGAACCGGAAACAGACTACATCACCTCAAGGTAAAAACTGACGGGACGGAAACCGTCGTTGCAGCTAATCATGGCACTCATGGGATTCTGCATCCATCCGTCGTAAAAGTTGCCTACGCCGTGGGCCAGTGATTCCACAAAGGGCCGCATCGTCTCCCACGCCGAAGGACAAAGCCCTGCGGGCCGCTCGCCGTCCACCGACACCCATTGCTGTCCGACCGTGACGTCGCAGGTATGTTCTATCTTGTTCTCGTAACGGGCCATCAGGTCTTCGTAGACAGTCTGGCGCATGGCCGTAATGCGTACTGCGTTCATTGTTCTTGCGCTTTTTTACGACGTAAAGATACGACATTCTTCCGATTCCTTTATATGGATTCCCGATAAATTTCTACCCCTCAAATTTCCATGCCCCGTATGGGCGCGTTTCGGTCCCGCTATGGACGCGCCCTCGACAATACTATTGTCTGCCCTCCGTCCCGCTATGGACGAGAGCCCGTCCATAGCGGGGCTGCAAACCGGCTCCGCACCGCGTGTGTCATTATATTCCAGTTAAAGATTATTATTTTCTTAATGTCACATCTTAACTTTATACACTATCTTATTTATTTATGAAGAAAATACAGCCTCAATGGGGCGTAGATTGTAAAATATTTCGTAACTTTGGCACTGGATATGGAAGTCCTGTGACTGAAATACCCGCAAGATAAGGCTAAAGTTGCTTGTCCTGATATCGAAATCGCCAAAATAATCGCTGAAGGATATTGCAATCTGACGCTCCTCTTTTTCATCTTTGAAGAAGAGCCATTGTATCACATCCATCAGGAGTGATGCATATTTAGGCTTTAATTCATGGTGAAATTGGGGAGTGGCCGTAACGGAATCTGAATCAACCCAGATACGAGACGGCGTAATGGTTGTATTTTCTTCAGCTTTGCACCTCAGCGAGGTGTTTGGCGATGCCTGATATCGGTGTAGAGCGAGTAAGTCTCCTTTACGCCTTTTCTTGTGTCCAATCGTTACTGAAATTGCAGGAAATAGAGACTTGTTCCGGCAGTCATAATAATACTATAAATCAATGAACCAATCATTAGCAACATTTGGTTTGACCAAGGAACAGCTTCAGATCCTGTTCAGTTTAGAATGTCATATGGTGAACAAGGATCGCTATGTCAAAGAGCGGTTTGTAGACCATATCAATCCATTGGTAGCCGACAACTCAAAGAAAAGCACATGGTATGTTGCTTTTCAGCGTAATCTTTCCAACTATCTTATAGAGCAATCTCCAGAAGATAAATGGAACTCCATTCTTGCTCCGGAAGAGATACACCAACGAATCATTCAAGTATCGGCAACATCAGATACTGAAATGTGGAAATATTTAATATTGTTGGAATGTGTTTTGTTTAGGCCTTATTTCCCAATGAATGAAGCTGACCAAAAAGATAAAAGATATAATGGGCTACGTTTCGATACCGAGACAAGAAAGCAAAGTCTTTCGGTTATTGCGGCATGGCTTGAGGTAGATGTTAAATATGTAGAACGGTTCGAAAACAGTTTTAAGAAGAACATAAAAAAGATGACGGGGTATTGGAATAAAGTACTCATCAGTGTAAGTGCCGGTGTAGCTGCGGCTGTTCTCGCTGTGGTAACTTGTGGTAGTTCAATAGCAGCATTCTTTGCAGCAGAAGGACTCTATGGTGCTGCTGCCGTAAGTTCCGGATTAGCCGCTCTCGGAGGTGGCGCAATTGCTGTTGGAGGGTTTGGAATGGCCGGTGGAATGGCTGTTCTTGTCGGCGGAGGTGTGCTGCTTGGCCTCGGTGCCGGTGGCTCTGTAGGTATGGCAATTGCTTCTACCTCACCAAATGCTGTTTTGGGGGAGAATGCAAAGTTATGGGTTGTGCTTAAAGAGATTGTGATGGGAATCTTCAATGATACAAAACGTGCTCAGGATATTATCAGTACCTTAGCCGATAAAATTATGGCACTAAAGGAAGAAATTGCCCTGCTCAAGGTTCAACAAGAGGTGAATAAAGAAAGAATAAAGAACCTTGAGAAGTCTGTTTGCTATATGGAGAAGATGATGAAAGCATGAGTAAAGATGTGCCTTATATAAAAAACCTAAAGATTGAATCCTCGATAAAGAACGTCGAGGACTCAATCTCTGATACGTTGTCTTCTTGTTCGGAATTCAGCGAGGTTGTCAATGTAGATGATGTAATTATTAGCAATCTTGAGACAAGAATTGCAGCTCTCATGACAAAAAATGGGATACCGCAACCTGAAAAAGAAGAAAAAACAAGCCATGTTAAATGTGAGACATCCGAGAAAGTACAAAAGACAGATATTCTACAAATAGATTGTGACTTAGTGGTATCTTGTGTCGCAGGAGGCTTGGCTGTATTGGTAGACTTCCTTGTTGTTAGAATCCCCAAAACAACAAATATAGTACGATGTGGAAAAGTTATTAACCAGCAAGGAAGCCCGATGACTGAGGCTTTACGTAAAATAGGTTTCACGTCAGACGGTAAAACTGCCGGATGGGTTAAAACCTTAGAGTCTTTCTTTGGAGTTAATTACGATACATCTATAATAGCTGGAGAGAAAGGTTTTACTCCAAGGTCTCATCGATTGTACAGTCTGGCTCATGATCCTTCTCCTTCGGGCTTGTTATGGGCGTTAAAAGATGCTATAACCGGGACTACAAGCTATATTTCTCAGGACGGCATTCTCAAAAGTATTCCTACCAAACACGTCAGCGTATGGCGTATTTTTGCGACACCTGTAATATGGATGGGACATATTCTTTCGGACATTTTTACAAAAGCAGGTGTTCCTATCCCAGGAAGTTGTCTCTTACGTACTCTTCAATTCGGATCATTTGGAGAAAAAGGACGCACCATCGGCCAAGTAGTGGAGTATATGTATCTCGAAGGATATGATTTGCGCCATCTTGCTACTATGGCAACTGAGAAAGCAGTATTAGAATTTATAATTCGAGTATATCACTACCTTACGAAACCAACAATAGAGCAATTTGCCCGGCCTCAAGCTCTCATCCATATTGATTTAGAGAAACAGAACCGTCGGTTACAGAGTATGTGCCTGCAGGCATATGTGGTAGCCTCTTGTGGTAACGTAGCCAAACTTGCAATTTACCAATGGAACCCCACGGCACTTAATTTATCGGTATGGGTAGCCTTTTTCCGAACGGCTGTGACTGAATACAATCGGCGACATGGTTCAATGCAAGATGTTCTCGATACAATAGAGCAGCGTCAAATCATCAATGATCAATTTGATGCTATTGAGGCTAAATTAAATATGATCTAAAAGAAGTTGTGATATTAGGATAGCAATCAATGTAAGGGCATACTTGTAAACTTGCTGTCTATTATCTTGTTTATTGCAGTCTTTTCTGTGATTTTACTCCCTACCCCCGCATGGGCGCGTTTCGGTTCCGCTATGGACGCGCCCTCGACAATAGTATTGTCTGCCCTCCGTCCCGCTATGGACGAAGCCCCGTCCATAGCGGGGCTGTAAACCGGCGTCGCGCCGCGTGTGTTTTCGGGCAGTCGTGATGCCGGAGAAAATGTATTCTGGAAAAGTCCCGCCTTTGCTTGCTTTTTCGTTCGATTTCGATTACCTTTGTACTTGATTTTATACTCAATCGTAATTCACGAACTATCCAGAAATAACGTTATGGCCAAGACAGAAGGATTAACCCCGATGATGAAGCAGTTCTTCGACCTGAAGGCAAAGCATCCGGATGCCATATTGCTGTTCCGGTGCGGCGACTTCTACGAGACGTACTGTCAGGATGCCATCGAGGCTTCGGCCATATTGGGCATAACGCTGACCAAACGGAACAACGGCAGTGAAAACCCGACCGAGATGGCGGGTTTCCCCCATCATGCCTTGGACACCTATCTGCCTAAGTTGATAAGGGCCGGCCGACGGGTGGCCATTTGCGACCAATTGGAAGACCCGAAACTGACGAAGAAACTGGTGAAGCGCGGCATTACGGAATTGGTGACGCCGGGCGTTGCCATGAGCGACAATGTGCTTAACTATAAGGAAAACAATTTCCTTGCGGCAGTCCATTTCGGGAAAGCCACCTGTGGCGTAGCCTTTCTGGACATCAGTACGGGTGAGTTCCTCTGTGCTGAGGGCACACCGGAGTTCGTGGAAAAGCTGATGGACAACTTTGTCCCGAAGGAAGTGCTCTTCGAACGGGGACGGCGGCCGCAGTTCGAGGGAGTGTTCGGAACACGTCACTGCGTCTTCGAGATGGACGACTGGGTATTCACCGAGCAGTATGCCGTAAAGAAACTGACGAAGCACTTCGAGGTGAAGAACCTGAAAGGCTTTGGCGTCGAGCATCTGAAAAGCGGAATCGTGGCCAGTGGAGCCATCCTACAATACTTGGAAATCACGCAGCACATACAGATACGTCACATCACCTCGCTGCGCCGCATTGAAGAGGAACGCTTCGTCCGGCTCGATAAGTTCACTCTGCGCAGCCTGGAACTGTTAGGCTCGATGAGCGAGGAGGGCAAGTCGTTGTGCGATGTCATGGATCGGACTATAACCCCCATGGGAGCCCGTATGCTACGACGCTGGATAACGTTTCCCCTGAAGGATGTCCGTCTCATTGAGCAACGCCTCGACGTGGTGGATTATTACTTCCGGAAACCGGAATTTCGCGATTTCATCGAAGAAAGTCTGCATCCCATCAATGATTTGGAACGCATCATTTCGAAAGTGAATGTCGGTCGTGTGTCACCCCGTGATGTCGTGCAGTTGAAGATTGCCTTGCAGACCGTGGAGAAAATCAAGCAGGCTTGTTCGGCCGCCGATAATGACATCATCCGGCAAATCGGCGACCAGTTGAGTCCCTGCGCAGACATCCGCAACCGCATAGCCCGCGAGATTCAGCCCGACCCACCTCTTTTGGTGAACAAAGGCGGTGTTATCGCCAACGGCGTAAACGCAGAACTGGACGAACTGCGCAATATTGCCTATAACGGAAAGAACTACTTGCTGAAACTGCAACAGCAGGAAGCGGAGCGAACCGGCATTACCAGTCTGAAAATCGGTTACAACAACGTCTTCGGCTACTACCTTGAGGTAAGGAACACGTTCAAGGACAAAGTGCCGCAGGAGTGGGTGCGCAAGCAGACGCTGGCTCAGGCCGAACGCTACATCACGCAGGAACTGAAAGAGTATGAAGAGAAGATACTCGGTGCCGAGGACAAGATTCTGGCTTTGGAGACGCGCCTGTTCAACGAATTAGTGGTGACACTGGCCGAATACACTCCGCAAATACAAATCAATGCCAACCTCATTGCCCGGCTCGACTGCCTGCTTTCTTTCGCTCTTTCGGCCCGCGAGCACAACTACATCCGTCCCGTCGTGGATGATTCCTACATCATCGACATCCGCCAGGGTCGCCACCCCGTCATAGAAATGCAGATGCCGGTGGGCGAACGCTATATCCCCAACGACGTTTTCTTAGACAACGAGACCCAGCAGATCATCATCATCACCGGCCCCAACATGGCCGGTAAGAGCGCGTTGCTCCGTCAGACGGCCATCATCACCCTGATGGCACAAATCGGTTGTTTCGTGCCGGCCGAACGTGCTCGCATCGGTATTGTGGACAAAATCTTCACCCGTGTCGGTGCCAGTGACAATATATCCATGGGCGAAAGTACCTTCATGGTGGAGATGAGCGAGGCTTCGAACATCCTCAACAATCTTTCGCCTCGTTCGTTGGTCATCTTCGACGAACTGGGACGGGGCACCAGCACCTATGACGGCATTTCCATTGCGTGGGCCATTGTCGAATACATCCACGAAAACCAGCGTGCCCATGCCCGCACGCTCTTCGCCACCCACTATCATGAGCTGAACGAAATGCAGCAGACCTACAACCGTATCAAGAACTTCAATGTCAGTGTGCGAGAGATAGACGGTAAGGTCATCTTCCTGCGCAAATTAGAGCGTGGCGGCAGCGAACATTCTTTCGGCATCCACGTGGCCAAACTGGCAGGTATGCCCGGCAGCATCGTGAAGCGCGCCGATCAGGTGCTCAAGCAGTTGGAAGCCACGAAGAACAGGGAAGTGGGCGGCAGCATTCAACTTACCAAGGTGCAGGACAACATGCAGATGAACTTTTTCCAGCTCGATGACCCCGTTCTGGCTCAGGTGCGTGACGAGATTCTCGGCCTCGACGTCGATAACCTTACCCCTTTGGAAGCCCTCAACAAGCTCAATGACATCAAACGCATTGTAAAGGGATAAATCTAAGACAGCCATGCGAAAGCTACTCACGTCTCTTTTTCTTTTCCTTCTCTCTGTTCCGTCTCCGTTTTCGTCCCTGCAGGCGCGTCCCAAGTTAGTTGTCGGCATTATTGTCGATCAGATGCGTTGGGACTATCTGGAACGCTACAAAGACCGTTACTGCGAAGGCGGCTTCCGGCGGATGATGAGCGAAGGATATAACTGCACGCAGTGTATGATTAACTACTTGCCTGCCGTGACTGCGGTTGGGCATGCTTCGGTGTACACGGGCACCGTGCCGGCTTTCCACGGCATTACAGGCAACAGTTTCCGCATAGACGGCCGACGGACTACGGCCGTTTACGACGAACAGATGCAGACGGTGGGCAGCCGGACGGAAGCCGGCAAGCGTTCACCCCATCTTCTGATGACGACCACCATCGGCGATGAGCTGCGTATGGCCACCAACTTTCGTTCCAAGGTCATCGGTGTGGCCCTGAAAGACCGTGCCGCCATTCTGCCCGCCGGTCATTCCGCCAATGCGGCCTACTGGCTCGACGAGGCACCTGACAACAAGTTTATCACCAGCACGTACTACATGAAAGAGTTGCCGAAGTGGGTGACAGACTTCAACCGACGCAACCTGAGTCGGGAATACATGAAGCGCGACTGGCCTCAACAGATGATGTACGCCTCCGACACTTACGTGCAGAGCCATCCCCGAGATGCGCGCATCGAGCATCGTGTGGGCGACGATATCCGTACCACCCCTTGGGGTGCTACGCTGACTTTGGACATGGCCCGTGCCGCCATCGCCGGCGAAGAACTGGGCAAGGACGAATTTACCGATATGCTTTGTGTCAGCATCTCCTCCACCGATATGCTCGCGCATCGCGTAGGCTGCAATTCGCCGCTCATCGAGGATGCTTTTCTCTGGCTCGACCGTGATTTGGAATCCTTTTTCCGCTATCTTGACGAAACGGTAGGGGAGGGGCAGTGGATGGCTTTCCTGACTGCCGACCATGCCGGCAGCCACAACTTGCAGTTCCGCATGGACAACCGTCTGCCGGCTCAAGTGTGGGAATCCACCCAAGTCATCGAGGAAATCAACAAACTTATTGCCCGGGAGACCGGCAAAGAGAGTAAGTTTGTCATGGGCATCAGTGACTTCAAACTGCTGCTCGCCGAACAACTTATCCGGCAGTCGGGACTGGAATGGAACCGCGTGGCCGACCTTGTTGTCAGTTACCTGAAGACACTGCCCGAAATACAGTATGCCTTCGACATAAACCGTATGCCCGACTACCTTCCCGAACCCCTCCGCACCATGGCGCGAAACGGCTACTATCCGGGCCGGACGGGACAAATACAGTTGATACCCGTCGGTGGCGTGATGGAAGCCTACCACTATGGCAAAGAGCAGAACCTGAAAGGTGCCTGCCACATGCTTTGGGGCCCCGACGACACCCACATTCCCCTTGTGTTCCTCGGCGACGGCGTTCCGCAGGGCCAAACCAATCGCAGTGTGCATATCACCGACATTGCCGCCACGGTCTGTTCCCTGCTCGGTATACAGCAACCCGGTGCCTGCGTAGGGCAGCCCCTTTTCTGAACGCAATTATGACGTGGCGCGTAAAACTACTGATGGCCTGCATCCTCGCGATGCACGGCCATTTTTTTTATGCCCAAAACGCCTACACGTGGCAGGACTTTGTGGAAGACGTGACCGACGAGTCGTATGCCGAGGAGCAGGGATGGACGGAAACGATGGAGGAACTGGCCCTGCAGGCCGACCGGCCCATGGACATCAATACGGCCACCCGCGAGCAACTGGGGCAGTTGCCTTTCCTCAGTGAGGAGCAAATCAGGGACATACATACGTACATCCTGCTGCATCGCGGAATGCGCACGCTGAGCGAACTTATGGCCATTCCATCGATAGATTTCCGCACCCGGCGTTATCTTTCGCTCTTTCTCAGAGCCGACCCGGCCGTTTTTGAACGGAAAGACACCCTGACACTGAGGTCGCTACTGCGACATAGCCGCCACGAGTTTGCGAGCCGTATCGACATCCCCCTCTACTACCGTCTGGGCTATTCCTACCCCCCCCATTCGGGCGGTTACGCCGGTTCTCCTCTCTACCACAACGTTCGCTATCACCTTTCGGCCCGGAATCACGTTGAGGCGGGCCTCTCGGCCGAGAAAGACCCCGGCGAACCGTTTCGCGGCAACCGGGGCTGGGACAGTTACGGAGGCTACCTGATGCTGCGGAACATCCGCCGCCTGCGTTCCGTAGTCTTTGGCGACTACAAGATGGGATTCGGCGAAGGACTGGTGGTGAACAGCGGTTTCCCGACCGGGAAGTCCGGACTTATGAACCGCCCCGCGCAGGGCATACGCGCCAAACGGGGAACGGACGAGACCGACTACTTCCGCGGTGCCGCAACGGTGGTCAGGGTGGGAAATGTAGACCTTACGGCGTGGGTGTCGCATCGCCGGCTCGATGCCACGCTCAACGCAGACGGCACTGCGCGGACGATTCTCCGCTCGGGCCTGCACCGCACGGAAACCGAACTATCGAAAAAAAGGAACCTCGGCAGTACCCTGACGGGCGGAAACGTGCAGTGGCAGCATCAGGGCCTGCATCTGGGCGTCACCGGCTATTTTCAGCGGTTTCATCGGGCACTTTCTCCGGGCGACGCCCTGTATCGGAAGATTTACCCCGCCGGCAGGAACTTCGGTGCGGCAAGCCTCAGCTACGGTTACGCCCGTCCGTGGTTTTCCGTGACCGGCGAGACGGCATACAGCACGGAGAAGGGCGGTTGGGCCACGCTGAACCGCGCTACGTGGAAGATTTCGCCCGACTACACGCTGACGGGTTCGCACCGTTTCTATTCCTACAAGTATTATTCCTTCTACGCTTCGGCCCTGTCGGAAAACAGCAACGTACAGAACGAGAGCGGGGCGATGTTGCGCATGGACGCGACACCCGTCGAACGGCTGACGGTGATGCTCTACATCGACTTTTTCTACAATCCGTGGCCGCGCTACAACCTCGACCATAGCAGCAGCGGACAGGAACTTCTTGCCCGCGCCGACTACCAACTGAACCGTCGGAACAGCCTCATGCTGCGCTATCAGTTGAAACGGAAAGAGCAGGGCGACGGACTGCAACCGCACCACCGCCTGCGCCTGCAGTACACCCGCCGGCAGGGGCAACACTGGCAGATGCAGTCCCTACTGAACCTCCACCGGACGGCCGGCAGTTCTCTGGGCTGGGCTTTGTCGCAGCGCGTCCGCATGAAGCATGACCGTCTCTCGTTGTCCTCCATCCTCACCTATTTCCACACTCCCGACTACCGGACACGTATTTTCATCTACGAACCCCTGCTCAGCGGCATGTACCGCTACCCCTCGTTCTACGGCCACGGTCTGCGACTGTCCGCCGCCGTGCATTATGAGCTGTGGGAACGCCGCCTCCGCATCGAGTTGCTCTACGGGCTATTGCGCTACACCGACCGCAGTGTGCAGGGGACGGGCATGCAGGAAATACGCAGCCCTTGGAAGCAGGACATCAGCCTTCAGTTGAGGCTGCGGATATAGCCGCTCCGGGCGACCTCACGGACAACTCCCCCGTTGTCTCTTCCTGCTCATCGGCCTTTGACCATGCAAAGTTACAACACGCCCCCGCTGCGCTACGCACGAAAAGTTCTTAACGTCCCGCAATGTCCCCTAACGTCCCGCAATGTCCCCTAATGTCCCGTAACGTCCCCTAACGCTCGGGCGGCCGGTGATGGAATCCTCCTACCTATGAATAGGTAATGCGCATGCGCCCGCCCCCGCACACGTGTATAGGACGACCCGGCCTCGTCCATAGCAGGATTGGCCTCCGTCCCGCCCGGGACGAGGCGCAGTCCATAGCGGGACAAGGCTGGGTCGTCCCCGGCCCTGTCGCCCAAACGTACCTATATTCTTATGAAGTTAATCGTTTTTCGTGATGCGCTTCACAAAATCCGTGATAATATCGAGCACTTCCGGAGAGAGGGTCTCGCGAATATCATTATATTCCGCTATCTCGCCGGTGGTGGCCTGCTGCATGAGGTGGTTGAGGCCGGGCAAAAGTCTGACCTCCGCCTGCGGAACGAGTTTCCGTATCATGGTCGTATTGGCCACTCCGTCCACCTGCGTGTCCCTGTCCCCGTTGAGGGCGAGCAGGGGGCACTTTATATCTTTCAGGTACGCCGGAGGATTGAGGGCAAAGAAACCGTCGAACCACGGGGTGCGCATCTTTTGGGTCGTTTTCAGCGAGGAGACAATCTGCGGACTCACTTTCAGACCGGCAGCGGAGGCCATGGAATCAATGTCGATGGGCCGGCACACCCCGATGCGGCTTTGTTCGGCCACCGCGTCGGACACAATTTCTATGAGCCTGAGGCTCGTCTCCTTCTCCTCCCCGGTTACTCCGGCAAGGTCGAGCGCGTGGCTGTTCTGCCTCATCATGGTCTCCTTGCCGGTGACGGCCATTCCCGCCAGCGATAGGATGAAGTCCGTGCACCCCTCGGCACCCAGCATGAAGGCGATGGTGCCTCCCTCCGAGTGGCCGAGAACTCCCACTTTCCCCACGGCCCCGATAGAGCGGAGGAACGCGATTCCGCTGCGTGCGTCATCCCTGAACGTAGCGGTGGTGGCGCTCGGAAAGTCGCCGGTGGACTTGCCCACTCCGCGGTCGTCGTATCGGAGCGAACCGATGCCGTTGCGGGCAAGGTGGTCGGCAAGGACGGCAAAGGGGTGGTGGTCGAAAATCTCCTCGTCGCGGTTCTGCGGGCCGCTTCCCGACACCATCAGCACGACAGGGATTTTCGTGCTCATCAGCCGATAGGGCATGGTCAGCGTGGCACTCATGACGGCACCGTCCGGGGCCGTGAACGTCGTGTCCGTGACAGCGTAGGGGAACGGCGGTCGGGGTGTCTGCGGCCGGCGCACTTCTATCGGAATCTCCGGCGTAAGGTGCAAGGGGAATGCGTGGCCGCGCTGCCTGAATGTCCCCTCAATGGCGTCCGCCAGAATCCGGCCCTCGTAGGTCGCTCCCACCGCGTCGCACCGCAGGGAGACGGAGTCGGAGGTGCAGAAGAGTATCGTGGTCGGAATCCCTTTTGCTCCCTGCATCGGCGAATCGAGGGTACACCGGGTAGTCCCGTCGTCGCTCTCTGTGAAGTTGAACACGATGGCCAGTCCGGTCTGCCCGACCCTGAGTTCGCCGCGCCATGAGCCGGTCAGTGCCGAAGTCCGCGCGGGCCACAAGAGGGCGCAGACCAAGAATGTCGATAGGATGCTGAACCTTTGTTTCATATATTCATGCGTTTACGCCGGGAAAATACCCGGTATGCTGTACATCGCAAAGTTACAAAAAGTCTGAAACATGGCCCGGCCTTTCGGCAACGAAGTGCGGATATTTCCCAATAAATTTGTGTTTTCACGCGCTTTGCACTATCTTTGCCCCTCAGTTATGGCCACTATCATCTATCCGTCCCCCATTTTCGGCCCCGTCCGCAGCCGCCGGCTGGGCATTTCGTTGGGCATCAATCTTTTGCCGAACGACGGCAAATGGTGCTCGTTCGACTGTATCTATTGCGAGTGCGGCCTCAACGGCGAACGCCGCCCCAAGGCTCCCTTGCCCACGCGCGACGAGGTGGCTGCGGCACTGGAAAGTCAGTTGCAGCATATGAAAGACGAGGGGCAGCATCCCGACGTACTCACCTTTGCCGGTAACGGAGAGCCGACGCTGCACCCCGATTTTCCGGCCATAGTGGACGATACCGTCCGCCTGCGCGACCGCTTTTGTCCCGAAGCGCGGATTTCGGTACTGAGCAATTCCACGCAGATTCACCGGCCCGAAATCCGAGCAGCTCTGCTGCGGACGGATAACCCCATCATGAAATTAGACACCGTGGATGCGAATTACATACGGAAGGTAGACCGCCCCCAGGGACGCTATGACGTGGACTGCATCATCCGGCATCTGACGGAAATGTCGCCCGGCGTCATCATACAGACGATGTTTATGGCCGGGGAGGGCGTAGACAACACGGACGACAGTTATGTCCTTCCGTGGATAGAGGCACTGAAAAGCATACGTCCCCGTCAGGTGATGATTTACACCGTCGAGCGGGAGACGCCCGTTCCGGGATTGGAGAAGGCGGCACCCGAAATTCTCGATGGAATCGCGGAAAAAGTGCGGCAGGCGGGCTTTGATTGCTCCGTGTCGTATTAGTTTCCCTTTCCCCATACGAAAAGAAAAGCATGAAGAAGAGCATATTCGGCCTGTTGCTGATGATGGAAGCCGTCTTTCTGGCGGTCACTACGCTGGTGGCTCTCTATTATCACTACACGCTGGGAGAGAGCGACTGGGAGGCTTTCGCCCTGACCACCGCTATCACCCTGCTTTCGGGCGCAACGCTCACCGTTTACGGCCGGGCCGGGTCGGATAGCAGGAAGCGGCAGCTTTCCCGCGGCGGTTCGTTCATCATCGTAGGTATGACGTGGGTGGTGTTCTCCGCTTTCGGTATGCTTCCTTTCATCTTCTACGAGGGACTGCCCATCGACCCCGTAAGTGCTTACTTCGAGACCATGAACGGATTCACCACCACCGGTGCCACCGTGCTCTCCGACCTCGAAAGTCTGCCCCACGGCATACTCTTCTGGCGCAGTCTCATGCAGTGGTTGGGCGGCTTGGGTATCGTAGTGTTCTCCTTTGCCCTGCTTCCCGTGTCCGACATGAAGAATTCCACGATGTTTCAGGCCGAAACAACGGGTATCACTCTCAGCCGACTTACCCCGAAAATAGGTTCCACGGCCCGCCGTCTGCTGCTCATCTATCTGCTGCTGACGGCCGCTTGTGCCGTAGCCTTTTGGGCCGGCCCCATGAACCTTTTCGATGCGCTGAATCATTCCATGACTGCTGTTTCCACCGGCGGATTCAGCACCCATACGGCAAGTATCGGTTACTTTCAGTCGGCTTACATCGAGTATGTGACTGCCGCGTTTATGTTCATTTCGAGCATCAATTTTTACCTCCTCTACTACATCTCCATCCGTCGGTGGCAGGTCTGCGTCCGGAACGAGGAGTTGCAGTCCTATGTACTTATGTTTGTGGGCATGATGGCTTTCTTCTGTCTGATGTTCCGCTTCTACTCCTCTGTCTCCTGTCCGGTGTCCATGCCGCAGACCGGTGAGGAAATCTTCCGCACGTCATTCTTTCATGTATCGAGCATCTTCACTTCCACTTCTTTCACGGCCCGGGACTTCGTCTGCGTGAATACCCCGTTCTGGTTTCCCACGTTGCTGATGATGATTATCGGCGGTTGCGCCGGCAGTACGTCGGGCGGTGTGAAGGTGGTGCGCGTGATTATCTACATGAAGAATGTGCTGCGCGAGTTCCGCATCCATCTCCATCCGCGCGCCATCATCAGCATACGCATGAACGGACACGTCGTTTCCGACCAGCACGTGCGGCGCGTCATGTCGTATCTCGTTGTCTATGTGTTGCTGTTGGTGGTGGGAAGTGCCATTTTCAGCATGTTGTTGGGGTACGGTCTCGAAGCGTCCGTTGCGCTCTGCATCGCCAGTTTCAGTAACGTTGGGTCGTCTTTGGGCGAACTGGGACTGCCCGGAGACTATGCCTCGTTGCCTGCTTTCGGTAAGATATTCCTGAGTCTGCTTATGCTTATCGGACGTTTGGAAATCTTCACCGTCCTCTTCCTCTTCATGCCCAAATCGTGGAGGCTGTAATAAAAAAACGGAATGCCCCCGGAAAGTCTCATAACTGACTTTCCGGGGGCATTCCGTTTGTGTTAGGGAGTAGGGTAGGCTTTACTTCTGGTCGTAAGCGTGTTTGGGGTAATCGACAGTGTAATGCAGACCTCTGCTTTCCTTGCGCTCGATAGCCTGCCGGGTAATGAGGTAACCTACATTTATCATGTTGCGGAGTTCGCAAATGTCCTTGGTGGGCTTCACGCGCTTGAAGAGTTCCTCGGTCTCTTCATAGAGCAGGTCGAGGCGTGTCCACGCCCGTTTCAGACGGAGGTCGCTGCGCACGATGCCTACGTAGTTCGACATAATCTGTCCCACTTCGCGCATATCCTGAGCAATCAGCACCTTCTCCTCATTTGACATCGTGCCCTCGTCGTTCCATTCCGGTACGTGGTCATTGAACTGATATTCGTCGATGTGTTCGACGGAATGTCTGGCGGCCGAGTCGGCGTACACCACGGCTTCGATGAGCGAATTGGAGGCCAGACGGTTGCCGCCGTGCAGGCCCGTGCAGGAGCATTCGCCCACGGCATAGAGCCGGTGGATGGTGGATTCTCCGTTCAAATCCACCTTGATGCCGCCGCACATGTAGTGAGCGGAGGGGCAGACGGGAATCATCTGCTTCGTGATGTCGATGCCGATGGAGAGGCATTTGGCATAGATGTTCGGGAAGTGATGTTTCGTCTCTTCGGGATTCTTGTGGGTAACGTCGAGGCAGACATGGTCGATGCCGTGAATCTTCATTTCACGGTCGATGGCCCGTGCCACAATGTCGCGCGGTGCCAGCGAAAGGCGTTTGTCGTACTTCTGCATGAATTCCTCGCCGTTGGGCAGCTTCAGAATGCCTCCGTACCCGCGCATGGCCTCGGTAATGAGATAGGCGGGATGAGTCTCGGACGGATTGTAGAGCACGGTGGGATGGAACTGCACGAACTCCATATCCTTCACGATACCCTTGGCGCGATAGACCATGGCAATGCCGTCGCCCGTGGCGATGTTCGGGTTTGAAGTGGTGGCATACACGGCTCCCGTACCGCCCGTAGCCATAAGCGTGACGCGGGAAAGGAACGTGTCCACCTTCTGCGTATCGGGGTCTAATATATACGCTCCGTAGCACTCAATGTCATTCATGTGCCGGTTCACCTCACGGCCGAGATGGTGCTGAGTGATAATCTCCACGGCATAGTGGTTCTCAAGGACTGTAATCCGCTTGTCCCTTCTTACAGCCTCCATCAGGCCGCGCTGAATCTCGAAACCCGTATCGTCGGCATGATGCAGGATGCGGAACTCGGAATGGCCGCCCTCGCGGTGCAGGTCAAATTCGCCATCCTCCTTTTTGTCGAAGTTCACGCCCCACCGCAGCAGGTCTTCAATACCCTTGGGAGCATTCTTCACCACCTGTTCCACGGCTGCCGGGTCGCTGATGTAGTCTCCCGCCACCATGGTATCGTGTACGTGCTTCTCGAAATTATCCACCCGCAGGTTTGTCACTGATGCTATGCCGCCCTGCGCCTTGGCCGTATTGGCCTCGTCGAGTGTGGTTTTGCATACGAGGGCTATCTTTCCCTTGCCGCTATTGGCCACTTTCAGGGCATAGCTCATGCCGGCCACGCCGCCACCAATAATCAGAAAATCGAATTTTCGTATCATGGTATCTTTCGTTTATCCTGTCTGCAAATTTACATAAAAAAGGTTAATCATTACATCAACATCCCAAATAATTTGTAACTTTACGGCAAAACATTGTCGTTTATGCCGAGAATCATTCATCTGCTATACTTCTTTATCCTGACGTGTGCAAACGTTCATGCCGCTGACACCCTATCCGGACAACTGCGCCGGAACACGAATACCGTTCCCCCGGATGAGGCAACAACGTGGACGGGACGGATGCAGCGGCAACTGGACTCGCTGGTGAATCTGCCCCTGTTTGAAACGACACAACTGGGGCTGTACGTGTATGATCTGACCGACGGGCGCGACCTCTTCAGCGTGAACAGCCGGCACCGGATGCGCCCCGCCAGCAGTCAGAAAGTGGTGACGGCCGTCTCCGCCCTGCACCTGCTGGGAGGAGATTACTCCTACAAAACCCGGATGTTGCTCACGGGTGAGGTGCGCGATAGCGTGCTTTGGGGAGACATCTGCTTTGTGGGAGGCATGGACCCGCTGCTTTCCCGGGGGGAAGTGTTCCGGATGGTGCAGTCCCTCGGCGAGGCCGGTATCGACTCCATTGCCGGGGTTGTGTACATTGACAATAGCTTCAAGGACAGCGATGACTGGGGATGGGGATGGTGCTGGGACGACGACATGACGCCCTTGCGGTCGCTCTTGGTGGAAAAGAAGGACTGTTTCGTAAGCGAACTGCCGGATGACTTTTGTCGTGTCGGCATCCGGGGCGTAACCGCAGAGCGCATCCTACAGTCCGAATGCCCTGCCGATGCACGTCTGTTCTGTGAAGTCACGCACACCATCAACGAGGCTTTGCAGCGCATGATGAAGCGGTCGGACAACTATTATGCCGAGTCGATGTTCTACCAACTGGCGACTCTGAGCGACCGGAAGCCCGCCACGCGGAAAGAGAGTGTGGCGCAAATCAACCGACTGATATGCGCCATCGGGCTGAATCCTGACGATTACCAGATAGCCGATGGCAGCGGAGTGTCGCTCTATACCTACGTCTCTCCCGAACTGCTTGTCGGTATGCTTCGGCATGCCTGGCAGGACGAGCGCATCCGTCAGAGTCTCTATCCCAGTCTGCCCGTTGCGGGCGTAGACGGGACGCTGGAAAAACGGATGCGGCGAACCGCCGCGCGGGGTAACGTGCACGCCAAGACGGGCACCGTGACGGGCATCAGCAGCCTCACCGGCTATGCCACTTCGCCCGAGGGTCACGTTCTGGCTTTCTGCATCATCAACCAAGGCATTCCCAAGGGCAGCCTTGGCCGCGACTGGCAAGACAAAGTATGTGAAGTCTTCTGCAAATAAATATAAGCGTTATGAAGTACAAACTCATCGTCCTCGATGTGGACGGAACCATGCTGAACAGCAACCGCGAAGTGACAAAGCGCACGGTGCAGACCCTGCGCAGGGTACAACAGATGGGCATAAAGGTGGCACTGGCATCGGGTCGCCCGACCTACGGCATCCTGCCTCTGGCACGCCAAATAGACCTCGATGTCTACGAGGGATATATCATCTCGTACAACGGGGCGCAGGTGATGGAGGCCAAGGACGGGCAAATCATCTTCGAGCGCCGTATCGACCCTCAGATGGTGCCTTACATCGAGAAGAAAGCCCGGAAAATGGGGCTCACCATGGCCTACTACGACGGCAACGAGGTGGTGAGCGACGACATCAGCAATCCGCACATCGTGGACGAGGCGCAGATGAACGGTATGTCCCTGCGTCAGGACGAAATGATTTCCGTAGGCATGGACGACTGGCCCTCCGAGATTATGTTGGTGAGCGATGACGAGCAGGCCCTGAACAGTCTGGAAGAGCACATGCAGCGTCACCTCGCCGGAGTGATGGACACCATTCATTCCAATCCCTATTATTTGGAGATTGTCGGTTATCAGGTCGGCAAGAGTTACGCCATGAGCGCACTGGTGCAGAAGATGGGCATTCAGATGAGCGAAGTGCTGGCCATCGGCGACGGTGCGGCCGACATCAACATGCTGCAGATGGCCGGAACGGGCGTGGCCATGGGAAATGCCACCGAGGGCGTGCGCCGCTGTGCCGACTTCACCACCCTCTCCAACGACGAGGACGGTGCGGCCGTGGCCATTGAGCGGGCCATAGTCCGGGAGGTGCGTGTGGCCGACATTCCCATAGATGCCATCAATGCCCAGAGCGGCACTACGCTCATGGGAAATTTGGGCATACAATACACCTTTGCCAGTGCCGAGCGCGTGGAGGCCACCATGCCCGTAGACCACCGCACGCGCCAGCCCTTCGGAATCCTGCACGGCGGAGCCACTCTCGCTTTGGCCGAGACTGTGGCAGGACTGGGTTCGATGATTGCCTGCCAGCCCGACGAGTTTGTCGTGGGTATGCAGGTCAGCGGAAACCACGTCAGCAGTGCTTATGAGGGCGACACGGTACGTGCCGTCTGCACGCCGGTGCATCTGGGGCGGTCGAGCCACGTCTGGAATGTGGACGTATTCACCAGTACCGACAAACTGGTCAGCAGCGTCCGCGTGGTGAACTCCGTAATGAAGAAGAAATAATATAAAGTACGCGCATAAGAAAGGCTCCCCGTCGTCAATAAGACAACGGGGAGCCTTTAATTTTTTACCATTCAAGTGTTTCTTTAGTGCGAAACATATATCTTGCTTTCGTTCCTTTCTGAAGTTCACCATAAAGCTCACTGTTTGTTTCAAACAACACGGTTCCGTCTGCAGCAAAGGCTGTACATTTTATAGTGGACAGCATTTGCGGATGAACGAAAAGGGAAACTTTATGGTCACCGTTGGTATTATAGACCGTTACTTTATTTGACTTATTCTCGTATGAAATCGGATATTGCTTCGGGTACATATAGGTAGTTACTTCGCCGGACAGGAAACCATCTGAACCCAACTCCACCTGAAGTTTGGCGAAGTTACGTTCTACAGACCAGTCTTCACCATAGAACTCCAGCATGAGCAGAGAACATGCTGTTTCCAATTTCGCCAATGCGGGATTGGGCACGACATATCCATTCCCGTCTTTGAGTGCTGCATAGCATGGAATATTCTTTGTGACAGATGCGTTACTTGCCTGAACCCGTACCTTTCCGGCCCATTCTATCGGGTACTCCTCCTCGTCATCATCTTCTTCTATATATTCGTCTGTTTCGGCTTTATAGGTAAACGTTGCGCATAGGACATCTCCGTTCTTTCCTGCCACCACCATTTCCGGCATGTTGGAGATTCCATATCCTTTGTCGGTCTTGGGCACTTCCACGTAATACATATTCTCCTCGGCGTCAAAAAGGAGGGTATAATTCTCTCCGTTTACATTGACCTTATTTTCGTCCGACGCTCTCGACCCTCCCGTGAACTGTGAGCCCATATCTATGTACAATCTCTGCCCGTTTCCGCTTTGGTTCGTCGTATTCGTGTATAGGATTTCTCCGTCCTTTGCTTTTACATATAAGTGTCCCCTACGGCCTGACATGTCAGGATTGGCCGCAATATTTATCTTGAGCGTGTATAGGTTGGAACAGATTTCTTTTACCTCCGCGTTTATCCAATCCACATCACTTTCGATGCTGAAATTTTCGCATGAGACGGCGTAGTATTCTTTAGTTCCGCCTTCGCTTTCGGTATCAAATCTGTACATATTGCCAAACCATACATCCAAATCCCCCACATAAATAACATGGAAGCCTTTGGAGTATTCTTTGTCCAGCAGAGTATAGAATGGCGGAATCTTGAAGTCTGTCATTCCGTTCTTGTGGTAATAGTTGATTAAGTTGCGAACCACGTCGGAAACGGAAACGTTTCGGTCTTCGCTGAAAACATCCTCCAGTAACTTATCGGACAGGCCTCCGGTGGCCTCAAACTCGGAGGATATATCGGAAATCAGTTTTTGTACTTCTCCGGCATTTCTTCCCTCCTGAATCAGGCACGATACGGCCAGCAGCACTGCATTGGCGTATCCGTCTTCCGATATGTTCATCTCCTCAAAGCCAACTGTAATGTCTTCTGTCCGGAAAGGAAACATACTGACGGCCTCTCTTTCCGCTTGTTTCTTGGCCGATTCGAAAGGCCGGCCCTCAGCGATGAGCTTCCTGATGCGGCCGCTGGTCATCGTTGTAAGCAGGTTTATGTTGATGTTCTTCTGCGAGGAACGGACTAAGGCGTTCAGGTAGATAGGTGCGGCGGAAACCTCTCCCGTGTTTTCAACGAAGTAATAACCCTCCGCTTTCAGTTCGAGGTATGGAGCTGCAACCTTTGAGGAAATGGCGAAAGCTCCTAAGTCATCTTTGATTGTACCGGGAAAACTCTCTCCGGTGGCGGATAGGTCATTGTTCAGCGCGTAGGCGGTGATGGACGAACCTTTTATAAACTGCCCTTTCTGAGCGTAACCGGCCATCGAAAAATCGGATGCCGCGCCGTTGCTGTTATTCTCTTTCTCGCAGGACATGAGTAGTCCGACGGATAATAATGTAATAAATAGTTTGACTAACTTCATAAGAACAAAAGTACGGATTTTTTCTGTATCGTGGACGATTTCATAAGTTTTTTTGTGCATGGATGGCGAAAAGCGCAGTACAATCGGCGTAGCTTCCCTATACCCCCCAAAAAATGTCCATAGGAGGACGGGGCTCCGTCCCGGGCAGGATTCGCCTCCGTCCATAGCGGGACAGCGCCTCGTCCATAGCGGGACCGAAGCCCGCTGACGTAGGGATGTGGCCGGGATGTTTGGCATTTTCGCAGTTTATTTATACTTTTGTCCCGAAAAACAGAAGATATATCCGTTATGAAAAGAACCTTAACTCTGCTTGCCGTTCTCGCCGCCGTCTGCGGCCGGACGTGCGCGCAATCCGTTGTCATGGAAAAGGCCGACAGCCTGTTGGGACTGATGACTTCGGCGGAGAAGATAACACAACTGTCAGCCAAGACTCTCTATACCACCGCCGACAATACTCGTCTGGGCATTCCGGGCTTCAACACGCAGGACGGCCCGCACGGCGTACACCTGAAAGGCTACACCTCTTTCCCCACCGGCATGGCTATGGCGGCGATGTGGAATCGCGAACTCATCCGTCAGTTGGGCCGCGCATTGGGCGAGGAGTTTTGGTCGGGCAACATCAACGTCGGACTGGGGCCCTGTATCGACCTCACGCTCGACCCCCGTGGCGGACGTGCGGCCGAGAGTGCCGGAGAAGACCCCTATCTGAGCGGACAACTGGGGGCCGCTTTCATACGGGGCATGCAGGAAGTGCCTGTGGCGGCCTGCCTCAAGCACTTTGAGGTGGAGGGGAAGCAGGCGTATCGCAAGACGTGTGACGAGCAGATTACGGAGCGTGACCTGATGCAGCACTTCGGTCTCAATTTCCGGACGGCCCTGCAGGAGGGCGTGCCTTTGTGCCTGATGTCGAGCTACAATCTCATCAACGGGGTGCAGGCCAACGAGAGCCATTTCCTGCTGACCGACATTCTGCGCCACCGATGGGGTTACCCTTTCACCGTCATGTCCGACTGGATGGCTGTGAAGGATGCCGACCGTGCGCTGGTGGCCGGAAACGATGTTTGTATGGGTTCTACCCATTATGGAAACCAACTGCCCCGCGACCTGAAAAATGGACTTATCACGACCGAGCATCTCGACACGGCCGTGCGGCGTGTGTTGCTCACCAAATATGCCTGCGGAATAATGCCTTACCGGCCGCATCCCGAGCAGCCGCTGGTGGACACCGAGGAGCATCGGGCACTCTGCCGCGAGGCCGGCCGCCAGTCGGTGGTTCTGCTGCGCAACCGGAGCGTGGAGGCCAATGAAAACCGGCCGTTGCTGCCCCTGTCGCGGAAAGTGCGTATCGCCCTCATCGGCCCGCACGGAAAGGCGGAGAATCTGAACTGCTTTGGCAGCAGCGAGACCCTGCCCGCCGAGGCTGTCAGTCTGTGGGAGGGCATACGCCGTGTGGCTCCCGAAGCGGAAGTGACTTGCGTGGAAGGTTGTGGTGTGGCCGGGGAGGACGAGTCCGGATTCGCTGCTGCACTGCAGGCTGCGGCTGAGGCCGACTTCGTGGTCTTTGCCGGCGGACTGGACGATACGCTGGAGGGCGAACGCACCATTGAAACCCTGAACCGGGCTTTCGACCGCGATTTCACGGATTTGCCTCACATACAGCAACGTCTCATTGTTCGTCTGGCTGAGGTGAACCCGCGCCTCATCGTTGTATTGCAGAGTGGTGGCGTGGTGAGTCTGTCCCGTTGCATCGATCGCATACCCGCCCTCCTCTATGCGTTCTATGGCGGTCAGGAAGCGGGAATGGGCATTGCCGACATTCTGTTTGGTGATGCCAATCCGTCAGGACGTATGCCGCAGACGATGCCGACCGACGACAGCCAGTTGCCGGAGTGGAACGATGTCTTCTACACCGACGACTGGGGCTGCGGCTATCGTTGGATGGAGCGCAAAGGGCTGACTCCGCAGTTCCCGTTCGGTTATGGGCTCAGTTATACGACGTTTGCCTACGACAACCTGCATGTCAGTTCCCCTGACGGAGGGTTCCCCATACGCATCACGGCCGACATTACCAATACGGGCGAGCGTGCCGGACAAGAGGTGGCGCAGCTTTATATCACCCATCCCCTCGCCTCCACAGACCCCACGCTGCCGTTGAAGGAGCTGCGGGGCTACGAGCGTATCGCCCTGCAACCCGGGGAGACAAAGAGCGTTTCTTTTGTCCTCAATGCCGAGGATTTCTATACGTGGAATACCGCATCGGCCGCTTATGAGGTGGTGGGCGGCATTTATACCGCGCACGTCGGGCCTTCCTCGGCCGAGCTTCCGCTTTCGGCTCCCGTCGGGGTGGGCGATGCGGTGCGTCCCGATTTGGCGGTGACGGCCGTCTTCACCGAACCGCGCTATCCGCGGGAGGGAGAGAGTGTGACGTTCTATGCTTACGTGAAGAATCAGGGTAATGCGGCGGTTACGGACAGTCAAAAGTGGACTACGGCGTTCTCCGTCGGCGATGAGGCCGTGGCTTTGTTCGCGCGGAACGGTGACGAATCGTCGGGCGTTGCCACTCCGCTGTCCGGGCAGACACTGGCTCCCGGATGCGGCACATTGGTGGCGGCCCGCGGAACATGGACGGCCGATGAAGTGGGCGAGGTGACGCTGACTGCGAGGGTAGACATGTCCGATGCGGCGGAATGGCGCACCGACAACAATCAACTCGTCACTGCTTTGCGCATTTATCCCAACTCTGCCGATGGCATTCGGGACGTTTCCTCGGAGACGGACAAGGAAAAGGCTTCGTCCGTCGTGCCCGCCTATTATAATCTGGTCGGGGCGCGTCTGACGAAGCCGCAGAAAGGTATTTCCGTAACGAAAGGCCGGAAAGTTGTTGTGGCGGATTGAACGTTACTTGATGACTGTTTTTCTGCCCTTGCGGACGTATATCCCGTGGGACGGAGCCTCCACTCTGCGGCCTTGCAGGTCGTAGAGGCTGTCCGAAGAAAGGGCTGAAGCGGTGGCCGATACCGGTGAAATGCCGTTTTCCTCCTGCTTCACCAGTGTAACGTTATCAAAGCCGATGATTTTTTCTGTACCCGAATAGTTGTGCATGGCCGTAAGTACGATGGTCGTGGCGGCTATGCCGTCGCTCTCGAACTCCAGTTTCACATGCTGCCACTCGGTTTTATTCTCCAATGAAGGCGACGTTACCGTGGGCCCGTCTTCCGTCCGGGTCGAGACAAAGGCGTCACCGCCCAGTCCACTTTTCCATAGGTCGGCCTCCAGGGTGTACGTACCTTCGGGCAACAGCAATTCCTGACTGAGGTTGAGGGTAGGCGTTCCCCAGTTCTGACGAATCCAGTAGGTCTGCCGGCTGTCCTCGGAGGGTTTTGCCAGAGAACCGAAGAAACGGTCGAAGAACAGGTCGCCCGAACGCAGTGCCGTGATGTCGTTCGTGTCTCCGCTGATGCGTTCTACAGTCCACCCTTGGGGTACATAGATGGCGCGGTCGCTCGCAACGCCGCTCTCCGTCTGCACGGTGTAGGCCGCTTCGAAGTCTCCGTTCTCGAGTGTCGTGGGCAGGTTCTTGTTGTGCTCGGCCTTGATGGTCTTCTGCATCTCCTTTGTGAGCATCTGCACTTCCATCGGTGTGGCCGCCATACCGTAGATGTCCATCCCGACGCAGGTATGGGGGAACTCCATTCGGTCTGCGGAGAGATAACCGATTTCGAGGCCCTCTATCTCGATGACTTGGTCTACCAGCCCGTTGCGGTAAACGGTCAGTGCGTGTCCGTCGTAGGTGAGGGCAAGCACCCATGTGGAGAGCTTCGTGGGATGATTGTCACTGTTGGTACCGTTGCTGGCCGTAGCCCATCCGTCGCTGCAGAGCAGGCGGTTCTGCGAAGGGTAGACGGTGCTGTCGATAATCATTTCGGGGTATTGTGTCTCGGTATTGAGCCGGTAAATCAGTTTGCCCTCGTCGCCGCTCAGCAGGGTACCGCCATAGTTGGATGTGTCCATCCGGAAGCCGAAGAGGAACGTCTCGTTGGCCTTCAGGCACCGGCAGTCGAACTGCGGCGCATCCCGGACGTTGCGCACGGGCTCCTCCCATTCGTAATTGCAGTGTATGCCGGTGGGGTAGCCTCTGGGATAGCTCTTGTTCACCATCCAGTAGTCATAGTCGCCTTGCATCCATGCGAGACGCAGGGGAGAGTTCTTCGAGCCGGGCAGAATGAAAGGTCGTGCGTTGTTCTTCGGGGAATCCGTCGTGACCTGCTCGCTACCGCTCACCTTTCCCTCATCGTCGATGGTGTACTTCCATATTTCGTAAACGCCGTCCCTGTCATATGCCCCGTTTTGGGTGGGGATGGATAGATAGAGGTCGTTGATGTTGTCAGGGTCTAAGGCCATGCCGCCCGAGTAGCACCGCTCGGTGCTGTTCCAGTTTTGATGGAACGCATGTCCGGCATGTTGCACCCACGTGCGACGCCATTCCGAACCCGTCCAACGGGCATACCAGTAGGCGTGTGCCGTTTTGGCATCGTCGATGTGCGGATAGGCGATAACCGGATTCTCGTCTTTGTCGAGAGCTATCTGCCATACCCAGTTGCGGATGTTGGCCGTGTTGTCCACAATGGTTGCGGGGTAGGCGGTGGCATACGACGATTGCTTATTGACGTTGAACACACCGTCGCTGATTTTCTTCAGCTCCTTTCCGTGGATGTCGCGCAGGACGGGGCCGTTCCCCTTGTTGATGTCGATGACGTTGAAATAAAGCCAGTCGGGCATTTCGTTATCGGGATGTCCCGTGGTGTAGGCTAAATAGATTTTGTCTTTGCCGTTACTCTGATACTTGGCATAGGGGCGTGCGCCCGTGGACTGCACAATCTGTCGCGGGCCGAAGTCGAACTGACAGTTGTCGTTCCCATCGGGCATTGTGAGCCGGGCGATGGTGGGATGCCAGTTGATGCCGCGCCAGCAGAGATAGATGTGCGTGGGGTCGTCCGTCAGGATAAAGGGCGAAGGATACGTCGTGTTGTTGGCTGTGGCCAGGAACTTCTCCTCGCCCAAGTCGGTGATGTCGCCCGGCTTGCGGCTGATGCGATACCAAATTTGGGGTTCGTCGGTATGGCGGGTGTAGAAAATCATCACACGCTCGTCCGGCAATACGATGAAAGTGGGATTGTTGTGGTCATCGGGCTGAAAATAGGAACGTACAAGCACGTCCGTCTTGCGTCTCGTGAGCCAGTCGTACTGTGTGGCCTTGATGTTGCCGTGTACGTCGATGTAACCGATGTATGATGCGTTGATGGTGCCCTCGGCATTTTCGTAATGCAGGGCCCTCGGGTCGGCAAACCAGCACCACGCGCCCTCTTCGGCCACCACATTCGTTTTATAACTCTCTTCGGTCTCGGCATGTGCTCCCCCTGCGAGTAATGCCAACAGCATAAAGAATAACTTTCTCATTATCTTGTAAGTGTTTTAGGTATATAAGGAATGAAAGGGATTGCATCTGCGCGGGCAGGCTGCGCTGTCCGTTTTTAAGGCACGCGCTCCACGGCGGCCTTGATGTCGCGATTGTAGTCACTGCCCATAGCCACAACTTTGCCTTTCGGATCAACGAGGATGAACAGCGGTATGTTGCGGATGCCATACCGGGCGAGCAACGGCCCGCTCCAGCCGCGGAAGTCGCAATACGTCTGCCAACGCTCCTCGTAGGCTTTGTCTACGGGCTTTATGTTGGTCTTGTCGATGTCGAGCAGATAGGTGAAAGCCGTAAGGCTGTCGGGATGCTCATCCAAGGCCCGCCGGATGTGGAAACTGACTTGCGATGAGCCATACTTCCAGTCGGCCATGAAGCCGATGAGCAGGTAAGCATCCTTTTTCTGCTTGATAATTTTCGATTTAGGCAGCGGGCGGCCTATGGCAATCTGCGCCTTTCCGGACTTCTTTTCCTGCCTGATTACGGAATCGGCTCCCTCCACGTTTACCTGACTCAAACTAAGGGCGTCGCCCTGAATGCGCACTTCGGTGCCCCGTCGGGCCATAAAGGTGAGGGTGGAAAAATTGGGATAGACGAGAATGTAAGTATGTGGTTCGGCATCGTCGGGCGCGGTCTGGTAGTCAAAACGCCCTTTCCGGATGTGTATGGTGTCGAGCGGAACGGGCAGGCCTCCGTCCTTGCTGTACAGGAGGACATCGGCATGGGGCAGGTTTTCAAATTCGCCGTAGATACGAAGTTTCCCTTTCTGCGGGCCGCAGGCGGAAACGAGAATAAAAAGAAAGAGAATTGGAAACTGAAAGCTGAACGTCAGGCCCTTCCGTCTATGATGTGATATCCGTCTCATGCCTTCGGTTGCTCGCCACTTTCAATTTCCAATTCTCTGTTGCGGTGTATGCTTACTTCAGCAGACCGGTGATGGTGCTGGCTACGGCAGCAAACTCAAGGTCGTCCTTGGCGCGTGCTTTCAGCGTGGGGTCTTTCTCCACTGCGGTGCGCAGGTTGCTGACGATGGCAGCCGTCTCGCCGGTGCGGGCGGCCAGAATAGCCTGGAGGTAAGCCGTAGTGGCATCAGCGGATTTCACGTTAGCCAGCGTCTGACGGGCCGAAGCGTAGTCCTCGTTGAGCAACTGAGCCAAAGCAGCCGTGTTGGTCTGACTGTCCGTCAGGTTCTTGGCAGCCTGCTGGTAGTTACCCTTGGCAATGTTGTAGGCACCCATCACCTGATTGTAGTTGCCGGCACCGAATCCCTGAGCCAGCAGGCTCTCGGCACGGTCGAGATTACCCTCGCGCAGAGCCATGAGTGCCAAATTGGCGTTCACCTCGGGAGCGCGGTTGTTGATGTTCTTGGCCTTGTCAAGATACTGTGCGGCCTGCTGATAGTCGCCCTCGGCATAGCAGAGCTGTGCGAGGTTGTTCAGTGCACGGTAGTCGTTGGGGAAGAGCTTCTGTATCGTCTGGTTCCAGTTCTTCTGCTCGGCGGGATTCTCTTCCATAAGGACGTTGGCACCGTAGACGAGTTCCTCGATGCTGAGTTGCGAGGGGTCTTTCTTATACTGGTCGATGATTTCCTCGTCGCTGCGGCCGATGATTTCGTAGCTCACGATGAGGCGTGCGCGACGGAGTTCGGGCAGAATGCCATCCTTGATGTCGGTGTAGACGTTGCTGATGTTGCGAATCTGCTGCTCACGCTCTTCGGGGTCTTTGTACATGGAGAGCACGGAGAGAATGACCTGCTTGTCCTGCAAGTTGCTGGCGGCCACGAGCTGTTGGAAACCGTCCCAGTCCTCAGCGGTGTAGCGCGTGTTGATGTCGGCATCCATCTTGATTTTCCGGAGCTCTTTCTTCAGGTAGTCTGCGCTGACGTTTTGACGACGCTCGGCCAGTTTCTCGTTGAACGAGTAGCGGCCGTCGGGCGAAGCGTAGGCACTGACTTCGATTTCGTCCAGGGCGCGGCCCTCGGCATCGTCGTTGATTTCTTTCAGTATGGCTACCAAGTCCTTCATGCTCACGCTCGTCAGCTCGCTGGTGCGGAGGTTGGACTGTGCGATGAGGAACTTGATGTTAGCCTCCTGCTTCTGTTCGATGACGCGCTGGAACTGATCGGGAGCGATGGCGGCATTGTCGCTGTCGAGGCAGCGGCTCAGCAGTTCGGAGGTAGCCAAAACGCCGTAACCGACTTTCACGTCGGGCAGATGCTTCACTTTTTTCTTCAGACGAGCCTCGAAAGTCATGTAGAGGTCGCTGCGGAGCATTTCGGGCGTGTAGCGGAAGTTGGCCTTCATGGTGTACGTGCCACCCAGTTTGTAGTTCACGTCGGTGCCGTTGCCTTCCACCTTTTCGCCCTGGAATGTGGCGGCCTGTGCGGCCGTTTCACCTGTGGCATAGCGGAGTACGGGTGTGGCGGTGATCTGCGCCTTTTTCTTCATGTACTTTTCGGGGAACGTGACCGAAATCTGTGCAGGCACTTCTCCGGCCGTAGTCACAAGGGGCGTGGGCGTAACCTTGAAGTTGTCGGATGTGAGGTTGCCCAGTTTGCTGCAACCCGTCAGCACCAGAGCGGCGGACAGGGGCAAAAGAATTGTTTTTTTCATTGCTTTATAAATAAATATTATACTACTTCGCTACAAAGATACGGATTTATTGTGAAATAGGCTCACAATTTTCTCCCTTTTTTCCTATTCTTCGTCGCTATTGTTCCGGGGGGCCGGCGGAGTGGCGTCGGGAGGATGCGAAAAGGTCGCCCCGACGTCGGGCCTTGGTCCATACTATTGTCGGGCCTCAATCCTCATATTGTCTAAGCCTCGTCCATACTATGGGCGAGGCACCGTCCTGCCGGGGGCTTGTTTCCGTCTTCCCGGAAGCTGCTACGAAAGGGGCGTTTCAGGAGTAGATAAGCGTGGTGAGTTTCCGCTCGGAGAACGTCTCCTGCGCCACGTCCCAGAGTCGGGTGGCCGTGAGGTCGTCCACCCGCCGGCACATCTCTTCCAGCGTCTGCGTGGAACCCTGATGCAAAAGGCGTCGCCCCATGCCAATGGCCACGTTCTCGCCGTTTTCCCACGCCAGTGTCAGTTGTCCTTTCAACTGTCTTTTGGCGGCGGCAAGGGCTGCCGGCGAGAGCGGGGCATCGGTGAGCCGTGCCAGTTCGCGACGTATGAGCCGCAGGCAGCGTTCCACGTCGCTGTGGTCGCACCCGAAGTAGGTCGTCCAAAGCCCCGTGTCGGTATATCCCGTCAGTCCGCTTTCTACCGTGTACACCAGTCCGTTGCGTTCGCGCAAGACCATGTTGAAGCGGGCGTTCATGCCCGGCCCGCCCAGGATATTGTTGAGCAGATAGAGGGCTGTGTGGCGACTGTCGGAGAGTGCATAACTTTGTGTGCCGAGAATGACGTGAGCCTGATGGGTCTGCTTCTTGATGCGGGCATCGGGAGGGGGCACCAGGGCACCGGGAGCCTCGCGGATGACGGCGGGCAGGGACGCCGCCCCGTCGGTGTCACACAGGCGGGCAGCCATGCGCTCCACCTGCGCCATCTTCACGTCGCCCAGCACGAAGAGCACCATGCGGCCGGGATGGTAGAGGCGACGGGCAAAGCGCAGGAGGTCGTCCGTGCGGTAGGCGTGCAGACGGTCGGCCTCGCCCAGAATGTTGCGCCCCAGTGGGTGGTCGCGGAAGAGCAGCGTCTCGAAGTCGTCGTAGATGAGTTCCGAGGGAGAGTCGTTGTAGCTCTCTATCTCGTCGCAGACAACCTCCACTTCGCGTTCCAGTTCGCGCTGCGGAAAGGTGCTGCGGAGGGTGATGTCGAACAGGAGGTCGAGGGCGCGGGAAAGGTGGTGCCGCAGCACGCTACAATAGTAGACGGTGTGCTCCTTGCCCGTGTAGGCATTCAGTTCGCCGCCCACCGACTCCATGCGGTTGATGATGTGCCAGGCCTTGCGCCGACGGGTTCCCTTGAAGGACATGTGCTCGATGAAATGGGCCATTCCTGACTCCTCGGGCAACTGGTCGCGTGTGCCGGCGTCTACGGCCAGTCCGCAGTAGACCACCCGGCTCGTCCGGTGGTCGAGAACGATGCGTAGGCCGTTGTCGAGTGTGGCGGTTTGTATCATGATAAGTTGAAGTTAAGCATTGAGAATCAGTATGCTTTCCGGCCCCATGTTGAACAGCAAATCGACGATGCTCAAGTCCGGCATGAAGCCGTGGCGGTCGCTGAAAATCTGATAATAGGGCGAGGGGTGAAAGTTGGATGAGGGAGCAGGGGCGTGACTGTCCGGACAAGCGTGCGAATCGCCGTCTGTCGCCTGTTCGTCCTCCCCGAACACCAGTCTGCACACCATCTCCTGCAAGGCTTGGTTGTAGTCGGCCAAAAATTCCCATTTCCGTTCGTAGAAAGGGGCGAAGTCATCGGCATAAAACTCAAAAAATGGGGTACGCCGGTAGCTGCTCGTGAGGGCCTGCCAGTGGAGGTGGCGCCAGTTGCCGTGGTCGCTGATGCGGATGTCGCGCGTCAGTGTGCGGTAGGGCACGAACTTCACCACGGGTATGGTGAGTGCCAGCGGGCCGTTGGGTGAGGCAATGTAACAGCGGTTGCGAAGCGTCTGCTTGCAATAGATGTCGTCGGGGTCGATGGCCGCATCGCGGTATCGCGCCAACCGGGCGTAGTACGAGACGGGGGCCAGATAGTAACTCTTCATCATGGCGAATCACCTTGTCGGCTTGTCGCTTACGTGGGTTTTACTTAATGTCGTCCACCCAGCGGAAGAGACGCTCCCAGCGGATGCCGCCGTCAAACAAACCATAGTCCTTGTCCTTGGAGAACCATATTAGGATGGGTTTTCCCACGATGTGGTCTTCCGGCACGAAGCCCCAGAAGCGGGAGTCGGCCGAGTTGTGGCGGTTGTCGCCCTGCATCCAGTAGTAGTCCATCTTGAAAGTGTACGAAGTGGCTTTCTCCCCGTTGATGAGGATGTCGCCTCGGTCGTTCACCTCCAGCGTGTTGCCCTCATAGATCCGGATGCAACGTTCGTAGACGGGCAGATTGTCGAGATTGAGCGTAATGGAAGCTCCTTTTGCGGGAATCCAAAGGGGGCCGTAATTGTCTACCGTCCAGCCCTTGTGCCCGTTCAGCGGATAGAGTCTCTCGGTGTCCTCGTCGCTCACCACTTCCACCCGGCCCACCAGGTCGGGACGGTCTTTCAGAGCCTTTACCATCTGCGCCGTCAGCGGACAGACGCCCGATGTGTACAGGTCGCGGTAGTCGTCGAACGAAAGTCCGATTTCGCGTATGAAATCGTCGGGCAGGCTGCCCTGCAGTAGTTCCACGTAATAATTGTACTGCACGTTGTCGGGCTCCTTGTTAGCCACTCCGTCGAGATAGACGATGCGGTCGCGGATTTGCAGAACCTGACCGGGCAGACCCACACAACGCTTCACGTAATTCTCGCGACGGTCTACTGGCCGCCATATCACCTGTCCGAACTCCTGCGGATTCTGTTTGATGTAGAGGTTACCTAACGTGTAAATGGTCTTGAAGACGTTATAGCGTTGCAGCGCATCCAGTTGATTCCATTCGATGTCTCCGAAGTTCTGCTGGTAAATCTGCCGTCCGTACATATAGTCGAGCATATAAAAGTCCGCCGTCTGAAACATCGGAGCAAGGGCCACGCTGTCGCCTGCGGGATAGTTGAAGACTACGATGTCGTTCAATTGCACGGGTTTAGGGTCGATGCGCTTGTACTCCCACTGCGGCCACGTGATGTAGCTCTGTCCGCCGAAAGGCAGCGTGTGCTGACACAAGGGCATCGAAAGCGGAGTCATCGGGGCGCGGGGGCCGTAACTGGTTTTTGATACGTAGAGGTAGTCGCCCACGAGTAGACTTTTCTCTAAAGAACTCGATGGAATGGTGTAATTCTGGAAGAAATAGATGTTCACGAAGTAGACGGCCACTAAGGCAAATACGATGGCGTCCGCCCAGCTCATGATGGTGCGGGTGACGGGATTCTCCAGTTCCTTCCACCATCCCCACTTCACCTTGCGGGTGATGTAGGCGTCAAACACAAAAGGCACGGTCAGATAGCCCCACCACGAGGCACGAATCCAAACCAGAAAAACCACTAACAATGCGCTGTATCCTATTCCTTGTGCCCAGTCTTTCCATGTGAGCTTCTTCTCTTGTTTCTTTTTCATCGGGTAACGATTCTTATGTGTTGTATCTTTCTTTCGGGAGTGTTTATCAGAAGTCGAAGAGGTCGCTCATGGTCAGCAGACCGCTGTGCTGCGCCGTGTATTCGGCTGCCAGTACGGCCCCCAGTGCAAAACCGCGACGACTGTGGGCATCGTGTGTGATGGTAATCCGGTCAGCCTCCGAATCCCACGTGACGGAGTGAATGCCCGGCACCTCGCCTTGGCGGCGGCTGTCGATGCGCAACCGGTCTTGAGGTACATCTGTTGTCCCCTCAACGGCTCCGTCAGGCTGGGTCAGCTCGCCGAACTGCCATCCGTTGAGGCGGTCTACCTCGCCTACCAGTTCTTCCGCCAGTGTGA
Source organism: uncultured Prevotellaceae bacterium (assembly GCA_947176535.1). Classification (GTDB taxonomy): domain Bacteria; phylum Bacteroidota; class Bacteroidia; order Bacteroidales; family Bacteroidaceae; genus Physcousia. Next base: position 52,337 of record CAMWQU010000009.1, read on the forward strand.
TGGCCGTGCCGCTGGGGTGGTCGAGTTTGTGGATGTGGTGGACTTCCTCCATCTGCGGGGTGTAGGAGGGGAAACGGTTCATGATGCGGGCCAGATAGCGATTGACGGCACGGAAAACCGTGACGCCGAGGCTGAAGTTTGAGCTCCAGAAAAGCGTCTGTCCCTCCTCCGTACACATCCGTTTTACGTCTTCACCGTGTTCCTTGAGCCAACCTGTCGAGCCGCTGACTACCTTTACCCTCTGGCGGAAAGCCTTCAGGTAGTTGTCGTAGGCCACGTGCGGAGCCGTGAACTCAATGGCTACATCGGCACTCCGGAAAGCCTGACTTTCAAAGTCCTGCTGATTGTCAATATCAATGATGCTTACGATTTCGTGTCCGCGGCTGAGGGCGATTTCTTCTATCATACGCCCCATCTTGCCGTAACCTATCAATGCAATTTTCATAAGTTTAGCATATTTTCGACTGCAAAGATAGGTAATTCGGAGCAAAAACCGTACTTTTGTTAGGCATTTTTAAGAATAATGCGCTTTTGACGGCATGGAGAAATTATTACATTACGTATGGAAGCATCGCTTGTTGCCTCTGCGCGCTCTTCAGACTACCGACGGACAGGACATTGAGATTCTTGATCCGGGACTGGCCAATCCGAATGCCGGGCCTGACTTTTTCAATGCCAAGGTGCGCATCGGAGAAACTGTCTGGGCGGGTAATGTGGAGATTCATCTGCGTTCAAGCGACTGGTTCAGGCATGGGCATGAGAATAATGAAAATTATGACAATGTGGTGCTGCATGTGGCCTCGGTCATCGACTGCGAGGTGACGACAAGCAGCGGAAAGCGGTTGCCGCAACTGCAACTCGATATTCCCGCCGACCTCAGTCTGCGCTACGAAAACTTGCAACAGGCGGAGGATTATCCTCGTTGTTATCGCGTCATTCCGGGACTGGACAGCTTCCGGGTGCATTCGTGGATGGACACACTGGCCGTGGAACGCATCGAGGAAAAAGCCCGCCGGGTGATGGAACGGCTGAAAAAGACCAATGGTAATTGGGAATGGGTGTTGTTCGTGACCTTGGCGCGCAACTTCGGGTTTGGCATCAATGGTGATGTGTTCGAGACATGGGCGGAGCGCATTCCCCTTGAGCGCATCGGCAAGCATCGTGACGAGCTGTTTCAGATAGAAGCCATTTTTCTGGGCATGGCCGGTCTGCTGGAGGCCGACAGCCTGCCGCCAAATTCGGCGGAGCATGGGGCAGACGATGAGTATTTCCTCCGTCTGCAAAAGGAGTTTGCCTACCAGTGCCGCCTATTTGGACTGGGAGCTATCATGCCGTATCAGCAATGGAAGGACCTGTGTCTGCGGCCGCAGAACTTTCCCCACATCCGTCTGGCCGAATTGGCATGGATATACCACAAGGGCAATGTGGCACTGGCCAAGCTGAAAGATGCCGTGATGGAAGAAAAGGCTTTGGAAGCTCTGCGGCGCATACTCGTGGGCGAAACCTCGGAATATTGGCATACGCACATCATGTTCGGGCAGGCCGTGGAGAAGCGTCAGCTTCATCTCAGTCCGGCTTCGCAGAATCTGCTTATCATCAATACCGTCGTGCCCGTTCTCTATGCTTATGCCATGAGCCACGACAATTATCTCCTGCGCGAGCGGGTGCTGGACTTGCTGCAACTGCTGCCGGCCGAAAACAACTACATCCTGCGCCAGTGGAAGGAATGCGGGCTGAAAGTGAATACGGCGGCCGACAGTCAGGCCCTTATCCAACTGAAACAACAATACTGCGACCGGCATGACTGCCTCAGATGCAGCTTCGGTTACGAATACTTAAAATCACAACTATGACACACGAAATCCGAATGAAGGTGCGCGACTACGAGTGCGACCTACAAGGCATCGTAAACAATGCCAATTATCAACATTATACCGAACATGCCCGTCACGAGATGCTACTCGACATGGGAGTTTCGTTTGCCGACCTCCATCGACAGGGGATTGATGTCGTGGTGGCGCGCATAACACTCTCCTACAAGAAGCCCCTCCGCAGTGACGATGAATTTATTGTCCGCACCCGTGGGAAGAAAGAGGGCATCCGGTATGTCTTCTATCAGGATATTCTCCGCCTGCCCGACGAACAGTTGGCGTGTCGTGCCAAAGTAGATATTGCGGCAGTGGTGAATGGCGTATTGGCTACACAATGCCCGATACTGGATAATCTTTTGGTGGATTGAGCGTGGATAAGGAACTGTTGTACACCATCGCGCTGACGTGCATTCTGCCTTATCAGTCGCAGATACAGCAGGCTCTGCTGAATGCGGCGGGGTCGGCGACGGCTTTGTTTGAGGCTCGGAATCGGTTGAAAGAGTTGGTGCCCGATGCCGGCGACCGGCTTGTGAAAGCCGTGGCGCAGATGGAGGCCCATCTTCTCCGTGCTGAGCAGGAAATGGAGTTTGCAGAAAAGAATCGTATTCGCTTGCTCGGTCGGGATGATGTGCTCTATCCGACCCGATTGCGCGAATGCCCCGATGCCCCGGTTCTGCTTTATTATAAAGGGACGGCCGACCTCAACACCCGTCATATCGTCAGTATGGTGGGTACACGCAAGAATACGGATTACGGACGGACGTTCTGTCAGCACTTTCTGAATGATTTGTCCCGGTTGTGCCCCGATACGATTGTCATCAGTGGTTTGGCCTACGGCATTGATGTCTGTGCCCACCGTCAGTCGTTGGCTCACGGCTTGCAGACCGTAGGTGTACTGGCTCACGGCTTGGATCAGATATATCCTCGTATGCACCGGCAGACGGCCGTCGATATGCTCGGACAGGGCGGACTTGTCACCGAGTTTATGAGTAACCGTCCGGTCGAGAAAGTAAACTTTGTGAGCCGCAACCGTATCGTGGCCGGCATGGCTGACGCTACGATTGTGGTGGAAAGTGCCGAACGGGGCGGAAGTCTGATTACGGCGGGCATTGCCGGTGACTACGGTCGTGATGTCTTTGCCGTACCGGGCCGTGTCAGTGACGTCACGTCAGCCGGCTGCAACCGCCTCATACGAGACAACCGCGCCGCATTACTCCAGAGTGCCGAAGATTTCGTGGAAATAATGGGATGGGCTACTGCACAGACCGGAGGAAAACCGATTCAGCGTGAACTGTTTCCCGAACTTTCTCCCGATGAAACGGTCGTTTTCGATGCCCTGAAACATTCTGACGGCAAACAGATAAACCAACTTACCGTGGAGACCAACCTCCCTGTCACCCACCTGTCGAGCCTGCTTTTCGAGATGGAAATGCGAGGTATCGTGCGCCGTCTGAGCGGAGGACTGTATAAACTCATTTAACTTATCTTTTTCCCAACATACTATTCACTCATGCTCGTAAAAGTTTGCACTGCCGCCGTACAAGGTTTGGATGCCACAACGGTCATTACGGAAGTTAATTCCGGTCGGGGGCTTAGTTTCTCGCTTGTGGGCTTGCCCGATAATGCTGTAAAGGAAAGTCATGAGCGCATTGTGGCGGCCATACAGAACAGCGGTTACCGCTTCCCGTCAAAAGCTATTATCGTGAACCTCACTCCGGCCGATCTCAAGAAAGAAGGTTCGTCCTACGACCTCCCCATCGCCATTGGCATACTGGCCACGGAATCGGAAGTCAGTACCGAGCGGTTGAAGACTTATATGATGGTGGGAGAGTTGAGCCTCGATGGCTCACTTCTGCCCGTTCGCGGCGCGCTCTCCATTGCTATCATGGCCCGTGAGCAAGGTTTCGAGGGGCTCGTTGTTCCTCGGCAGAACGTCCGTGAGGCAGCCGTAGTCAATCGTTTGAAAGTGTACGGGGCCGAACACATGTCCGAAGTCATCGACCTGCTCAACGGAACCGAGAGGGCCATTTCCCCGACAGAAGTCGATACACGCGAGGAGTTTTATAGCCGACAAAAAGATTTTGAGTTGGACTTTGCCGATGTGCGGGGACAGGAGTCCGTGAAGCGTGCCATGGAAGTGGCGGCTGCGGGTGGTCACAATCTCATCATGATAGGCCCGCCGGGTTCGGGAAAGAGCATGATGGCTAAGCGGCTGCCTACGATTCTGCCTCCTCTTTCGCTGAGAGAGAGTCTGGAGACTACGCAGATACATAGTGTGGCCGGCAAACTGAGCCGCGACACGTCGCTGATAGCTCAGCGACCTTTCCGCTCCCCTCATCATACCATTTCGCAAGTCGCCCTTGTCGGAGGCGGTGCCAATCCGCAGCCGGGCGAAATCTCGTTGGCTCACAACGGTGTGCTTTTTCTCGATGAATTGCCGGAATTTAGCCGTGCCGTGCTCGAAGTGCTCCGTCAGCCGTTGGAAGACCGCGTCATAAACATCTCAAGGGCAAAGTATGCGGTTACTTATCCGGCCTCTTTCATGTTTGTGGCTTCCATGAATCCTTGTCCCTGCGGATATTACGGCGACCCTACGCACCATTGTACCTGCACGCCGGGGCGCATACAGCAATACATGAGTAAAATCAGCGGCCCGCTGCTCGACCGCATCGACATTCAGTGCGAGATACAGCCTCTGCCTTTCAGCGACATATCGAAGGCGCAGCCCGGAGAACCGTCGGAGGCCATCCGCGAACGTGTCATCCGCGCCCGTCAGATGCAGGAGGAGCGTTTCCGCGAGTATCGTGGCATTTATTGTAACGCGCAGATGTCGGAGCGCATGATTCAGCAGTATGCCGTACCTTCCGAACGTGGTCTTGCCATGCTCCGTATGGCTATGGAGCGTCTCAGCCTGTCGGCTCGCGCCTACAACCGCATCCTCAAAGTCTCCCGTACCATCGCAGACTTGGACGCTTCGGAGAATGTGCAGTCCCATCATATAGCGGAGGCTATCGGTTATAGAAACTTAGACCGCGGCGATTGGGCGGAACGTGGAATGTAAATAAATCTTAGCATAAAACAAAGAGTATATGGACGAACAACAGAATATCATCATTTATCGCACCGCGGACGGTCGGGCGTCAGTCTCCCTTTTTGCCAAGGATGGCAAGATTTGGCTGAACCAGCAACAGATGGCGGAACTTTTTGCCACCTCGAAGCAGCTTATTAGTTATCATATCATTAACATACTTAAAGAAAGGGAGTTAAATGAAGAATCAGTTGTCAAAGAATACTTGACAACTGCCGCTGACGGCAAGAACTATAACGTAGTGTTCTACTCTTTAGAAATGATTATCGCTGTGGGTTATCGTGTCCGTGGATTGCGGGGCACACAGTTCCGGCAGTGGGCAACCGAGCATCTAACCGAATATCTGGTAAAGGGGTTCACGATGGACGATGAACGGTTGAAGAATCCGGATGGTCGGCCGGACTACTTCGATGAATTGTTGTTCCGCATTCGCGACATCCGCACTTCGGAGAAACGTTTCTATCAGAAAGTACGCGACTTGTTTGCGTTGAGTAGCGACTATGACAAGACTGACAAAGCCACACAGATGTTCTTTGCCGAGACGCAAAACAAGTTGCTTTATGCGGTCACTCACCGGACGGCGGCGGAACTGATAGTGGCCCGTGCAGATGCCAATCTGCCCAACATGGGGCTGACCACATGGAAGGGCAGCATTGTCCGTAAGGGGGATGTCATTGTTGCCAAGAACTACCTGCAGAGCGATGAGATAGACTCTTTGAATCGTCTCGTGGATATCTTCTTAACCAGTGCGGAAGAGCGGGTGAAGGGGCGCAGAGACCTGACGCTTGATTACTGGCGCAAGAATGTCGATAACCTGCTGATGTTTCAGGAAAAGGACATCCTGCAAGGACGCGGTTCCATATCTAACGAGAAAGCCGAAGAAATCGTTCGCAGCGTATATGACACATTCAGTGCCAAGCGCAAGCACCTTGAGGCGCAAATGGCCGATGCCGAGGACATTCGGATACTGGAAGATTTGGAAAAGAGCCTCATAGATAGAAGTAGAAAAGGGAACACGTAGCAAAAAATGATGTCACCTATTATCAACAAATCCCTGAGATGGGTTATTGCCGTTATTGCGGCTGCCGCGATGACACTTTCCGCCACGGCAAAAGTAGAACATATTCTCCCCAAGCCGAAGCGGGTGGAGCAGGTGTCCGGTATGCGGCCTTTCCGCCTGAAAGGAAGCATCAGCCTGACGGACCCCACGGATTGCGTGGTGCTGAAAGAGTTTTTTATCCGTTCGGGTTGCCGCTTCTCACCGTCGGGCCGGACGGTGACGGTCGTACTTGTCGATTCTGTCGCAGGTGCTTTCAACCATCCGTTGCCGGAGTTCCCCGATGAGGCTTACCGCATAACGGTTACCTCAGAAGCAATAAAGATAGAGGCGGCGACGCCTACGGGAGTAATCCGTGCCACCCGCACGCTGGAGCAGATGGCCGAGGGCTACGGCACGCGGCCGGGAGAGGCGCGGTTGGAGGCGGTAACCATCACCGACTGGCCGGCCTTCAAGTTGCGCGGATTCATGCACGACACGGGCCGTTCGTTTGTCTCGGCCGACGAGATTGCGAAAGAAATAGAACTGCTGAGCCGCTTCAAGATAAACACGTTCCACTGGCACCTTACCGAAAATCAGGCGTGGCGCTTTGCGGTGGATGCTTTCCCCCGGCTGACTGCGGCGGAGAGTATGACCCGCCACCCCGGAAAATATTACACGAAGCAGGACATTCGTCGCGTCGTTGAGGTGGCGGAGCGATGCGGCGTCATCCTCATTCCGGAGATAGACATGCCGGGCCACAGTGCGGCTTTCGAGCGCGCTTTGGGTTTTGAGATGCAGACGCCGCAGGGCAAAGAGGTGCTGAAGACGGTGCTTGAGGAGGTGGCGGCGGCTTTCCCCCATTCGCCCTATCTGCACATCGGCGTCGACGAAAAAGCGATTACCGACAGCACTTTCCTGCGTGAAATGACGGAGAAAGTCCACCGGCTGGGGCGTAAGGCGGTTTGTTGGAACCCGATTCGCGGCGTGAGAATCACCCCGGAGACCGGTTTCGACATGACCCAGATGTGGAGTACGGCCGGCAGAAAAGTTGCGGGCATCCCGAACATCGACTGCCGCTACAACTACACGAACCACTTCGATGTGTTCGCCGACCCGGTGGGCATCTACAAGAGTTCCATATACTATTCGCCCCAGGGGACGGCCGAAATAGCCGGAACCATCTCGTGCCCGTGGAATGACCGAAAACTGCCCGATGAGAAAGAAATTGTAAATCAGAACAGCATTATTGTCAATGCCATAGCCTCGGCCGAGCGGGCCTGGATGGGAGGCGGCAGGGCCTACATCGAGGAGGGCGGAACCACGCTTCCCAATGCGGGCGCGGAATTGGAGGAGTTTGCCGACTTCGAGCGTCGCCTGCTCTTCCACAAAGACCATTCGCTCCGGGATGAGCCCGTTCCCTATGTCAGGCAGACCCATGTCCGCTGGATGATTACCGACCCCGTCCCCCTTGAGGCCGATTCGGCGTCGGCTTTCCGCTCGCAACGTCCCGCAACGGGGGCCGGCATCTACCTGCGCCACACGTGGGGCCCCATCGTCCCGACGTTCTACGGGAAAGACTATTCCGTCGGCCACAAAGCCTATGCCTACACCTACGTCTACTCCCCCCGCGCTCAGGAGGCCGGCGCGATTATCGAATTTCAGAACTACAGCCGTTCGGAGCCCGACGTGGCACCGGACAACGGGAAGTGGGATCGGAAGGGTTCGCAGATATGGCTGAACGACACTGAACTGCTGCCTCTGCCCTGGGCCAACGCCGGACGGAGCGTCACGAACGAGACGGAACTCGCCAACGAGAACTTCCCGGCCCGCAAGCCGCTGCCCGTGCGGCTCAGGAAGGGCTGGAACAAGGTGATGATAAAGCTCCCTTATGTGGCCACGCCGGGCATACGGCTCAACAAGTGGCTCTTCACGTTTGTGCTCACCGACCTTTCGGGGCGTCACGCGCTGCCCGACCTCGTTTATTCGCCAACGATGGGCGACCCGGCCCCGTCGAAACCTTGAGTCCGTTGGCCCGTCGAATCCGCATATATTACGGTACGCACGCGCGCGCATAGGAGGACGGGGCCTTGTCCATAGCGGGACGGAGGCTCGTCCATACTATTGTCTGCGTCCCGTCCATAGCGGGACGAACGTCCGTCCTCGGTACGATACTTTCCCGCAAGGCATCCGCGAGGTGGTTTTTCCGCACGGGAAGCATTGATTCAGAACGAAAAAAGACGCTTTTATACAGCTACATAGCAAAAGAATGACTAAAAATTTGGTTTGAAAGCAAAGAAAGTGTATCTTTGCCCGACTGCTAAATAATGTTAAATTTAATAATATCTCATTTTATGACAAAATTCAAGATGATTTGCATGGCCATGGCCCTTGGGCTCAGCCTCTCGGCCCATGCCATCGATCAGGACACTGACGACAGGGACTACAAGCCGTATCCCTACATGTTCATCGGCCTGCAGGGCGGCGTACAGAGCACGCTCACGGACTACAATGCCTTTAAGCTCATCCGTCCGACGGCCTCCGTCTCGTTTGGTAGGTTTTTCACGCCCATCGTGGGAGCACGTCTCCATGTGAACGGTCTCTGGAACCAGGGCGGCATCAAGGATCTTAACGAGAAGTACGACTACAAGTATGCCACGACGGACATCGACCTGATGCTGAACCTCACGAATATGTTCGGCAAGAAGCAGAACTACCTCTGCAACGTGATTCTGCTGGGTGGTATGGGTCTGAACTACGCATGGGACAACGACGACATGATTGCCCTGAAGAATGCCGGTAAGGTGTCGTCCATGGCGTGGACGTATGACAATGTCTCCTACAATGCTCGTGTGGGCGTGATGTTCGACTTCAATGTGAGCAAGCACTGGGGTATCAATCTGGAGGTTGCGGCCAACAGCCTTTCCGACAAGTACAACTCGAAGATTACCTACAAGGACGATTGGCAGATTACGGCCCAGTTGGGTATCGCCTACAAGTTCGGCTTCAGAAAGAACGTGAAACCGGCTCCCGTGAGCGTGACTCCGGTGGCTGACTACAGCGAGCAGAATCGCGTTGAGACGGCAGTTGTTTCCAAGCCGGAGCCCAAGCAGGAAGAGGCTAAACCGGAACCCAAACCGGAGCCTAAGCCCGTGGTAGTGAAGGAGGAAGCACTGAGCGAGACCATGTTCTATGCCATCCGCGAGAGCGACCTCGATGCCAAGAACACCCTGGAGGCAGTGATTGCGTGGGGTAAGAAATACCCGAACAAGAAGATTAGCGTTTCCGGCTATGCGGACAAGGGTACGGGTAACCCGACCATCAACCGGAAGTATGCCCAGCAGCGTGTGGACAAGGTGGTTGCCCTGCTGAAGAAGGGCGGCATACCGGCGAGCCAGATAGAGGCTAAGGCATACGGTGACACGGTGCAGCCCTTTGCTGAGAATGACCAGAACCGCTGCGTAATCATCGTAGGAAAATAAAGTAACCGCACACTCATGGTGCCCGGAGACGGACACTGTGAATCAGAAAATCCCCAAAAAGTCGGCAGGACTTTTTGGGGATTACTTTATGACAACCGGCGGCGTGTGGTGTTATTCAATATCATCGAGCATGATGAACGAGGCCCAGTAGAACGGCCGTCTGAATCCCTGTTTCCGCAAATCCTCCTGGGCCATCAAGAAGGCATCGTGGCGCGAACGCCCTGCCATGAGATGCCCGTAGAAACTGGTCATCATGGCCTGCGTGGCCCGGTCGCTCACGCTCCATAGGCTCATCAGCAGCGTTTCTGCTCCGGCTTTCTTGAATCCGCGTTGCAGACCGAACACACCGTCTTCCCGGATTTCGCCCATACCGGTCTGGCAGGCGGAAAGTACAATCAGGTCGAGACCGCTGAAGTTGAGCACCGAGATTTCTTTCGCCGTCAGAATACCGTTCTCGACGCCCTCCGGCAGTTTGGCCTGGGTCAGTATGTTATTGGCTCCCGCCAGCAGCAGCCCCGAGTAGTTCATGCTCTTGTCCGTCTCCTGCGAACCGTTCTCGTTGAGGAAAGCTACGGTGCGCGATTTCTTCACCTCATGTTCCGTGAAGTTAAAGCCGTGAGTGGCAATGTGAATCAGCGAACGGCCCTTTCCGCTCAATGCCTTGAAGGCCTCTTCCGTGCCATCGCCATCCAGATACATTTCTGTCTCGATGTCGGCCTGCATCAGTTGTTCGCCGATTTGGTTGGCCTCCTGCAGTGTGCCGGGCAGGTACGACGCTCCGCTGCGCAGCATCAGGGAGTCGGCGGCGGCATCGTTTGCCTCGGAGACGGAACGCCGGTCGTCCTCGTCGGCAGAGGCGAGCAGGGTATAGTTATGCTCATTCTTCTGCTTGTGATTCGACGCCATTGCCTCGACGCTCAGGTTGTAGTCCAGTCCTCCGAAGATGCTCGCTGTCTCAATTTTCCTCTTCTCGTGCTTCTTCTGTGCCAGCAGTTTGGTCGAGGACAGCCGGTGCAGACTGTAAATGTCGGCGATGGTCTTGTCCTTGTCGATGGTCAGGTATTCTATTCCCCACTGGTAGAACAGACCGGTGGGTGCAAAATATATGTTCTTCACGCCGTCCCACTGTTTCATCAGCGCACCCCACACAAGTTGTCCCACGTGCCGGTCAGTATAGATGCTGTCTACTCCCTTGATGTCGCCGAACAGGGAGAAGAAGTCCTTGTCTCCGTAGCGTATCTCCTGAAGCTGCTTGTTGGTGAACAGATTCACAAATTTAGGGCTTTTCCAGTCCTTCCGCAGGTACAGTGCACCATACGCCTTGTTGCCGTCCTCCATGTCCAGTTCTACAAATTCCACCGCCACGTCTTCCGGCCTCAGAGCCGCACTTACGCTGTCCACCGTGACGGACATGTTCCGGGTGAAATCGCCGTATTCCTTGCAACCCTTGATGATGTCGCGCTCCAGGTCGAGCGTCTGCAAGCGTATGGCTTCTATGTCCTGTCCTCCCTCTTCGCCGGTATTGGCATAAAGGCTTTCTATCTGCTTGTTCAGCCTCAGCAGCTCGTTGTACTTTTCTATCAGTGTCGCATCCGCACTCTTCATCAGCAGCGACCGGAAGTCCACCTCCGAGTTCAGCAATATGCCTTTGGTGAAAAGCTGCGCATCGTAGGCGTCTACCAGTGTGGAATCGTTGTCGGACAGCAGGAAGGCGTAAGCCGGGGCTATCTTGAAGACATAGTTCTTTGTGCTCCAGTACATCTCTCGTGCGGCGGTCGTCAGGTGGGAGAAGTTCTGCCGGACAAGCTGTTTCTGCAACATCAGAGCCTTATGGAAACACTCCTGGGTCTTCTCTCTGTCTCCCTGCTTGTAGTAGTAATTCGACAGATTATAGAGCGTGACGATGTTGTCCGGATGGTTCTCTCCCAGTATCTTCTGTAACAAGTCCAGTGAACGCGCCGTGCAGTCCACGGCTTGCTCCAGACTGTCCATCCGGAAATAATAAAGTCCTTCGTTACCGAGAATCTTAGCGTAGAACGTGTTTTCCGTCTCTTCCTTCTGTGCATAGATGGCTACCGACCGTTTGGCATAGTCGAGGGCATCCGCCACGCTGTCCCGGTAATAATGATAGACGGACATATTGTTGAATGCCCGGGCGCAACCGGTGGTAGCGTCGCCCAGACGCTGATACAGGTCGATGGATTGCCGGCAGCTCTCGAACGCCTGCTCCAGATTGCCCGAGTGGAACTGGTAGTTGGAAAGCAGATTGTAACTGTTGGCTATGGACACGGTGTCGCTGAACGTGCGATACAGTTCCAGGGCAGACTGCTCGGTCTTGCAGGCATTCGGGAAATCGCCGTTCGCCGCATAGATTTCCGCCTGCTTGCTCAGTGCCTTGGCAAACTTCGGACTGCGGTTTTCCGGTTTATCGCCATGCCCGACAATCTTCTGCAACAGGTTTGTATAGTGGTCGGCCTTTTCCAGATTTCCCAGACGATAATAGGCTGACGAAAGTTCACTCAGGCATTGCATATAGTCGGAGCCGGTTTCCCCGCTAATTTCTTTCATTATCTCCTTGGCCTGCATGAGCAGTTCGATGGCCTGCTCATACTTTTCGGAGTGGGCGTAATACCCGGCCATGTTCATCAGCAGTTTTCCGTAGCGCAATCCCCGAATCTCTCCGGCCTCATAAATCGTCATCGCCTCCGAAGCAAAGTCTATGGCCTGCATGAAGTTGCCCACGTTGGCCAGCCGGATGGCCATGTTTGTCAGGATATTGGCGTAGTCAATGCTGTTCTCTCCGAATATCTTCTTGCCGTTTTTCAGTATCTTCTTACTGAGTTCGTTGGCTTTCTTCACCTCCCCGGTCTGCGAATAATAGACAATCAGACTGCTGGCGGCATTCACGTAGTCGCGTGTGTTCTTCTTGATGTACTTGATGGCCTCGGAGGCGTGCTTGACGGAAATGTCCACGTCGCCCGCATTTCCGCGTGAGAAATGAAACGCAGCCAAATTGTTCAGCAGTATGGCGAAATACTTGCGACGGTCGGCACCCGAGACGCGATACAGTTCAAGAGCCTCCTCGGCGTACCCGATGGAGCGGTCGTAGTCGGCCTTGTGCGAATAGTTGATAGACTGGTTGTTCAGCACCTCCGCCAGCATGAACCGGTTGCCGTCTTTGGCGGAACGCCTTACCGCAATAGCTTCGTCGGTATAGTGTATGGCCTCGTCAAAATTTCCCCTGCCCGATGCCATCAGTGCCACATAGTTCAGGGCGTTTGAATACAGAATCCTGTCACAAAGGTTGTGCTCCTTGCACAAGGTCATGTACTTGAAGAATAGGGGCTCCGCCTCGGTGGCCCGTTGTTTCTCCATGAGCTTTGCCGCCTTGTAGTAATAGGCGTGAATGGTATCTTCGGGATTAGTAATGGCATTTGCCGATTGAGCAAATGCCATACATAACAGAACAAGCAGAAGGGATTTCATTTTCATGGTGCGGCGACAGTATCGTTAGGTACAACAATTATGCTGTCTTTTGCGGTCACCGCCAGCGAATCGACGTCCGACAACAGGGAATCCGCATCCCGGACAACTGTCGTATAATCCTCTCCCATACCGCGCTTTTGTGTGCTTCCGCCGTTGGCAAGCAGCTTCTTATAGTAACTGAAGAGCGTTCTTGAGAGGCTTCTTACCGAAGTGGTTGTCTTGGTGATAAGGCGCTCCACCGATAATGTGCCCGGTTCACAAAAGCAATACTCCCTGGGCGTCTCCGTTTTCTGGTCGGGCAGGGCCTTGTCCATCAGAGTGAGTTTGGCTCCCTTGCCGATATTGAGAACCGTACTCTTCGTAACCTCAGCCCCTTGTTTGAGGTCTATCCACTCCTTTCCGTTCCGCATTTTTACGCAGCCTTCCACTATTCTCACCTGATACTCCTCCTCCTGTGCTTTCAGTTCACCATATCCGCAAAGCAGCATAAGGATGGTGACACACAGATACGTAAATCGTCTCATAGTTATTTTATTTTTCAGTCTGGTTATATTGTTCCTTGATATAGTAAACCGAGTTCTTTATGAATGAGCATTTGATTCCCTTTCTGTCGAGATACCTGATGCAAGCCTCGTAGAAAGCACTCGCGTCACCCATAAGGGCTACGCCCATGCACATCACCAAAGGCTCCATGTACGTGTAATAGGCCGCAAAGACAAGGAAGTTCAGCATCACAAGCAGACAAACCCAAAGGAAAGTCAGGAACGTGAATCCTATTGATGAATCCGTGAAGAACGCGGCGAAAGGATGGTTGGAACGTTTCAGGTGCATATACAGGGACACCCGAAGCACCAGTGACAGATAGATGACAAGGATGGAAACAAGCCACATCATGGAGTTGCTCATCGTCTTGACATCGTTATGCTCCAACAGGGTCTGAATGGCATAGGCCTGAAACTCCACGCCCGGAATGCGTCCGATGGGGGTGTAATGCTTATCTGCATAATCGTTCAATGCTCCCAACAGTACGATACGGTCTTTTATCAGTTCGCAATTTTTCCGGACAGAGTCACAATGTATTCTATCTATCTTCGTGCCGGAAAATATCACGGTTCTGTCTTCCTCGTTCGTTTGTCCTATGATGTTGCCCTGATAAGCCTCGGCCACCTGTGCCGTGAACGAATATACCTTATTATTACCGCAGCGGCGGGTCATCGGAAACATACGGAGCGTTTTCCCCTCCGCATCCGAATCCACATTCGTGAATCCTTCCGTAATCGATATCTCTTCGCTGAAGAACGAATGGACGGAACCGGCGAAATTCAGTTTGTCCTCTTCGCCCTTTTCCGTTTCCCCATTTGTCAGTTTGGAGGCAAAGATGGTATTCTCTGTGTGACGTACTACATCCATCAATAATTCGCTGCCTAAAGTATCTTCTCTCCATCCTTCGAAAACAATATCCACGCCCAGCACTGCCGGTTCGCAACTGGCGATGTCCTCAATAATGGAGGCAATATGGTCGCGCCGGTAGGCAGTACTCATATCCACAATGGTAATGATATTACTGGAATGTTCTGCCTCTGCCTGCTGAATAATCTCATAGTAAATATCCTTCAGCGAGAAGTTGTCGAGTGACCTCTTCACCGGGTCAAAGAAGGACAACGCATTTACCATCGTCGTGAACAGGAATATCACCACCAACACCAATCCTACAACAATAACGTGGTCGATGTGGAAAACTTTTTTCAACATGTCAATTAAACCTTAAAAACAGAAATTCGGCGCAAAGATAGCCATAAATATTTGATAAATAAAGAAAAACGTCATCTTTTATGCAACGCTTTGCTTGAAGATTGCGGTGATTGCTGCGGATAAATGTACGCACGTATAGGTCGGCATCGCCCTGTCCATAGGAGGATGGGGCCTTGTCCATAGCAGGATGGAGGCCCGTCCATAGCGGGACGAGGGCCCGTCCTCCTATGGGCGGGCCCTCGTCGTTGGGTAGCATGGTTTATTTGTTCTGTTTTTGCTTCAGTTGTTCCTCGATGGGATCGTCGTATTCCTCCTGCAATTGGCGCAGGCGTTTGTGCAACTTCTGCTGCACCTTGCGGTAGCGGGGCTGTCCGTAGAGGTTGTGCATTTCGGAGGGGTCTTTCTTCAGGTCGTAGAGTTCCCACTGGTCGATGTCGTTGTAGAAGTGGATGAGTTTCCACCGCGAGTCGCGCATACCGTAGTGGCGCTTGACCATGTGTTCGGCGGGGAACTCGTAGAAGTGGTAATAGATGGCATCGCGCCACTTGCTGCCTTTTTTCTTGAGATTCGGTTTTGCCTCCTTGAGCAGGGGCACGAGCGAACGACCCTGTATGTCATCGGGGATGGGGGCGCCGGCCATTTCGAGGAACGTCGGTGCGTAGTCGATATTCTGCACCATTTCATCGACGATTCCGCGTCTCTGGTAGCCGTCGGGCAGACGCATGACGAGCGGCGTGTTGAGGCTCTCCTCGTACATGAAACGCTTGTCGAACCATCCGTGCTCACCCATGTAGAAGCCCTGGTCGCTGGTGTAGACGACGAGCGTGTTTTCCAGTAGTCCGCTC
This sequence comes from uncultured Prevotellaceae bacterium, assembly GCA_947176535.1. Taxonomy (GTDB): domain Bacteria; phylum Bacteroidota; class Bacteroidia; order Bacteroidales; family Bacteroidaceae; genus Physcousia. The sequence goes on from CAMWQU010000009.1 coordinate 67,897, forward strand.
TCGCGCAGGTACTTCATAAGGCGTCCCACATTGTCGTCGAGGCTCTTGGTGACCTTGGCGTAGTCGCGCATGTAGCGCTGGAACTTAAATTCGGTGAGCGCGTCGCCCTGCGGCGGATTGGCCTTGAAAGCGGCGGTGATGGAGTCGTGGAAGAGGAAGTAACGTGCGCGGTCTGCCGAGTCGAGCCGGTTTACGTTATTGAGGTATGCCCCCGAGAGGCGGCTCTTGTCGCCGGGAGAGTAGATTTTGTTGTCGTAGATGAGATCCATGTCGTGCGCAGAGCCGATGGTCATCTGCTGCTCCTGTGCGGCCTGACGTCCTTCCCAATTGTCGTGGAAGTTGGCGGGCAGGGGGAATGTCTTGTCCTCGAAGAGGTGCATGTCGTCGAGGTTGGGCAACCAGTCGCGGTGGCAGGCTTTGTGGTGGACAAACAGGATGAAGGGCTGCGAGGTATCGCGCTGTTCCATCCACTGTATGGCCTTGTCCGTGATGATGTCGGTGCAGTAGCCCTGCTCCCGCGAGCGCGTGCCGTCGGCGTGCATGAACGTGGGGTTGTAGTATTCGCCCTGTCCCAGCAGAATGTCGAAGTGGTTGAATCCCGTGGGGGTGGATACGAGGTGCCATTTGCCGATGAGTGCCGTCTGGTAACCGGCTTTCTGCATGAGCTTAGGCATGGTCTGCTGCGAACCGTCGAAGATGCCGTGTTCGTTGTTGGTGAATCCGTTCTTGTGGCTGTGCTTGCCCGTAATCATGCAGGCGCGACTGGGGCCGCTGAGCGAGTTGGCCACGAAACTGCGGGAGAAGCGCACTCCCTCCTCGGCTATGCGGTCGAGATTGGGGGTCTGGATGGGACTGTTGCCGTAGCACGACATCATTTGTGCCGTGTGGTCGTCCGTCATGATGTAGACGATGTTCGGTCTCTCCTGAGCCTGGGCGGCCAGCGTGAGGAGCGAAGACGGCAGGGTGAGTAACAAGAGTTTGTTGTTCATGGTAGAATGTATTAGGGTTATTACATTTATGCTTCGTTTAGCAGGGCCAGAGCCTTGTCCTCGGCGGCTTCCATCAGTTCGCGTTCGCCCGGGCCTTTGTCGTTCAGCCCGCAGAGGTGGAGCACGCCGTGGATGATGACGCGGTGCAGCTCGCGCCTGTACTGGCAGTGTGCATACTGCTCCGCATTGGTGCGGATGGTGTCGAGCGAGATGTAGAGGTCGCCGGAGACAATGTGCCCCTCGGTGTAGTCGAAGGTAATGATGTCGGTGTAGTAGTCGTGGCCGAGGAACTGACGATTGACGGCCAGTATGCGCTCGTCGTCCACAAACACATAGTTGATGTCGCCCGCGCGACGTCCGTAAGAGGCCGCTACGTCGGTTATCCACTGCTCGATGCGCCGGCAGTCGATGTCGGGTATTTCCACGTTCTCGGTGTTAAAGGTAATCATCAGTCTTCGGCGTTTAACAGTTCCACAGCTTTGCGCACAACGGGGTCGTCCTCGTAGATGATGGCGAAGTATTCGCTCATATCCCAAAGGTCGCGGGCCGTGAGGGCTTTTAATATCTGCTTCAGTTGGATAACGGTCTGCTTCCGCTCCTCCTCGTTCCGGGGCTTGATGTTCTGTTTCTCGCCCTCTTTCAGAATGTTTTCCACGATTTCATCGGGGATTTCGTATCGGGCCTTGAAAGCCTCGAAGTCGCTCCATTGCTTGGCAAGGCGTTTCCGGTTCTTATCCATGTTGCGCAGACTGGCGTTGATGATGAGGCTCTTGGCCGACAGTTCGCGGTAGCATTTGGTGAAGCGGGTCGTATCGAGCGGAATGAAGTAGTCCGGCATGATGCCACCGCCGCCGTAGACCGTGCGGCCTTTCTTGCGCGTGGTGTAGCGCAGCGAGTCGGGGAAGTGGATGCTGTCGGCATGGGACAGTTCGCCCCGGTTGTAGCGGTTGATGACGTCTTTCGAGTAGCTGTCCTTGTCGCCCTTAGTATAGGGTTTCTGGATGCAACGGCCCGAAGGGGTGTAGTACCGGGCCACGGTGAGGCGTATCATGGAGCCGTCGGGCAGTTCCACGGGACGCTGCACGAGACCTTTGCCGAAAGAGCGGCGTCCGATGACGATGCCGCGGTCTTGGTCTTGGATGGCACCCGTCAGAATCTCTGCGGCCGAGGCTGAATATTCGTCGATGAGCACGGCCACTTTTCCGTCCGGCCATCCCTGTCCGCCCGAACTGATGAAGGTCTGGTCGGGGACACTGCGGCCCCGGGTGTACACGATGGTGTCGCCCTTGGGCAGGAACTGACTGGTGATTTCTGCGGCCACATTGAGCAGACCGCCACCGTTCTGCTGCATGTCGATGATGAGTTTCTGCATGCCCTGACGTTTCAGCTTGTCAAGGGCCTCCTTCACTTCCGACGGGGTCGTCTGCCCGAAACTGGTGAAGCGGATAAGTCCGATGTCGGGAGTCACCATGTAGGCTGCGTCGAGCGTATTGACGGGAATCTTGTCGCGCTTTACCGTGAAGTAGGAAATGCCTGATACGCCGTCTCGGATAATCCCCAGTTTCACTTTCGTTCCCTTGGGGCCACGCAGGCGGCTCATGACTTCCTCACGGCTCATTTTTACTCCCGCGATGGTGGTGTCATTGACGGAGATGATGCGGTCGCCGGCCAGTATGCCGACTTTCTCGGACGGCCCTTTTGAAACGGGCTGAATGACGACAAGCGTGTCGTCCAGAATGTTGAACTGTACGCCTATGCCCTCGAACGAACCTTCTAAGGATTCGTTCATGCGACGGGTATCTTTGGCGTTGGAGTATTGCGAATGGGGGTCGAGCTTGGCGAGCATCCCGTTGATGGCATCCTCGATGAGTTTGGAATTGTCCACGCTGTCCACGTAATAGATGCTGGTCATGATGGCTGCCATGTTCAGTTTGCGCATGGCGGCATCGAGGTCGGCTCTTTGGGCGAATGCCGGAGAAGCGAGGAAACAGGAAAGGGAAATCGCGAAGAATAGGGTGATGCGCTTCATGTCTTTGTCTTATAAACTTTCAACTTTATAATTCAGCCCTTCGGGCAGCCATTGTCGGATATCGCGGCCGAAGTGGGCCAGTTCGCGAACCGTACTGCTGGAAATCGCAGTCAGTTCGGGGGCGGAAAAGAGAATCACGGTCTCGATGTCGGGGGTGAGCAGGCGGTTTACGTCGGCCATTTGCAGTTCGTATTCATAGTCCTTGTTGCTTCGGATGCCGCGCAGCATGAAGCGGACGCCTTGCCGGCGGGCAAAGTCTGTGGTCAGCGTGTTGTAGCAGTCTACGGACACGCGGGGTTCGTCCCTATATAGTTCCTGCAGGGCACGCACACGCTCCTCTACGGGCAGCCAACTCTTTTTCCCCTCGTTGTAGCCAACGGCAATAAGGATGTGGTCGAAGAGTTGCAGACCGCGTCTGACGATGTCGGCATGACCGCGTGTGAAAGGGTCGAAAGAACCGGGAAATATTGCCTTATTCATCCTCTTCCGCCAAATCTTCCTCTATGACGAGGTTGTCGATAATAAAGCCCTGACGCTCCATGGTGTTTTTGCCCATGTAGTATTCCAATAGAGCGGCCACGTTGTCGGCTTTCTGCAACGATACCTGCTCCAGACGTATGTCGGGGCCGATGAAAGTTTTAAACTCATCGGGGCTGATTTCTCCCAAACCTTTGAATCGGGTAATCTCCGGGTCGGGCCCCATGTCGGCGATAGCCTGCAGGCGTTCATCCTCCGAATAGCAATATTGTGTGATGAAATCGGCATTTTCGGAAATCTGACGATGTACCTTGGAGTCTTGGTTTCGTGCGGCTTCCTGCAATTCCTTCACCTTGGTTTTTCCCAAACGTGACTTGCGGGCCCGTACACGGAAGAGCGGGGTCTGCAGGATGTAGACATGTCCTTTCTTGATGAGTTCGGGGAAGAACTGCAACAGAAACGTAATCATCAGCAGGCGGATGTGCATACCATCGACATCGGCATCCGTAGCCACGATAACCTTGTTGTAACGCAGTCCGTCCAGTCCGTCTTCGATGTTCAGTGCCGCCTGCAGCAGATTGAACTCTTCGTTCTCGTAGACAATTTTTTTCGTCAGTCCGTAGCAGTTCAGGGGTTTTCCGCGCAGCGAGAACACGGCCTGCGTGTTCACGTCGCGGCTTTTGGTAATGCTGCCGCTAGCAGAGTCTCCCTCGGTGATGAAGATGCAGGTATCTTCTTTCAGGTCGCCTTTGGCGTCGGTGAGGTGCACCCGGCAGTCGCGTAGCTTGCGGTTGTGCAGATTTGCCTTTTTGCTGCGTTCGCGGGCCAGTTTGGCCACACCGGCCATTGCCTTGCGTTCGCGCTCGCTTTCCTGCACCTTTTGCAGAATGACGTTGGCGACATCGGTACTTTTGTGGAGATAATTATCCACTTGCGCCTTTACGAAGTCTCCGATAAACTTGTCTATGGATATTCCGCTCTCCGGCGCCGTAGTCAGCGAACCCAGCTTCACCTTGGTCTGACTTTCGAAGAGCGGCTCCTGAATGTTGATGCTGATGGCTCCTACCAGTCCGTTGCGTATGTCGGCGTAGTCATAGCTTTTGCCCGAATAGTCTTTAATGACCTCGGCGATGTACTTCTTGAACGCCGCCTGATGGGTTCCGCCCAGTGTCGTATGCTGTCCGTTTACAAACGAATAGTATTCCTCGCCGTTCTGATTGCAGTGTGTGAATGCAATCTCTATATCCTCTCCGCGCAGATGCACTATCTCGTACAGTGGATTGTTGGTCATGCGGTCGGAGAGCAAGTCGGAGAGGCCGTTGCGTGAGGCAATGCGCCGTCCGTTGAAGATGATGGTCAGTCCGGTGTTGAGGTAGGTGTAATTGCGAAGCAGGTTTTCGATGAACTCGGCCTGAAAGCGATAATGCTTGAACAGGGTAGAGTCGGGTTCGAAGAATACGGAGGTTCCGTTTTCCTCTTCGGTTTTCAGCGTCTCGTCGCTGATGAGCTGTCCGCGTTCGAAAGTGGCCCTGCGCATTTCGCCATCGCGCACCGAGCTGACAACAAAACGGGCACTTAGGGCATTCACGGCTTTCAGACCGACTCCGTTCAGTCCCACGCTCTTCTGGAAAGCCTTGGAGTCGTATTTTCCGCCCGTGTTCAGCATCGAGACGGCATCAATGAGTGCCCCCAAAGGAATGCCTCGGCCGTAGTCACGGATGGAGACGCGCAACTGCTCCTCCATGTCCACCTCGATGCGCCGGCCGGCGTTCATCTTAAATTCGTCGATACTGTTGTCGATTACCTCTTTCAGCAGTACGTAGATACCATCTTCGGCATGACTGCCGTCACCTAACCGACCGATGTACATACCCGGACGCAGCCGGATGTGCTCCATGTCGGAGAGGTGCTTGATGTCGTCCTCGCTGTAATCGGCAGCAGGCCGCTGTATGATGTCTTCTTCTTCCGTCATAACGCTTTCTTGAATGTGCAACGGCGCTTATGGATGGTGCAGTCGAGGTTTTTCCACTGTGCCTGACTGGGAATGTTGTCCTCAAGCTGATGGTGAGTCTCGGCCCATTCGTACCCGTCCTTGATGGCTTCCGGTATGATGTCCGCAAAGAAGAGCGCGTTGGCACCCTTGTCCTGATACTCGGGCTGCACACCTACGAGGAGCATATCAAGTACCTGAGGCTTGCGGGTGAACCACAGGGCCTTTGCCAGATGCCACCATCCGAACGGGAAAATGCGGGCTTTGGCCTTCTGCACGGCGCGGGACAGACTGGTGATGCAGATTCCCATGCCGATGACCTCACCCTCGGCCGTTTCTACGACACTGAGGTAGCGTTTGTCGAGGAAGAGCAGATACTGGTCGGCATAGACCTGCATCATTTTCTCGTCCAGTTCGCAGTAGCCATAGAGGTTGGCATACGACTTGTTCACCACGTCGAGCACTTTCTGTATGTATCCTCCTTTGCGAATCTCACTCTTGTTCTTGAATTTGTGGAGGCGGAATCCGTAACGCTTCTTCACCAGTTCGGCCACCTTGAAGTATTTCTCCATGTTGGCCTCGTGACCGTTCTTCGGCACCATTACCTTGCGTTCCACCCATCCGGCATCTTTCACGTAGCCCAACTTCCGCATGTGTTCGGGGTAATAGGGATAGTTATAGATACTGTTGAGCGTGGAGAGTTGGTCGTAACCGTCAGTCAGCATTCCTTCGAGATCCATGTCTGTGAATCCCAAAGGGCCGACGATGGTGTCCATACCCCTTTCGCGGCCCCACTGCTCGGCGGCATCCAGCAACGCCTTGGTCACTTCTATATCGTCGATGAAGTCAATCCATCCGAAGCGGACATTCTTCTGCTGCCATCTTTCGTTGGCGCGCCGGTTGATGATGGCGGCGATGCGGCCCACCATCGTGTCGCCACGGAAAGCCATAAACAGCTCCAGTTCGCAGAAATCGAGTGCCGGATTCTTCTTGGGATCGAACGTGTCGAGTGTCGGTTCCAGCAGATCCGGCACAGCATATTCACAATCCTTATAGAGTTCCCAGTTGAAACGCACGAAGCGTCGCTTCTCGCTTTCTGTTTTTGCCCGTTTAATGACAATAGCGTCGTTGGTGTTGTTATTCATAATGCAATTCGTAAAGTCTTTCTTTTTTCAGTAATGAAAGCAAAAGTACAAAAAAACATTGACATTTTACATTTCCTTGTCGGCAAATTCGGATATTTTAACCGAAAATGTCCCGTGAATTGCTATTTGTGTGGTTTTTTATTTGGGAATAACCAAAAAAGATGTTAATTTTGTCGGAAGAATAAAGACCTAAAACTAAAATCAGTTAAACCATGATTCATTTCAAGAAACTTTTAGCAGTGAGCCTCGTTGCGTTAGGTTCGCTGACGGCAAATGCCGGGGAAGTTGCCGATGGTGGTAAGGACTACAAGCCTTTCCCTCACATGTTCGTAGGCATTCAGGGTGGCGCACAGACCACCTTCACAAACTATGACCAGTTGAAGTTGATTACTCCCACCGCCTCCGTATATTTCGGCAGTTGGTTTACTCCCGTAGTCGGTGCCCGCCTGCATGTCAATGGCATTTGGAACAAGGGCGGTTATGACGACTGTGTTGTGCCTGATTTCAAGTATAGATACAAGTACGTGACCACGGATATCGACCTTATGCTCAACCTTTGCACCCTGTTCGGAAAGAAGGATTACTATCCCGTCAATGCTTATCTGATTGGTGGTGTCGGTCTCAATTATGCTTGGAACAACGATGACGCCTATGCCAACAAGATTGCCATGCCGATGGCGTGGAAAGATAACCGTCTGAGCCACAATGCCCGCGTGGGTGCCGCAGTGGACGTGAATCTTTGCAAGCACTGGAGCATGAATCTGGAAGTGGCCGCCAACAGCCTGAACGACCGTTACAACAGCAAAGTCTGCGACAAGGACGATTGGAGCCTGACGGCACAGATTGGCCTGACCTATAAGTTCGGTTTCAAGAAGAAGAAAGCCGCTGCAGAGCCCGATCCCGTTTGGGAGAGCCGCATAGACACTGTCTGGTATGACAACGTGAAGTACAAGAACGTAACGGCCGACCGCGACATCAAGAAAGAGATATTCTTTGCTATCCGTGAGTCTGATGTTGCAACGGAAGATGCACAGATTGCAGCCGTGGCCAAGTTCCTGAAAGGAGTGAAGAACGGCGAAATCGTCATCACGGCTTATGCCGACCGTGGCACGGGTAATCCCAAGATTAACATGGAGTACTCCAGACTGCGTGCTGAGAAGACACGTAAGGCCCTCATCGAAAAGGGTGTAGATCCCTCCATCATCAAGTCGGTAGAGTGGAAGGGCGACACCGTTCAGCCTTATCCCGACGATAACGACAAGAACCGCGTCAGCATCATCACCGGTCACGGCATCTACACCGACAAGGAAAAAGTCGTAACCAAGAAGTTCCGCACCAAGGAAGTTCGTTATCAGGTGAAGTAACATAAAGAAACTTACCCATCGGGATTCCATTCCCGTGAAACATAGGCAGGGAGCCGTGTCTGACCGATAAAAAAGGTCGAACACGGCTCCCTGCTTGTTTGTTGATTCTTTGCAAATTTATTTTTGAATCGAAAATTTGCAAAGAAGTTGCATGGCCAAGCGGGCGAAGTCGCCCGATTAGAACTCGTCGGGCCAGGGGCAGGGAGTGCCGGTGGCTTTCAGGGTGGGCCGCTGGGCGTTTACCCGGCGCAGATATTGACCGAGGTCGGCACTGAGCGATGCCACCAGTTCGGGATGGTCGGCGGCAATGTCGGTGGTTTCGCCAATGTCCTTGCGTATGTTGAATAATTCTTTGCGTCCGTCTTTGTACCAGTAAACCAGTTTGTAGTCACCCCGGCGTATGGCGCAGGTCTGTCCGATACCCTCTTGTCGGTGGTTGCCGCCAATCCATGTGTTGGGCGTGTTCCAGTAGAGCGGGCGGTTCCTGTCGGGACGTCCTTTTCCTGTAAGCAAGGGAACGAAACTTACGCCATCGACCGTCTGCATGGTCTTGTATTTCTTTATCCGTGCCATCTCCAGAATGGACGGAAAGAAATCTTCGATAATCAAATAGTCGTCGATGGTGCTTCCCGGTGCGGTTACCCCCGGCCAACAGACAATCATCGGTTCGCGTATGCCTCCTTCGTAGGCCGAACCCTTACCGCTTCGTAGCGGAGCATTTTGGACGCCAAGCGGTGGGGTGCGTCCCAAAGCGGAGAGGCCGCCGTTGTCGCTCATAAACAGGATGATGGTATTCTCCCGCTGTCCGGTGCGGTCCAGATAATCCATCAGGTCGCCCAGACTTTTATCCATTCCTTCGACCAACGTCGCGTAGGCGGCTTCGGTGGTGCTCAGCCCCGCGTCGAGATACTTCTGCAGGAAACGTTTGTCGGCCTGAATGGGCACATGCACAGCATAGTGCGACATATACAGGAAAAACGGTTGTTTCCCGTTCTCCCGGTTCCTTTCCAGTGCCTCGATGGCCTCTTTTGTGAGGGCTTCCGTGACAAACACATCCGTGTCCCAGTATTTTTCCAGTCCGGGCACGGCAAAAGGGCTTATCGGCCGTCCCTGTGCGTCGTGACCATAACGCTGTTCGCCCAGATAGGAGGCCAGACCGCCTGCCGCATGTCCGCAGATGTTTACGTCGAAGCCGAAAGTGCAAGGGTCGGCCCCCGGAGTGTCGATAGCGCCGAAATGGGCCTTGCCGCAGTGGATGGTGCGGTAACCGTTCTGTCGCAGAAGTTCCACGAACGAGGTGGCGGGGGCGGAACGTTCGATGCCTGCCACGGGTTGGATGCCGTTTACGTTCCACTGCGGTATCTCTACATCAGGGTCGTCTTCGTCGGTTGCGGTGTCCGGGCGCAGTGTCCAGTTGGTAACCCGGTGGCGCGCGGCGTTCATGCCCGTGAGCAACGAACAGCGCGACGGCGAACTGATGCTACAGGCATAGGCCGAGGTGAATTGGGTTCCCATGCGGGCCAGCCGTTCCATGTTCGGGGTGTGGAAACGCTCGTTTAGCGGGGTGCGTTCTGTGTGGAAGGGCAGCGAGGTGTCTTGCCATCCCATGTCGTCTACCATGAACAGTAGGATGTTCGGTCGGCGCGCCGCCGTGGCCGGAACAAAAGCCGTCAGGGCGGTCAGTGTGGTCAGTAAGGGTTTCTTCATAGTCTCCGAAATTACGTATTTTCCTTGAAATAACCAAATGTTTTCACGGAAAAACTGTTGTGAGCGTTTTTGTACGATAGAATAAAACAAGTATTGCCACTCTAACGCTCTTAGAGTGGCAATACCATTAGGTAGCAGGTGCCAGATTCACATGACTTGTTTATCTGCTTATTCTTCGTCTTTCACGAGGTCGAAGAAACTGCTTATCTCCTGTTGGTCTATGGCCTGCCGCACGTTGAAGCGTTTGGTCTGATCCATATATCCCTTGCGTCTCACCTTGATTTCAATCTGCACGTCACGCGAGTTCTCGTAGGAAAGTCCGATTATGTTGAATGAACGCGTATCCTCGTATGGAGTGGTGCCGAGGTAAGTCTCGTTCGTGTTCTTTACTTCTTCCGGTATGCTGGACACGACGCGCCAGAATACACGCGCACCCTTTGGATCGGATTCGAGATTCCAGCGGATAATGGTACCTTCAAGTGATGTTTGTCCGGGGTTGTCTCTGGTGACCTGCTTGCGAAGCTCGCCTCTGGGTACCGTCTTATCTCGGGCGACAGGTACTTCTTGAAGCTCGCAGAGGATGCTTCTTGGCCACTCAAAGCTGTAGTTGTTTTTGGAAATCTGCGTTACTACAGGTCTGATAGTTTCTACTTTTGAGCCATATCCCTCCTTGACGAAGGTGAGTTCGATGCTGCTTGCTTCGGCAGAACGCCTCATGCGCTGTTGCAGTTCCTTTTTTGAGCCGGGAGCAATGGTGCCGTGATACGGTATCTCCACGGTGGTTGGTGTGGAGGCGCATATCAGTTGTCCTTTGTAGTACACTTTCGCTCCTTCCGGATAGCTTTGGAGAGTTATCTTGGCATAGTCTTCAGGAAGGGTTATTGCTTTCTGCGATTTGGCCGTTAATGCGGGGAACGTTAGGGTTATTGATTTCTGTGCTTTGACCGTTAATGCAGTGAATGTCAGGAATATCATTGTGACCAGACATGATTTACATAAAGATGTTTTCATAATAATAATTAAGTTTAGTTTATTAAAGTTAGTACTTGTTACCTTATTCTCTCCCGGGCGGTAGCACTAACTTTAGGGCATAAAGAAAGCGCAAACCTGTCATTTCTCTCTCAGGTTCGCGACAACCTTCCATACACAATGACGAGTTTGCGCAGCACAGCGCACACTTCGTAGTGTATGGGGTTTGGGCTCTTTTTTTCTGTTTTCGAGGTCGCGATTCGAGAGAGAAATCGAGCACAATATGTTTTGTCCATACGATATGGACGGGACAAAGGTAGATATTTTCTCCGTAATGGACAAATGATTATGCCCTTTTTTGAACAAAAATAATTACGGCTTAGGAGTGTTGTCCGGTGGGGTAGGTTTTCTTTATACCCGCCTGCAACGGATGAGCACGCGCTGTTCCCCGCAGAGGGTGGTGGCAAACAGATAGTCGTCGCCTCCCTCGTTCAGTTTCAGTTGGCGGCGCAGCGAGGCTACGTCCGTCGGGAAGTTGCGGACGGTGATGTTGGCCCGGCGCAGCGTGCCGATGAGGCGTTTGACGCCCCGTTTCGAGAAGTCGCTCATGTCCGCGATGCGGAAGCGGCGGCCGGGAAAATGTTCGTGGAACGTCTCGCCTACGAAGAGATGACTTTGCGGGTGCAGCTTGCTCACCTCGTAGCGTTCGCAGAGCGCATCCTGCACGCCGGCTTTCAGGAGGGAAGCGTTCGGTTCGTACAGGAACAGACCCGCGCCCGCTTGTGCGGGACAGCCGGATTCCAACCCGTCCTCCTCCGCTGCGGCGCGCAGGGAAGCCTTTTTGCAGAAATCGTCCGAAGAGATTAGTCGCGCGGCCCCGGTGAATGGGAAGCCGAGAGTCATAGGGTCGTCGTCCGTACCGAGGTTCACGCAATGCACGGCGGGACGGTCTCCGGCCGGTGCATTTGCCGGGCCTCCCATCACGAACAGCAACTCTTTACACTCGCCGCGCACGCTCACTACGTGCACCTCACGGACGGCGTGCAGGCGGCGCAGAGCCTCGGTGATGTCGAGCATCGGCGACAGTTTCACCATCATCCACCGTGCCCGGCCGAGCACCTCGTCCTGCATCTCCAGCAGATTGGGCGTGCAGTCCTCGATGCCCACCGTCTTGCGCCCGGCCCGGTCGCGGCGCGCGGGGTCGAGGTACACCAACTGCAGGGTCTTCTCCGATAATTGATAATGTTCGGGCGCGGCCACGCGGGCGTGAGGCAGACCGAGCAACGGGAAATTATGCTGAGCCAGTTGCCGCAGGTGAGGCAGAATCTCCACGTAGTCCGCCTCTCGGAACAAGGGAGCGATGGCGGAAAAATCCACGCCTAGCCCACCGGTGAGGTCGGCCATGGCCGTGCGCTCCCTGTCGGGGATAAGTCGTTCCACGATCCGCCTCTTGTACAAGGCCGTTTCCTCGCCGGAGCACTGTTCCAAAGCAAGGTGCGGCGGATAGTGCAGCCCCTCAGTGGCAGCCCATTGCGGCAGTTTGCGCTGCGCCAGTTGCCGGCCCTCTATCTGTTGCAGGCACCAGCGCACGTCCACCCCCTCGGGCGTCTTCGCAAGTGCCAGTCGCCGCACGTCGTCGTCGCGGTGCTGCCGGATGTATTCGTCGTTGGTCATAGCGCGTTCTGCTCTTTTTTGTTGTCCTCTGTTCGCTGCCTCCCCGACGACGGGATTATTCAAAGGTGAGCGGTTAATTATTCGGTCGCCTCCGGTTAATTATTCGGTCGTGACCGAATAAACTCGTCGTCGGGGCGTCGCTTTCCCGGCCATTGCCGATCCGGGGGCCGTCGTCACGGAATTTCCGTCCGGGTACGGCCCGTCCTTCGCGGCGGACTTCCCCGTTGCAAAGGTATATAAAAATAGGGAGAATCCTGCGCCGGCGGGATAAAACATTTTCTTCTCCCACCGGGACACCGGAAAAAAATGTGCCCTACCGTGGCTGTCCGTGTCGCAAAAGTTAGTATATTTGCAGGTACTATGGAATGAAGTGCGGCCTGCCGCTCAGACATCTAACTACATATATTATGGCAAAGAAAATATTGATACTGTCGGGAAGTCCCCGGCGCGGAGGCAACTCCGATACGCTCTGCGACCAGTTCCTGAAAGGAGCCGCAGAGGCAGGACACGAAGTGGAGAAATACTTTATCTCGGCGCACAACATCGGCTACTGCACGGGCTGTTACTACTGTCAGAGCCACGACGGCGTGTGCTGCAAGAAGGATGACATGCAGGAACTTATGCCCAAAATCCTTGCGGCGGACGTGCTGGTGTTCTCCTCGCCGGTCTACATGTACTCGGTGTCGGCGCAGCTCAAGGCCGTTTTCGACCGTATGGTCGCCAAGTACGAAGTCATCCGCGACAAGGAACTCTATTACATCATGACGGCTGCGGAGAACGAACCCGACACGATGGACGCCACACTGGGCTGCATGCGCGGGATGGCGGCCTGCATCCCCGGTTCCAAGGAGCGGGGCATCCTGTACGGCAAAGGCGTTTACGAGAAGGGAGAGGTTCTCGACACTCCCTACATGCAGGAGGCTTACGAAAAGGGTAAAAACGTGTGACTATGGAAGAAATCAGAATAGACTGTGCGAATCCGACTCCGGAGGAGGTGGAACTGTCGCAGTTTCATGCCCAGACCCTCTTCCGGCTTAACCATACCTTGCCCTTCACGACGGAATATGAGGAACTTCTGCACCTGCTGTTCCCGGATATGGGGGAGGGGAGCCGCATTGTGCCGCCCCTGAAAGGAGTGCGGTTCAATGAAGTGAAGATTGGCCGGAATGTGGTCATCAACAGTGATTGCCTGATGATGGCCGCCGGCGGAATTTACATCGAGGACGACGTGATGATTGCGGCAAATGCTCAGCTAATCTCCAACAATCACGACCTCGACAACCGATGGATTATCACCTGCAAGCCTGTCCGGATAGGCCGTCGGGCGTGGATTGGAGCGGGGGCGACCATTCTTCCGGGCGTGACCGTTGGGGAGAACGCGGTGGTCGGAGCCGGAAGCGTCGTGACCAAGGATGTGGAGCCCAATACCATCGTGGCCGGAAATCCGGCGAAACTAATCCGGCGGATAGAACCGACGGAGACCGAAAAGGAATGACGAAAAATGTAATGATACTGACCGGTGCGGGTCAGATAGGTATGGCCATTGCCCGCAGAGTGGGCTATGGAATGAAGATTGTAATCGGCGACAGAAGTCTGAAGAATGCCGAGACCGTTGCCGACATCATGAACAAGGCCGGTTTTGACTGCGTGGCCGTTGAGATGGACTTGGCGAGCCGGACTTCAGTGCGGAACATCATTGCCGAGGCCCGGAAGTATGGCGATATTACCCTGTTGGTCAATGCCGCCGGCGTGTCACCGTCGCAGGCCCCCGTTGAGACCATTCTCAAGGTAGACCTTTACGGAACTGCCGTCCTGCTTGAGGAAGTGGGCAAGGTCATTGTCGAGGGCGGTACGGGCGTGACTGTTTCCAGTCAGTCCGGTCACCGGATGCCTGCTCTTACTCCGGAGCAGGATCGGCTGCTTGCCCTGACTCCGACCGATGAACTGCTGGCCCTGCCGATGTTGCAACCCGGAAATATCGAAAGTACGCTTCATGCCTACCAGATGGCCAAACGCTGTAACGTGAAGCGCGTAATGGCTGAGGCGGTAAAGTGGGGCGAGCGCGGGGCGAGAATCAATTCGATTTCTCCCGGCATAATCGTCACGCCCCTTGCCATTGATGAGTTTAACGGCCCGCGCGGCGACTTCTATAAGAATATGTTCGCCAAGTGTCCGGCCGGTCGTCCGGGCACCGCCGATGAGGTCGCGAACGTGGCAGAACTGCTTTTGAGCCCTCAGGGAGCTTTCATCACGGGAGCGGATTTCCTGATTGATGGCGGAGCGACCGCTTCGTATTTCTATGGGCCTCTTCAACCTCAATAACGAATCAGAACGTGTGTTGTACTTTACTAAAGATTAGCCTATGTTAGAGAGATTCAGACAAATAATTGCCGTCGTGAGCATACTGATTGTGACGGCTCTGTTTCTTGATTTTACCGGTACCGTCCCTCGTTGGTTCGGCTGGATGGCCAAAATACAGTTCCTCCCGGCGGTGCTCGCGCTCAATGTGTTCGTCGTGTTGGGCCTTGTCGTCGCAACCCTGATATTCGGGCGACTCTACTGTTCGGTCATTTGTCCGCTCGGCATCATGCAGGACGGTTTCGCATGGTTGGGCCGGAAGAGCAAGAAAAACAGATATTCCTATTCCGCGCCGAAGACGGTGCTGCGGTACGTGATGCTCGGAGTGATGGTTGCGGCTATCGTGGCGGGCATCGGGGTTATTGTCGTCATGCTGGCCCCTTACAGCGCATACGGACGCATCGCCCAAAGTCTGCTTGCTCCCGTATGGCAGTGGGGAAACAATTTGCTGGCGTCGTGGGCCGAGGCGCACGAGAGCTATGCTTTCTATACGGTGGATGTATGGTTACGCGGAGGCATTACCCTTGCGGTGGCCGTGGTTACGCTTGCCGTGCTGGCTTTCCTGTCGTGGCGCAACGGACGCACGTATTGCAATACGATATGTCCCGTGGGCACGGTGCTGGGGTTCTTGTCTCGGTTCTCGTGGCTAAAGCCGGTCATCGACACGTCCAAGTGTAACAGTTGCGGATTGTGTGCCCGGAACTGCAAGGCGGCCTGCATCAACAGCAAGGAACATACCATCGACTATTCCCGTTGCGTCACCTGTTTCGATTGCATCGGAAAGTGCCATAAAGGAGCCATTTCCTATAAGCGGAATGTTCGGAGCAAAGCCGCGTCGGCTACGACTGCGGCGGAAAACTGCGTGGATAATTCCCGCAGAAACTTCCTTGCCGTCACCGCCACAATGGCCACGGCGGCGGCCATCCACGCTCAGGAAAAGACCGTAGACGGCGGCCTTGCCGTGATAACCGACAAGAAGATTCCGGCCCGAAAGACAAAGATTGTTCCCCCGGGAGCAAAGGGAATCCGGAATCTTACGTCGCATTGCACGGCCTGCCAGTTGTGTGTGTCTGCCTGCCCCAACGGGGTGCTTCGCCCCTCGGCCGACCTCGATTCGCTCATGCAGCCGGAGTCGTCCTACGAAAGAGGGTATTGCCGTCCCGAGTGTACACGCTGCTCCGACGTATGCCCTGCTGGGGCCATTCTGCCGATAACAGTCGCGGACAAGTCCTCCATTCAGGTTGGTCATGCCGTCTGGGTCAAAGAAAATTGCCTGCCGCTGACGGAGGATGTCCGATGCGGCAACTGTGCCCGCCACTGTCCCGTGGGAGCGATTACGATGGTGCCGTCCGACAAGGAAAATGAGCATTCGCCTTGGATTCCGGTTGTCAATACCGAGCGTTGCATCGGTTGCGGAGCCTGCGAGAACCTTTGTCCGTCCCGTCCGTTTAGTGCCATCTACGTGGAGGGACACGAAATTCACCGAACCATCTAAATGCAGAACGTATGGAAAAACATGATATCAACCGCCGTGAGTTCCTGAAACGGCTCGGCATAGGTGCGGGCGTCACCGGACTGACGCTAACTGGCTGCGACTCCGCCTCCAAGAAAGTCGCCGCGCAACAGTCTGCCTTGCAGGAGATACCCACCGATAAGATGACTTACCGCGTCAATCCCAAGACGGGTGACAAGGTGTCCATCCTCGGCTATGGCTGTATGCGCTGGCCCACAATGCCGGGAGAGAAAGAGGGAGAGGAAGTGCTGGATCAGGAGACGATAAACCGCCTTGTGGATACGGCCATAGCGCACGGCGTCAATTACTTTGACACGTCGCCGGCGTATTGTAAGGGACTGTCGGAACGCGCCACCGGAATTGCCCTCGCCCGCCATCCGCGCGCTTCTTATTATATCGCTACCAAAATGTCGAACTTCGCTCCGCAGACGTGGAGCCGCGAGGCCTCAATCGGCATCTATCGCAACTCGCTGAAAGAGTTGCAGACCGACTACATCGACTACATGCTGCTGCATGCCATCGGGATGGGAAACGGAATGGAGGAGTTCAAGGCCCGCTTCATAGATAACGGCATCCTCGATTTTCTTGTCGCAGAGCGCGAGGCCGGCCGGATAAAGAATCTCGGCTTCTCGTACCACGGAGACATTGCCGTCTTCGACTGGGCGCTTGCCAATCATGACAAATATAAGTGGGATTTCGTGCAGATTCAGCTCAATTATTTGGACTGGAAGCATGCCCGGGAACTGAATCCGCGCAACACCGATGGCGAATATCTTTACGGTGAACTTCAGAAACGCGGTATTCCGGCCGTAATCATGGAGCCGTTGCTCGGCGGACGCCTGTCCAATGTGCCCGACCATATCGCGGCCCAACTGAAGCAGCGGGAGCCGGAGAAGAGTGTCGCCTCCTGGGCATTCCGGTATGCCGGTTCGCATCCCGACGTGCTCACTGTGTTGAGCGGAATGACCTATATGGAGCATCTGGAGGACAATCTCCGGAGTTACTGTCCGCTGGTGCCGCTCACGGAGGAGGAAACGGACTTCCTCTATGAGATGGCCGACCTCATGGTGCAGTACCCCACGGTGGCCTGCAACAACTGTAAGTATTGCATGCCCTGTCCCTACGGGATAGACATCCCCGCCATACTGCTGCACTACAACAAGTGTGTCAATCAGGGCAACGTGGCGGAAAACGCGCAGTCGCCCAACTATGCCAAGGCCCGGCGCGCCTTCCTGATTGGCTACGACCGTTCGGTACCAAAGCTCCGTCAGGCGAATCACTGCATCGGCTGTAACCAGTGCTCGCCGCACTGCCCGCAGTCGATAAACATTCCCAAAGAGCTACACCGGATAGACAACTATGTGGAGTCACTGAAACAAGGAACGGTATAGCACGGGACATGGATATATTGCATCTGGCGGATACGCTTCACAAGGAGGGATGCTCCTGTGTAATCCGGAAGGACGACAAACTGACGCTCTGCCACCAACGCGGTGTCAAAGACCTTTATGCGCTCCTGTCCGAACAGCCTGCTGTGCTGGACGGAGCCATGATAGCCGATAAAGTTGTCGGCAAGGGGGCCGCCGCATTGATGGTGCTGGGCCATGTGCAGGCAGTCTATGCCGATGTAATCAGCCGGCCGGCCCTGGACTTGCTCAACAGCGTCCGGATAGCGGTGCGCTATCAGACGATTGTCCCCCATATCATCAATCGGGCCGGAACCGGAATGTGTCCGGTTGAAACCTTGTGCATGGCGTGCACTACGGCGGAAGAATGCCTGCCCCTTATCGCGACGTTTATAAAAGAAATGAACAACCAAACACTATCATCATGCAAACAACCCTAAGACTACAGTCCCTGCCGTTCAGCAGCACGAAAACCTATCTGGCGGCCACCCTGTTCGCCATCGGCAACATCGTTCTGCCGCAACTGTTTCATCTTGTGCCACAAGGAGGAGTGACGTGGCTCCCCATCTACTTTTTCACGCTGGTAGGGGCCTATACATACGGCTGGCGCGTGGGGCTTCTGACGGCTCTTGTCTCCCCGATAGCCAACTCCCTGCTTTTCGGCATGCCCGCAGCGGCCGTGCTTCCGGCCATTCTGCTGAAATCGGTTCTTCTTGCTGTCTTTGCCGGATATGCCGCAGCCCGCTTCGAGAAAGCCTCCCTCCCGCTCCTCCTCGCCGTCGTAGCCGCCTATCAGATAGTAGGCACCCTCGGCGAATGGGCCATGAAGGGCGATTTCTTTCTTGCTTGTCAGGATTTTAGAATAGGTATTCCCGGTATGCTGCTCCAGGTGGTGGGCGGCCGGGTCGTTATAAACCATATAATACGGAAATAGTATGTTGCTTTTCATTGGTGGTCTCGGAGCCTCGGAAGTGCTCCTGATAGCTCTTGTTGTGCTCCTGTTCTTCGGGGGCAAGCGGATTCCCGAACTGATGAAAGGACTCGGAAAGGGAGTCCGTTCTTTCAAAGACGGGATGAAAGAAGTGGAAGACGAGATAAAAGACGCAGACACAACCGGCAAATGACGGCGAAAGACGGGAAGGCCAGTTTCTGGGAACATCTCGACATCCTCCGGGCCGCCATCCTTCGGACGCTTGCGGTCTGGAGTGTTTTCAGCATCCTTGCCTTTATCCTGAAAGGACAACTCTTCGACGTTGTCCTTGCCCCGAAGTCGCCGGACTTTGTTACTTACCGGGTGCTCGACGCGCTCTGTGCCCGTTTCGGACTGGAAGCCCCGGCCCCCTTCCATGTTCAGTTGATAAACACCGGCCTCGCCCAGCAGTTTATCATCCACATGCGGACGGCCTTCTGCGCCGGAGTCGTCCTTGCAGCCCCTTTCGCCCTCTATCAGTTGTTTTGCTTTGTCGCTCCGGGGCTTTATAGCCATGAGCGGAAGTACGTCACAAGCGTAGTCGTCAGCGGCTACATCATGTTTCTGCTCGGCGTGCTCCTCAGCTACTATATCATCTTCCCCCTGACGTTCCAGTTCCTCGGCACCTATCAGGTGGCCGACGATGTAGTCAATATGATTTCCTTAGACTCCTACATGAGCACTTTCATTCTTATGGGCCTTTGTATGGGAGTCATTTTTGAACTTCCGGTCGTGGCCTGGCTTCTGGCCAAGATGGGGCTGCTCTCCGCCTCCATGATGACCGGCTACCGCAAACACTCGATTGTAGTCATTCTGACGGTGGCTGCGATTATCACGCCGACGTCCGATGTCTTTACCCTCTTGGTGGTTTCGCTCCCGATTTGGCTCCTCTATGAGGTCAGCGTACTGATTGTGCGGAGCGCAAGCCGGAAACGGGGGTAGAAGTCCGGGAGAGATATTATCCTTTTTGCCTTTTCGTGCTCCGGTAATAGCCGATGATGGCGGCCAGTGTGGACAGTTCCGAGAGGGGAACCGCCAGCCACAGCCCGATGGTGCCCGTCAGATACGGGAGCAGGAGGAACGACGGGACGACGATGAACAGTCCTCGCAGGAGCATGAAGACCGTGGCTGTCTTGAATCGTTCTATGCTCTGGAAATAACCGATGAACACCAGATTGAGCGTGAAGAAGAGGAACGACAGGGAGAAGTAGGGCATGCCCTGCATGGCCAGACTGTTGGCATTTCCCGCCGTCGGAATGAAGAGGGAGACGATGGCGTGACTGCCTAATATGCCACCCGTCATGGTCAGCAGACCGCAGACTGCGGCGACCATGACGGAGAGCCTCAGTGTCTGCCTCACCCGTTGGAACAGTCCCGCCCCGTAGTTGTAGCTCACGATGGGCTGGGCGGACTGCGCGATGGCGTTGCCAAGCGTGAACATCAGGGGAAAGCAGTAGCAGGCCACGCTGAAAGCGGCCACTCCGTCCTCGCCCAGCCATGATATGAAGGCATAGTTACCGGTCAGCATCATGCAGGCGATGGCCAGTTCCCCGATAATGGACGGGGTTCCCAGTCGCATCTGGTAGCCGATGTTCCGCAGTGTGAGGGCCATACTCTTCCGGGAAAGTTTCAGCCGGTACAGCCGGATGGTGCGGGTGAAGAACAGCAAGTAGAGGAGAATCATCACCGCCCCTATGGCCTCCGACAGTCCCGTCGCGAGGGCGGCTCCCTCGATGCCCATCCCCAGCGGGAACACGCACACGTAGTCCAGAACGCCGTTGATGACCGTCGGTATGGCGTTGCAGAGCATGGCGAAGACCGGGCTGCCGTCGAGCCTGAGCACGAACAGTCCGATGTTGAGCAGCATACCGAAAGGCATGGCCGGGATAATCCATTTCATGTAGTCGAGCACGTAGGGCAGCAGCCGGTCGCTGCACCCCATCACCCTTGCGCAGGGTTCCGGAAACGCCATCACCAGTGCAGATATGGCGGTCATGAGCAGCAGGGAGACGCTGAGTGCCTGCGTCACGTTGATGTTCGCCGCCTTTCGGTTCCCCTTGGAGAGATGTATGGAGGCAACGATGGACACTCCGGTGCCGAACATCAGTCCGATGCCGGTGGTGAGGAGGAAAAACGGGGCGACGATGTTTACCGCCGCCAGTGCGTCGCTGCCGACGCCCTGTCCGACAATCGCGCCGTCCACAATGCACATGGCGGAGGCCAGCAACATGCCCAGCAGTGTGGGGATAAACATCATCCGGAATAGCGACGGGATGTGTTCCGTCCCCCAGTCAATACGGTCTCTGTTCATAGTCTTGCTTCATTAAAGGGTTAAAAACTAAAATTGCCGCATAAAAATCGTGGTTTTACCCGGTCATCTTATCCAGCATGATATGCCCTCCGATGAGGATTACAAAACTCGCTTATATCGGCACTGCAAAGGTACGACTTTTTGTTGAGATGGCAAAACCGCCGCAATCTTTTCGCTTCCATAGGTGGACGGGATTATTCGGTCGTGAGCGGTTAATTATTCAAAGGCGACCGAATAATTAACCGCTCACCTCTGAATAATGTAGTCCTCTAAAGCCCTGACCCTGAACCTCGGCATGTTACGCCAAAATCACCCCTATTCCCCTAATCTCTATTTCCTACTCTCTAATCCTTCCTCCCTATTCCCTAATTTTGACAGACCTAAACCCTAAACGAACAGAGCTATATGGTAACCGTGAAAATCAAATTCCGCCCATCGACGGTCAAGGGCCGTCCGGGCACCATCATCTATCTGGTGACTTGCCGCCGGATAGTGCGACAGATTACGACCAAGTACAAGGTATTTCCGGAGGAGTGGGACGCCCGGCAGTCGAGGGTCATGCCCGTTGATGCGGAACGGGTGGACGCCGTCCGGCAGATTGTCCGGAAGATGGAGCGCGACATGAAGTTGCTGCGCTCCGCCATCGTGGAACTGCGCTGCAGCGGCCGTCGCTTCACGTCCGACGATGTGGTGGGAATGTTCCGGGAGACGCTCGTCGGGCATTCGTTCTTCTGCTTCATGGACGACGTCATCAATCAGTTGAGCCGCCTGAACAAGCTGAGGACGGCGGAGACGTACACGTCCACACTGAGCAGTTTCCGGCGTTTCCGGAACGGCGAGGACATTATAATGGACGAAATCACCCCGGAACTGATGCAGGAATACGAGGCTTTCCTGAAGGCCAACGGCATGACGAGGAACACGATTTCGTTCTACAATCGCATTCTCCGTGCCGTGTACAACCGCGCCGTGGAGAAGGGGCTCTCCGAGCAGCGCAACCCTTTCCGCCACGTCTACACGGGGATAGACCGAACCGTGAAACGCGCCATTCCGCTGCAGGTCATCCGTCGCCTCCGGGGACTGGACTTGTCGCAGAAGCCCAACTGGGACTTGGCAAGGGATATGTTCCTCTTCTCGTTCTACACGCGGGGCATGTCGTTCATCGACATGGCTTACCTCCGGAAAACTGACCTCTGCAACGGCATTCTCTCCTATCGCCGCCGGAAAACGGGACAGCGGATGTTCATCCGGTGGGAGAAGTGCATGCAGGAGATTATCGACAAATATCCGAACAGCGGGACGGAATATCTGCTGCCGATTCTCAGAGGGACGGAGAACGAACGGACGCAGTACCGCAGCACGCAGCGGCTTATTAACAACAAACTGAAACAGATAGCTTCGGCGACCGGTCTGCCGGTGAATCTCACGATGTACGTGAGCCGCCACTCGTGGGCGAGCATCGCCAGAAGTCAGCATATTCCCGTTTCTGTCATCAGTGAGGGCATGGGGCACGATTCGGAGAACACCACGCAAATCTATCTTGCCTCTCTGGATAACTCCATAATAGACAAGGCGAATCGTATGATATTGAAAAAGTTGTAACGGGAAATTCCTCTGTTCTCGCTCCCCCTGAAGCCGTGGAGAATATAAAACAAAAAGCCCTACCGTGTTCGGTAGGGCTTTCGCGCTTCAGGATGGGCTTGAACCAACGACCCCCTGATTAACAGTCAGGTGCTCTA